>JAPOQQ010000083.1 GCA_026710625.1 Candidatus Dadabacteria bacterium | reverse complement strand
AGCTTCATGCGGAAAACATTAAGCTCCTGGCGTTTCGTGTCCTCCTCACCCATGTATATCACGCACTCCTTGTTCAAAAGCGCGGCAACCGTGGCCGTGGCGACCCCGTGCTGCCCCGCTCCGGTTTCGGCTATTATCCTGTCCTTGCCCATCCTCCCGCAGAGAACCCCCTGGCCTATCGTGTTGTTTATCTTGTGCGCTCCAGTGTGGGCAAGATCCTCTCTTTTAAGGTAAATCTTGGCGCCGCCGAGACTCTCCGTCATCGCGCGGGCGTAGTAAAGCGGGGTGGGCCTACCCGCGTACTGCTTCAGGTAGTAATCGATCTCCTCGTGAAAAGTCTCGTCAGCCCCAGCCTCCTCATAGGCCCGCTGAAGCTCGATCAGAGCGGGCATCAGGGTTTCTGAGACGTAGCGGCCGCCGAAGTCTCCGAAATGACCTCCAGGGTCAGGATAGCTGTATTTCCGGTTGGTTTTACCCATAACTTACGGCCTCCATGAATCGCTTAAGCTTCGTATGATCTTTTACCCCAGGGGAACTTTCTACCCCGGAGCTCACGTCAACGGCATAGGGACCCACCGCCCGTATGGCGTTGCGCACGTTATCCGGGTTAAGTCCTCCGGAAAGTATAACGAATTTATGCTCAAGATTCCGACGGGAAAGAACTTCCCACGAAAAATTTTCTCCCGTGCCCCCATAGGCATCCGGCGAGTAAGCATCGAAAAGAAATGCGTCCGTATCATAGAGTTCCACCGCATCAAGACTTTCCGCATTCCTGACCCTTATGGCCTTTATGTAGTTCTCTTCGAACGTGGCACAGAACTCCGGGGTCTCATCCCCGTGGAACTGGTAGACGTCAAAACCCGCGATGTCTCTTGCCTCCCGCAGGTAATCCGCCTCGGCGTTTACAAAAACCCCCACCTTGGTTACAAATGGGGGAATCTGTCTTATTACTTCTCCTGCCTCTACGGGGCTGATGAACCTCGGGCTTTTCTCGTAAAAAACGAAACCGAGTGCCCCAGCTCCCAGCCGCACTGCGCAGAGAGCATCCTCCGGGTTAGTTATTCCGCACACCTTTACTCTCGTCATTTGCGCTTAATCCTAACCGATGAGACAGAATTAATTAACCCGTATCCAGGCGTAAAAAACAAAAGCCCTCTCGCATCGTTTCCAATGCGAGAGGGCTTCAGCCTAACAGATTAAAAGGAAGGAGAAAAAAACTTATTCCTTAGAGCAAGATCCTAGAAGTAGGCCTGAACCTGCGCTCTTACCATCGACTCATCAGACTCTGCGCCAGCGAGATCCTCTTCTCTCTGGAAAGTGTAGTCAAGCTGCAATTTCCACTTGTGATTGCCGCTTAGGTAGTAGTTAAGACCCTGTGTGAACGTCCATACGTTGTCAAGGTCATTTCCCCCGAGAACGTTGGGGTCATCGTCAAACATAACCATCGCGTATCTTGAGGCAAGCTCGACTTTCTTCGGAATCACGAAGAAACCGCCCTGAACTCTGAAACCGGAATCATAGGCAGTGCCTACGCCGGCGTCGTCGGGATTCACCCACCTTCCGATATACTCACCGGTAAGGTTGAACCTTGGGTCCCTGTAGTTTATATCTGCCGTGAAGGAAGTGACTGTACCGTTTTCAAGCGCTCTCTCTCCAGATGGAATTCCTATATTGCCATCGCTTCCATCTTCAACATCTATACCCGCAACAGCGGCTCCAATCATGAGCGTGGGCTTCTTGGCGAAATTCTCTTTTACCTTCTTGGCTTTT
>JAPOQQ010000082.1 GCA_026710625.1 Candidatus Dadabacteria bacterium | reverse complement strand
TCGGTTCCGCTTCCCCTTGAACCGGAAACCCGAGCGGGTAGACTCATTTTCCCTTCTGTGTCCCCGTAGCTCAGTTGGATAGAGCGCAGGATTCCTAATCCTGAGGCCGCAGGTTCGAATCCTGCCGGGGACGCGCCAGCAAGAAACCTTACGAAAAAAGCTGCCTGAATATCATCCAGATGATCTTCACCCCGGCCATAAAGCTTCCCGTGATTGTTCCGGTTACCTTTGAAGTTCCTATTCTCTTTCTGTAACTCACCGGAACCTCGGTGCAGCGAAGTCCTTTCTTCGCAGCCTTTATCTGCATCTCAACCGTCCATCCGAAAGTTTTGTCTTTCATGTCGAGAGAAAGGAGCTTGTCATATCTTATGGCCCTGAAGGGACCGAGATCGGTAAAGCTCACTCCGTAAAACAGTTTTATAAGCCTGGTCGCCACGTAGTTGCCCATAAGGGCCTGGGGCAAAAGCGCCCCTTTCTGTCTTTCACCAACTGTTCTTGACCCTATAACAAGGTCGTATCCGTCCTCGGTTACCGGTGAGACGAGGTTTTTCATTTCTCCCGGATAATCAGAATAGTCCCCATCCAGAAATACTATGATATCAGGTGTATACGAAGAGTTCTTAATGTGGTTTATCCCCGCAAGGCAAGCCTGTCCGTACCCCTTTCTCCCTTCGTTTACAACGGTGGCTCCGCAGCCTGAGGCAATGCGTGCCGTGGAGTCGGTCGAGCCGTTGTCGACAACCACTATCTCCGTTACGAGATCCCGGGGAATATCCCCGATTACCTGTGCTATGGAGCGCTCTTCGTTTAAGGCCGGAATTATAACAACCGTCTTTTCCATGGAACTTTTATATGGAGACAAGCTCAACCTGCGGGATAAGAACTATGTGGCGCGAAAGCAGCGGTTTTTGGAATTTTGAGCCCACCGCCTCGCAGTAACCGTCCATCTGCTTTTCGTAAGCCTCGCGGGCGTCGTTATCAATTGATTTCCTGTACTTGTAATCAAAAAGACGCACTCCCCCACCCTCTTCGGTCAGAAGATCTATTCTGCCTCTTTTAGGAGAGCCTTTGCCGGGATCAAAGACAAATTTAAGCTCCCTTCTGATTTTCTGAGCCTCACCTATAAAGGAAAAGAGTTCGGATTCAAGAAAATTTGAGGAAAGTTCCAGCAGCAGCTCCTTCATGTTCGGATTTGAGACAAGGAATTCCCCCAGAACGAATTCAATTTCTTTCTCAGCCGTTTCCTCTCTGAAATCCCAGGTCTCAAGGAACCTGTGCATTATGCTCCCCGCCCTCTCTGGGTCTTTTAAGCGGTCGGTCGGTGAAAACAGATCTGGAAGCGGGGAAATCTCCGCCGGCTTTGCCTTATCTTCCCTGTCGTAAAGAGGATCTATGTATTTAAGCTGCAAAGGAACTTCTGTTTTCAAAGAAGAAGTATCCGATACGGAGTCAGGGCCCTCCGAGGCTTCCTCCCGATAGAGCCCCGGGAAAGAAATTCCCCATGTGTCATCCGTAAACCCTTGCGGCATTTCAAGACACCGGGAAGACAGGGAAAGCTTCGAATCAATAAGTTCAGCGAAGCTGCCTTTTTCCACTTGCATCCGCTCTTCTTTGGCCAAGCGGCGGCCGCTAAAGCATATGAAAAGTCTTTCCTCCGCCCGGGTCATGGCTACATAGAGTGCCCTTCTCTCTTCCCAAGCCTCTTTTCTCTCGACGCGGGATTTAAGCTCCTCCCAGTTACCCGAAGAGGAAGCCGGGTATCTGACTACAAAACCTTTTTCGATATCCGCCATAACCCTTTCAGACGGCGTCACCCTTCTGTAGTTAGTGTTGCAGAGAAAAACGGTATGAAATTCAAGCCCCTTCGCCCCGTGAACCGTCATAAGTTTCACTACCCCGCTGTCGTTTGTTTCCTCAAAAACCTGCTCTTCTTCGTAAGTCCGACGCATAGAATCAAAGTGCTCTACCACCTGGCGAAGCCCGTACCCCTTGCGTGAAACCAGATTTTCTGTCATCAGAAGAACCTTTTTCAGATTTAGATACTTGGCCTTTCCATCCGGAAGCGCGAGGGATGCGGAGGAATAACCAAGCCCGTTTACAGCGAAATCAACTGCCCTGAAGGCATTTCCGTTAACGTACTCCCTTCTTTTTTCATCAAGAAAACGAAAGTATTGCCCGATTCTGGAGCCGTTTTCTCTCCCCTCTCCCTGGAAATAGGAGAAAAGCTCATCATCCGACGCCCCGAAATAAGGAGATCTTAGCACCGACGCCCGAGCCAATAGATCCTGAGGGTCAAGAAAGTATCTGAGCATACACATAACGTCCCTTACTTCTGGAAGGTCGTAGAAACCGCGCCCAATACGGGACTGAAATCTTATTCCTTCCTTCGCAAGCGCTTTTTCGTATACAGAGACGTTTGAAGACCTTCTGAACAGAAGAGCAATTTCTTCTGAAGATTCCTTCCGTATCTCTTTTATCCTTGACGCGACGGCACAGGCTTCAAGTTCGATCGACTCGTCGGCTTTCGCGCCTTCGCAAGCGATTATTTCCACCGAAATACCGGGATCGGGCCGCGAAACGGGAACTGTCATTTTCTCGTAATATCCTTCGGGGAAAGTACCGGCGAAAAAAAGATTGAAAAAATCTATGAGCCTACCGCTGGAGCGGTAATTGGCAGCAAAGGAAATTTTCTCGAAATCCCCAGTTTTAAGTATCTTTCCGAACGTCTCCGGCTCGGCTCCCCTGAAACCGTAAACGGACTGGTTTACGTCACCGACCACAACAAGACTGCCTCCAGAGTCGCCGTCCGTGAGAAGATTCATCAACCTTAGCTGAAGGGAATCGGTATCCTGGAATTCATCGACTATAATAAACTTTAGAAAACTTCTGTAATAGCCTAATATCTCGGGATTTTTTTCGAGGAGTTCAATTGTGAGACGTATCATATCCTCGTACTCTATTTTTTCCTCAAGGACTTTCCTCTGCCTCAGAAAATGATACGCGTCGCCAGATAAATCAAGATAGATAGAGTTGATTTCCGAATCGTAATGTCCCATTACTGAAAAGACCGTATCGACAAGAGCAAGCCTCGACTGCTCAACCTCAGACTTCGTCATTTCCTTTTTTGCCTCTTCATAAACGGCCCTCAGGTAGCGAATATTCCGGTCAAGACCCAGAGTCATGTCTATTTTTCCGCTTAGGTCCTGCAGAGCCTGTTTTCTCCTTTTGGACTGGGATGAAAGAACGGAAATATAGTCCTCAATCCTCATGTGAAGACTTTTATCTATGGATTCAAGCGCTTCTGAATCGGGGTTTTTGTGGCTGGGGTTCTCTCCGTAATAGGAGAAAGGAGGGATCAGATGGAGCCTTGCCGCTTCTTTTAGTATCATCGCTATGATTTTCGTAATCTGGGCATAATCATAAGATTCCATCTCGAGAAGTCTCTTTAGCCTGGGGTCGCCCTCCTCGATCTTCATGAGAAGAAACTTGCCGATATTCTGTTCATAAAAAGCATTCTCCTCGGAACCTTCAATTACGGAGAAGTTAAGCGGAAGCCCTGAATCAAATACGTTTTCTCTCAGTATCCCTGAACAGAAACTGTGGATAGTTCCTATGGGAGCAGAGAAAAACTTCCTGCGCCACCCCTCGGCTATATTTCCTCTGTGGCCGGAATTCTCGATATATCTCGTAATCTCGGAACTTATTCTGGATTTCAGCTCCGCAGCGGCGTTTTCCGTAAAGGTGACGGTCACAATCTGAGGGATATCCGCTTCTCCGCTTTCCAGAATCCCCAGATACCTGGCTATTATGGCTCTTGTCTTTCCCGAGCCCGCTCCCGCCCTAACCGCTACCTTTCTTGCCGGGCGAAGTATCCGGGACTGCTCTCCTTTAAGACTTAGGAACTCAGAAATTCTCTCCATGACTTATCCTTGCGAACGCCCGGTCCTCCTTACCACGCCGTTTTTTACCCTGCAAAGGTCCGCGTAATCACAGTAGGAACAGGGACGGTTCTTGGACATCTCGAGGTAATGGACTTCCTGGTTCTCCTCTTTTCTCCCCACGTAGGGAGGAAAAAAACCTTTTCTTATGTTCTCCACGTAGTGCTCCGCAAGCGAAGCCGCTTCATCAAGATAAGGGTCTTTGGAAGAGGCGCTTTCTCCCGGTTTCCCGATTGAAAGATAAGAGCCCCTGGAGGGAACAGCCCCTTCCTCAAGCAGTGCCTTTAGGTAAAGGGGAAGCTGCAGATTTTCAAAATCAAAATATTTTCTCCCTTTTACGCCTCCGATCTTGTAATCGATAACCGCGGCTTTTTTCTCGTCACCTCTGTGGACGTCTACTCTGTCCACTTTTCCTCTGATTTCCGCATTCCCGATGCGAAACTTCACTTCCTTTTCAAAAACCCGGGGGATGAATTCATCTTTCCCGATTCTTTGAATCTCATCGGTGATGAAGTTCGGCAAAATGCAGTCAAAAAACCTCTTTTTCCCAATCTCCGCCACATTCTTTGGAAGATGGGAGAAAACCCCGGGCTTGGTTTCATACTTCCTTTTGAGTTTCTCATAGATCTCGGCAACACGGCTCGCTTCCGGCCAGCCGGAACCCTCGGCGAAAACGGTCTCCATAAACTCCCTGAGAATTTCGTGGGCAAGCGAGCCAAGGTCAAGCTGCGATGCCCTTTGTTCTTCGGGGTCCCTGACCATGCCCAGCTTCAGCATTTCCTTCGAAAAATACATAAAGGGGCATGTCCCGTAGGTTTCGAGCTTTGTGGGTGAAAAAGTGTCCAAGCGCGAAGGGGCATTGCGGAGAACTCCTTCGAAATCCGTGTAATCACCTTCAAGGTCGAGTCTTTTTCTCTCCGCGGAGATACCACCCGAGAGATAACCGACCACATCCGAACCGTAGTGCTCTCTTATAATCTCGGCAAGCTTAGGATCGACATCCGATATTCCCGAGGGGGAAAAACAGTGAAAAAGAGCATCTTCCCCTGAAAATATCTCTCCAGGTTCCGAGAAACTCTCAGAGCGTCGCGCCGGAGGAGAAATCCCCTTTTCCTCAAGAAAGTCTGAGCGGATTATCTCCCTTGACTTCTGGTCGTAGCGGAAGCAGGAGAGAAATACCTTCTCAGAAGTGGCAGTAGCAAGGGTAGAGAAAAGATGTTTCTCCTTCTCGTAATGAAGACCTTCCTCGTCAAACACCCTTTTTTTTAGCACCCGGTTCATTTCCGCCTTTTCCCTGGGCTTGAGCACCGGATCCGCTGGGAGAGGCGAGGGAAAGCAAGTATCCGAGAGGCCAACCAGGAAAAGGAACTTCGGGCTTATTCCACGTGCCGCGGAGAAATCGGTAACGCTCACCCTTTCTGAATCGCCATCGCAGGGAGTTTTATAGGGAACCGTCCTCTCCCCCATGAACTCGTCCAGAAAAAGAAGATATTCCACGGGGTCTGAAACCCGGAAATCAAAATCCTCGTAAGAAAAGGAAAGCTCCCTCAGAAAAGAGAAAAACTCATCGAAACACTCCCTGGTCGTCTGATTTCTCTCTATAAGCAGCGCCGAACTTTCAGAAACCTCGAGTTCTGAAAAAATCTTTCTTAGATCAGAGGTCATCGCGGCAAAAGTTCTTCTGCCGAACTTTGACGATACCGAACCAAGCACCGAGCCTATATCTCTGGCGACTGCGGACAGTTGAGCGTCCTTCTCCACTATGTGTTCTAAAATCCTTTTCCAGCCCGAGATACCGCTTACGGTCCTGTATTTCCTGTCTTCGGAAGAAACGCTTGCGGAGGAAATTTCCTTTACGAGATTGGTGCAGCGCTGCGAGAAATCAGACTCTCCCAGATAGAGAGAAAAAAGCGGGTTGAAGAGAAGTCCGATCAGGTCGTTTCTGTGAAAATTGCCTGATTTGAGGCGAAGAATATCGCCCGCAAGGCGCCCGTATACGCTCCCCGCCAAGGTCCCGGAATTTCTGAGGTCAACCGCAACTCCGTTTTTCTCGAATATGTGGACTATGGAGCGGCTGCGTCTCTGCGATGACCTGACAAGGACCTTAAAATCAGAGGCTTTATACTCCTCATCCACAATGAGTTTTTTAATCGTCCTTGAGACGTACTCGATTTCATCGTGTGAGTCCCGAAACTCACCGAACTTGCTTTGCGTCTTGGCTTCGGGGACTTCGTCTGTCATCGCGAAATCTTCTTCACAGGGCATGGAAGCTTCGCGAAGCCTTCCCAGAAAGCGGTCTCTGTACTCATCCAGACCGCCGAAATCGCTTACGAAAAAGAAAGTTTCTGAAACCGCCGAGGAAAGGCTTTTTATCACGTCAAGCTCGCAGAGCGTAAAATCGGAGAACCCGAAGATAACAAGCTTTTTCGCAGACGGGAAAAACGGCGCAAGCCCTTCCCTCTCCAGCTCTTCTGAGATGACACGAACAGAATCCGCGTCATCAAGAAAACCTCTCTCCGTGATAAGCGCCTCGTATTTTTCGTAAACAAGCCCTATATCCGAGAGTTTTTTCCGCAAACTCCGCGCATTGACTCTTCTGGCAGACCCGACAAATTCCCCCACGGAAACTTTGCTTTGCTTAAGTTTTGAAACAATGGAAGCTACGGCGTTTAGAAAATCCCGGTTCTGCGAGAACTCCCTGAAAACCTCAAGTCCCCCTGAGACCGACTCCGCCGCTTTTCTGGTTACCGATAAGGCCTGGGTTCTCGATATCCTTTTCTTCTTCAGGTTCGGGGATGCCTCATTTACAAAATCTGAAAACTCATTGAACGTGAGCAGGTTTTTCCCCCACACCCCTCCGCCAGAGTAGCAGTCTTCTATTTCCTGTACAACTGATACCCCGGGAAGAAGAAAAAGGGTCGTCTCGTCGCTTGGGTCAAGCTCGTGTTTTTTGAAAAGATTTTTGAAAGTGAGTTCTTTGGCGTGATAAATCAGTTTCATCTAGCAAAGAAATACCGGAAATTTTAAGAAAGATCGTTTTTGGAACTGAAACCCCTCAAGGGGCAGAACCTTTCGGACAAATTATATCTGAACTGTGAGAAGATTGATTAAGCTTTAAATATTCTTTCATCAATTGAACAACTTGGAAGACCAGAACGCACCTCACTGCCCACCCGGTCGTTTCCTCACAGGTCCCCTGTTCTCTGAGGAAATCCTCAAATAGCATGCCGACTTTTCCCCTTTCAATATTTAGAGCCATTCTAGGCATCCCGAATTCACCAAATTTTTATTGAGCCAGAACTCTAAGCCAGTCCGCAAGTTCTTTTTCATCAACAATACCCTGGGCGGCTTTGATGATCATGTCCCCTGTTTCCACAGTATCAAAATCCAGTTCTATGCCGTTTATAGTCAAGCAAGTATCCATCGCCTTGAGTGCTGTTCTCTTGTTACCATCATTAAACGCATGCCCAACCGCGATACAGCACGCATAACAGGCAGCAAGTTCAAACACATCCTCAATCATCCCGTAGGCAACGCGGTTGTCGATGCGTGCCAAAACAGACTCAATGGACTTGTTCCGGGCCATGCCTTGCAGTTCGTCAGGCTCAACGATCTGTTCGTGCATGGCAACCACCTTCTCGGGTGATAAATATTTCATGCCTATTTATCTTTAAGGTAATCTAAGATTGGCTGTATCTTATCTTTGCGTTTTGCAATAGCAGCATCAACTTCGTCGGAATCAGCAAGCTTAAAACTGATTTTATGCACAGCGGAAGCGGGAACAAAATAGCCTTCAAGCTTATTCCGGTTCAAAATGGCAACGGGCTTGCCGCCGGCTTTTTTGATCACATTCTTAGGATCACGAAATTCGGTTAACGAAGCGGTCTTATTAGTTAACAAGTTCTCCATAGCTACCTCCTGTTTTCTGCTTCAAGCATATAGAACTTTGCCTGGAATGTCAATCAAACATATATCTAGATATATATTTAAATATCTTTTAAGAAGCTCAGTCTAGGGCAAATGCAACAAGCGCGGCGTCCGGCCCGGCCCGGCACCCGTTGCGATGAGAACAAACTGCCGCCCCCGTTCTGACAGGACAAGCATGTGGTGCAACCAAACTATCTGCTATCAGACGGCTCACGACTCAGCCCCGAAACGTCCGGCGAGCAAGTATCGATACAGCTTCAGAGCAAGCCGCTCCTCGTGCACCTCAAGCCAGCGCAGGGCATCCAGACTCAACACCACCGTCTCACAGGGTTCCTCCGCACTCACCAAGGCCGCCTCCTTGTCCGAAGGGTTGACAGGCCAGATTGCATCGCCGGGGCCGTACTGACGGAGACGGGTGCCCGCCGCTCCCAGGGCGGAAGCGCGACCGGATGTCAGCAGTTGCAGACCTTCGCTTGGCACATCAGGACCCGAGAGGGGCTCCCCCACGGCGTAGCGGCGAGGATCTAACCAATCTCGAAGCTCATCCATCAGTTCCTCGAAATGAATCTGCCGTTCCAAATGGCGCTCGATGTCGGCGGAGGCACGCTCCAGCAACGACGCGCGCTTTTCGTCAACCCTGTCCGTGTGCGCCTTCCATGTCGAAATTATGATCTCCTCGCAGTGCTCAAGCGCACGGTCCGTATTCGGCTCCAGCAAGAGCTCTGCGAAATCCGAAGGTGGGAGGTTGCGCATCAAACTGTTCCTCAACTGCTCAGACGGTGCGCTCAGAACCACCCGCACCCCGGCTGCATTCGCCGACCGCAGGAATCTCGCAAGGACACTAACCGCCGAGAAGTCGAAGCCGGAGACGGCCGCGAAATCCAGTATCAGGCATGCAGGACGCGAATCGCCGCTCAGGTAAGTCCGGAGGTGATCGCCCAAGGGGTAAACGCTGCCGAAGAAGATGTAGCCGCGCAGCCGATACGCCACCACTCGCGCGCCCTCTTCCAGAAGGATGGCGCGATCGGGAATGGAACGCGCCTTCTTGCTCCGGTACTCCCGCACGGTAAACCGCGACTCGATCGGGTCCACACGGCTCAAGCGCACGGCAAAGAATACGAGCGTGGCCAACATCCCGATCCCTATGCCCTCGAACAGCCCGAAGGTCATGATGACGACAAAGATCAGCACGATGATGCTGTACTCCGACCAAAGAAGCTGTTTGCGGCTTTTCATCAGTCCTTGATCCAGCATGCCGAGGCCGGCGAAAATCAAGATGCCTCCCACAAGCGGTACCGGAACCAGATCAAGCATCCCGTCGCCCAGGAACAACACACTGGCAATGACTAGACCGGCGACGACACCGGTCAGGCGGGTAGTAGCCCCAAACAGCTTGCTGCGCAGCGAGGCAGGCACGATCAGGCTCGCCGCCGTGCCGCCGCCCAAGCCCGACACCACGCTCGCGAATCCGCTCGCCCTGAACTCGCGGTCCCAGTCCAGGTCCTGGTTCGCCGCCACCTCAAGGCCGGCAATGTTCAGGATCACGACCATGAACGCAATCAGCACCAGCGTCAGCATGGCCGGGACCTGCATGGCTATCGCGTTCCAGTCCACATTCAAGAAATCGGCAGGCGCCAACACCGGCCACAAATTACCTTCTGATGTGCTGCTGAGCAGCAGACCCGCCATCCTCGCCTCATCGCCTGAAATCCCGAGCGCGCCGAGCGCCAGATGGTATGCACCGACGGCAAGCGCGACGCTCACCGGCAGTACGAGTGGATTGTTCCAGCGTTTCATCGCGAAATACAGCCCGATCCCGAATACCACGCCCGGGCTCCACATCCAGAGTTGCGAGGGTTCCCAAAGAGCCGGAATCGCCCGCCAGTCCGTGTCCGCCCCCATCAGGGACATGGCCGCTAGACATACTATTCCCCCTATTCCGCCCACGAAACCGCCCGCCACCGGCCAGGGTATAAAACGCACCAAGTTTGAGAGTCGGAATCGCCCAATCAGGAGATAACACACGCCGGTGGCGACTGCAGCGATCATGAATGCGGTCGCGGTAGTAACGAACAACGCGTCACCTTCGGCCCCCATGGTGGAGGCAATCTGGGCCATCACGATCACCACCGCAGGACTCAGTCCGGAGATTGTCCCGCGATACCCGCCCGCTAGGGCGATGACAAAACAGGCGGCGAAGTTTCCAAACAGCACCAAACCGACGCCCTCGGAGGAATACGGAGCCAGCAGCCCGGAGAATATGAAGCTCCCGAACGCAACCTGGGCGACAAGCAGTCCGAGGCCGGAGGTGAAACCGGCCGACAGCGCTGGAACGGCCTTAGCCGACATGGCGTCTGCGCGAAGCTCTGACGCAAGATTTCGGAGCGAGGATCCCAACGTCACCACCTCATGCGGAAAAAGTTCGCGGTCCCGACGGACATCATTCGATACCCCGACCCCGAGCAGTAAGGCTCAGTTTGGAGATTTGTTTCCTGAACGTATCCGATTCGCGGTTCGTCTCGTCCGAATTGTTCATTGGCATGCGACTCCAAATTATCTAACTTCCGGGACTCCCTGTAAGGATATGGATCTTTTTCGCTTTCATAATGTTCTTACGCTTGGTGAGAAAATACCTTTTATGCTTGCTGTAGCGACCCCAGATTCTTACCCTGCTCCCGTCCTCAATACCTTCCACAAACCCCCTGGCGTAAATGTTTATCCTTCTTTCCGGATCACTCTCAAAAAACTGAAACAGGGTGAATTTTCTTCCATTCGCCATTCTCTTGAACCGCAGTTCACCCACCTGCCCATCAAGGATGAATATTTTCCTGTCAAACTCATCACGGGAGGAGAGAACATACGAGATGGTTACGGTTGGCGGTTCGAGCTCCCCTATGTCGGTATAGGTCTTGTAAGTTCCTTCTTCCGCGTAAGAAGGAACTGAAAACACCAAAAAGAGCAGAAAAACAAAAAGAATTTTTCTCATTCTTCCAAGTCCGCCGAAAATATTCTATACCGCCAAGCGGCTATCCGGGCCCATGGCGCTACGAAACCGGTTTTGTCATCGACAGCGGGTCAAGGACCCTGTCGAGTTCCTCATCGGAAAGCACTCCCTTTTCCCTGGCAACTTCCCTGACCGTGCTCCCAGAAGCGTAGGCTTCCTTCGCAATCGCGGCCGCGTTGTCATAGCCTATGATCGGCGCGAGGCTCGTGCACATCGCAAGGCTCTGCTCGATGATCTCCCCGCAGCGCTCTTCGTCCGCCTCTATTCCAGAGATGCACTTGTCGACAAATACGGTGCAGACCCTCGATAAAAGCCTTATCGACTGAAGAAGGTTGTCCGCCATCATGGGCATCATCACGTTAAGCTCGAAATTCCCTGACTGTCCTCCGATCGTTATCGCCGCGTCGTTCCCGATTACCTGGGCCGCGACCTGCGTAACCGATTCCCCGATCACCGGGTTAACTTTTCCGGGCATAATTGACGAGCCGGGCTGTATAGAGGGCAGAAGGATCTCCCCGAAGCCGCATCGCGGGCCGCTTCCTAGCCAACGTATGTCGTTCGCTATCTTCATGAGGCTCACGGAGACCGTCTTAAGCGCTCCGCTTGCCTGAACGACCGCATCCTTTGACGCCTGGGCCTCGAAGTGATTTTTCGCCTCCCTGAACTTAACCCCCGTGGCCTCGCTTATCCTTGCCGCCACCTTCTTTCCGAAACTTTTATGGGTATTTATGCCCGTGCCGACCGCGGTTCCTCCTATGGCAAGTTCCGAGAGGTCGTTTCTTATTCCCTTTAATCTCGAGATTCCGTGATCAACCATGCTCGCGTATCCGCTGAACTCCTGGCCGAGCCGTATAGGGGTGGCGTCCATAAGGTGAGTGCGTCCTATCTTTACTATATGGTCAAACTCCTTTGCCTTTTTCGAGAGAGCGTCGCGAAGATATTCAAGCGACGGTATGAGGTCTTTTTCTATCGCCTCAAGGGAAGAGACATGCATGGCCGTGGGAATCACGTCATTGCTTGACTGACCCATGTTCACATGGTCGTTCGGATGCACCCGGGTCTTCCCCTTAAGTATCTCGGTCGCCCTGTTGGCTATCACTTCATTCGTATTCATGTTGGTCGAGGTGCCCGAACCCGTCTGGAAAACGTCCACCACGAAATGATCGTCGAGTTTCCCGTCGACAACTTCCTGCGCGGCTCTTGCTATGGCCCGCGCGGCATTTTTCTTCAAAAATCCGAGTTCCGCGTTCGTATGCGCGGCGGCCAGTTTCACAAGACCCATCGCCCTTATGAATTCCCTTGGAAGAGTGCGTCCGCTCACGGGAAAATTCTCAACCGCCCTTGCAGTCTGCGCCCCGTAATAAGCGTCCGTGGGAACTTTCATCTTTCCCATCGAGTCGGATTCCACTCTGTATTTTGTCTTAGCCATTTAAGATTCCCTCCAAATAATTGTCAATTTCAGTCAAGAGATTTATTATGCCACAAACAAAACCGGTTTCATAAGACGGAAGGTCTTCTGCGGAACTCGAGCATGAGGCTGAAGACGGAAGGGATCAGAAACAGGGTGAAGGCCGTGGAGAGAACCAGTCCGCCGACCACAACGCTTCCAAGGCCCTTGTAAAGCTCAGAGCCTTCTCCCGGAGCAAGCACAAGGGGAAGCATGCCGAATACGCTTGTGAGGGTGCTCATGAAGATCGGCCTTATCCTAACCCTTACCGATTCGCGTATGGCCACCTTGTGCTCCATGCCCGCCCGTATGTTGTTAAGCGCCTGGTGAACTATGAGTATGGCGTTGTTAATTACTATTCCTATGAGAATCACAAAACCCAGCATCGTCAGTATATCAAGCGGCTGGTATGTGAACAGGTTAAGGATGAAAAGCCCGAGGAATCCTCCGAGGGAGGCAAACGGAACCGTGATCAGGATAACCAGAGGATGGAGGAAACTCCCGAAAAGAGCCGCCATCAGCAGAAACGATATCACTACGGCCAGGAGAAAATTCAACTGAAGCGCGTCTTTTGCCGTTGCGAGCTTGTCCGCGGTCCCGGAAAGTACAAAACCGGTCCGCTCCCCTACCTGGCCGCTTTGCTGAAGCACGGAGATTATATTGTCGTTAATGGTCTCTATCCCCTCCTCAAGCGTAACTTCCTCGGGTGGGGTTATCTGTATCGTTATTACTCTTTGTCTTTCGTAGTGATTTATCTGTTCCGGGCCGTTTTCAAGGCTGACTCTGGCCAGGGCTCCCACGGTAATCACCTTCCCGCTCGGAGAGGTGATCATTATGTTCTCTATATCCTGGGTTCTCTCTGAGAAATCCTGCTCCGCCCGCAATACTATGTCGACCTCCTGTCCCTCGAGGTTAAACTCGCTTGCCTCGACGCCGTCTATTAGGGATCTCACGGTAAATCCGAGCTCGCTGTTGGTGATCCCGACCCGGGAAGCCGCCTCCCGCTCGGTAACGATCCGGAGCTCGGGGTTTCCGAGATCAAGGCTCGGAATCGGTCTTACCTGCGCCCCGGGAATAGTCTCCATGGACATGAAAAACACGCTCCTCGCGGTCCTCAGTATCTCATCGAGATCATCTCCCGTAACGTTAACGTCTATCGACCTCCCCTCGCCTATGTTGGCGTTAAAGATGCTGGGCTGAATTATCACGCCGAACGTTCCCGGAATCTTGGATACGGCCTGTTGAAGAACGGGAAAAAGTTCCTTGATTTCCTTTCTGTTCTCGGCGACCGCACCCATGAAAATCTGCTTTCCCCTCGCGACGTAGAAAAAATTCTTTATGCGCGGGAGATCTTTCCCGGCCGCGGTTTTCCCGTTCATATAGGGCTCGAGATCGGCCTCGATCTGTTCTCCGATGGCCGTATATTCCTCGACATTGTATCCGGGAGGCGGGATAAGTATCCCGAAAAGCAGGTTCCTGTTTCCCGTGGGCAGGTACTCGGTCTTGGGAAAGACGGCGATTATAAGAACTACGGACAAGAGGGTGAAGGAACCCACAAGAACCGCCCTTTTCTTGACGCTCGTCATTATCTGCTCGGTAAAGCGGTTTATAAAGCCGGAGACCCTTCCCGCGAAATCAAGCAGCCGCGACATGATGCCAAGGCGTTCGAGAGATTCAGCGCCCTTCGTGGAGAGGTACTTTGAAGACGCGGACGGTATGACGGTTATGGAGACAAGAAGACTCAGTATGACCGAAACGCTGATCGCTATGGCTATGTCGCGAAACAGCTGTCCCGTCTGTTCCTGAATGAACATGATCGGAATGAACACGGCGGCCGTGGTGAGGGTGCTTGCAAGCACTGCCCCCCAGACCTCGGTCGTGCCGTCATAGGCAGCCTCGAGTCTCGATTTTCCCATCTGCATGTGGCGGTATATGTTTTCAAGGACCACGATCGAGTTGTCTATGACCATGCCGACGGCGAAGCTCATTCCCGCCAGACTGACCACGTTTATAGTGCGCCCGAGCGCCTCGAAAACTATGAAAGTCCCTATGACGCTTGACGGTATGGCGATTGCAACAATCATCGTGCTGCTCGCGCTTCTCAGGAAAAGAAGAAGAACAGTTATGGCGAGCCCCCCGCCTATAATAAGGTTCCCCCTTACAAGTTTTATCGCGTTTTTTATGTACCCGGTCTCTTCGTAGACATTCCGGAGGCGAAGTCCGTTGTCCTCTAGGACGCCCGAATTCAGTTCCTCAACGGCCGCAAAGAGAGCCTCCTTAACCTCTATTGAGTTCGCTCCGCTTTCGCGAAGCACGTTAACGGCGATGGAGGGCTCTCCGTTCTGTCTTACTGTGTAGCCCGGGTCCTCGTATCCGAGGCGGACGGTGGCAACGTCCCTCAGGTAAACGGGAAGGCCGCTTTGCGCGGTAGCCACTACTATGTTCCCTATATCACGCGTGGTTCTGTACTCTCCGATGGTTCGAACGAGATACTGCCTTTTACCCTCGTTAAAGGAGCCGGCGCTGAAATTCTCATTCTCCCTGTCAATGGAAGCGGCAAGCTCTGCTATCGTGATATTTCTCTTGGCAAGTGCGGCGGGATCGAAAAGAACCTCTATGCGCCGCTCCCTTCCGCCGAACACGTTTGAGGCTCCGACTCCGGGAACCCTCTCAAGCCTGGTGCGGATTATCTGGTCTGCGAAGTCGTAGTAGAGGTTTATATCAGCGGGATTGTCGGCAAGGGGCTTGAGGATAAACCACGCCATGGCGTTTGCCCTGGGATCAACGGTGGTTATTACGGGCCGCTCGACCTCGTCCGGATATTCCCTTACCTGGTCAAGCCTGTTCGACACCTTGACCACCTTAGAGTCGATGTCGGCGCCGACTTCAAACTCGAGTATTACCTCGGATGAGTTCTCCGAACTCTCGCTGTCAAGCCTTCTGAGGCCCGTTATTCCCCGAAGCTCGTCTTCCTGCTCGTTTACCACCTCGCTTTCCATCTCAAAGGGGCTTGCCCCCCTCCAGAAAGTGCTCACGGTGACTCTGAGCGTCTCGACGTCCGGGGTAAGCTGAACGGGAATTCTGAAAAGCGAGATAACCCCGAAGATAACGAGGAATATAACGCCGACGGCTACGGTTACGGGGTTTTTTATAGAGGTCTCGACAAGATTCATTGCTCTATGGTGTCAGTAATCCTGACTTTCTGCATGGGCCTGAGTCTCTCGTTTCCTCTCACGACCACGCTCTCGCCCACGCTTATTCCCCCTTCAACATGAGTGGAACTCTCATACCAGCCCTTTTCTTCCACCGGTACAGGGTGTGCGAGACCTTCCCTCACAGCAAAGACCACAGAGCCCTGGGGAGACCTGACTATGGAATCTTTCGGTACGAGCTTTATTTTCTCGGTTTCGCCGATCCTTGCCATGATTACGGCGGAAGCCGAGGATTTTATCGTATGATCAGGGTTCTCAAGCACCACCTTTACCGGGAAGGATACGGCCCTCGGGTCCGCGTCCGGGATGACTGAAGAGATTTTCGCGGGAATGGTCAGCCGGTTGTGGGAGGGGAGTATGACCTCGACTTCCATGCCCTCTTTTATGTCGTCTATGTACCTCTCGGGCACCCCCGCCATTACCTCTATAGTGTCTATGTCCACGAAGGAAACCACCTGATCCCCGACACCGAGCCACTGTCCCGCTTCGGCGTGGTGCTTCGTCACGTAGCCGTTAAAAGGAGCGGCGATTCTCGACGCCGCAAGATCGTATTCGGCGATTTCGATGCGGCTCCCGAGACTGAGCAGCCCGGCCTGGCCGGATTCCCTCTGGGTCCTCGCCCTGTCAAAATCTCCGTCAGAAATAATGCCCTTGTCGTAAAGCTCTTTCATCCTCGCAAAATCTTTTTCCGAGAGCTCGGCCCTAGCAAGAGCTTCTTTTCTCTCGTTTTTAAGCTGCTCGAGGGCAAAGCGGATCTTGTCGTTCTTTATCTCGGCAAGGGTCCCACCCTTTTTTACGTACTGGCCCTCCTCGGCATTCATTTTCCCGACCACTCCTTCGACCTCGCTTGATATGACGGACTTTCTCGCGGGAAACGTAGCGCCGACAAGCCTGAGGGGTTTCTTTACCTCCCTCTCAACGACCGCGGATACCACCACCGGCACGTCGGGGGGCTGAGCGAGTGAGAGCCCGGGGAAAAGACAGGTAGATAGAAAGAGCAGCAAGACTTTTGTTCGCATAACCAAGGTTTTCTCCCTATATCACAGTATCCCGTTCAGAGTAACCGCGAAGAACCCGCATACATCGTATTTAAAGGCGCGGGACGGCGCCGGCACGTTTTGGAATCCCAAAAATTATACATGACTAAACAACCGGTACTATAGGAGGCATTTGCGTAGTTGGCTATGTGCATACAGGGCAAGGGTTTTGTGAAGGCGCAAAAAACTTTTCCCCGGAATTTCCATAAAAACCCCTGAAAACCGCCTGATTCACGCCAGAAACCGAGAATTCCACCCCAAGACAAAATCAGTTGAGGCGAACGGCAGGACCGGGGTTATAGTCATAGACTCTCCTCCCCGCAGTCCCGCTCCCGGAAGTCTTAACTTCTCCCGCTTCCTCTCAAACGTAGTCAGCCTGGAAGAGCGGCGGGGACTTGTCTCAAAGATGATTGACGTAATGAGGGGGGAACTGATGGAACTGCCGGGTGACTTCGGTGAGAACCCGGGGTATGACGGCAAGGCCATAGAAAGCCGCTCCACGGGACAGCGCAGCCGCAAGACAGGTGAAACATCGGACCCTGAGGCGGACTGGGGGAAG
>JAPOQQ010000081.1 GCA_026710625.1 Candidatus Dadabacteria bacterium | reverse complement strand
TTTTATGATATTCACGTAACTCTCCGAATCTTCAAGAACAACCTCGTCGCCGAGATAAAGAGGCACTCCCACCTGACCGTCAAGCGTGAGATAGGTGTTCTGTATGTCGGTAAGCACCCTCGTCCTTATTTTCTTCGTGTTGGGCACCACAATGGGCCTGTTGGTGAGAATATGCGGACATATGGGAGTGACGGTTATCACGGGCAGAGTGGGATAAATTATCGGCCCGCCCGCAGAAAGAGAATAGGCAGTTGAACCGGTAGGAGTTGCGAAGATGATTCCGTCAGCCTTGAAGGTCGTTACGTATTTTTCCTCTATATATATGGAGAGGTCCACTACCTTGGAAATGGGACCATTGTTGATCACGATGTCGTTTAGTACCTTAAACTCTTCCCGCTCTCCGTCCTTTCTGGCTACGTAGCACGATATCATGTCCCTCCTCTCGATCTCGTAATCTCCGGCGAGTACTCTTTCCATCATCGGAAAAAACTCATCCACGGTAAATTCCGTGAGAAATCCGAGCCCGCCGAGGTTGCAGCCGAGTATTGAAACGTCGTTTCCCTGCACCAGGCGGGAAACCCAGATAAAGGAACCGTCGCCGCCGAACACGACTATTATGTCAACGGTCGCAGCCAGGTCCCGTTCCGCAAGCAGGTTCTTCGCATCTATGCTCCGTCCAAGCCTCTCCTCAACGAAAAACTCTATGTCCCTTTCGCAAAGCCACTCGCACAGCCTCCTGGCAATATCGTAGACTTCCGCACTGTTCTTTTTCCCCGTTATACCGAACTTCAAGTTGCTTCCCCCCTTGGATTTTCAGTCGCATTATGCAAAAGATAAGATTCTATAAAATCATCTATCTGCCCGTCAAGTACCGCGTCAATTCCCGAGGACTCGAAATCGGTGCGGTGGTCCTTCACCATGCGGTAAGGATGCAGAACGTACGATCTTATCTGACTTCCCCAGCCGATCTCCATTTTCGAGGAATTTAGCTCTTCTTCTTTTTGCCTTTCCTCCATTCTCCTAAGTTCGTAAAGCCTCGCCTTAAGCATCTTAAAAGCACTTTCCTTATTCTGGCGCTGAGATCTTTCGTTCTGACAGCTTACTACTACCCCCGTGGGAATATGTGTGATCCGTACCGCGGAATCAGTCTTGTTAACGTGCTGACCACCCGCCCCGCTTGCACGGTAAGTGTCAATCCTGAGGTCTTTTTCCTCTACGTTCACCTCTATCGAATCATCTATTTCGGGAGAAACGAAAACCGAGGCAAACGACGTATGCCTTCTCTTGTTCGAATCATAGGGTGATATTCTCACCAGCCTGTGAACCCCGGTTTCCGCCTTGAGATAACCGAATGCAAATTTCCCCTGAGCAAGTATAGTGGCGCTTTTCAAACCGGCTTCCTCTCCGTCCTGAGTTTCGAGCAGCTTTACGGAAAACCCTTTCCTCTCGGCATACCTAAGGTACATGCGAAGAAGCATCTCCGCCCAGTCCTGAGCTTCCGTTCCCCCCGCCCCGGCGTTTACGGATATGATGGCGTTTCGCGCGTCGTCGGAACCGCCGAGAATCCGGGTGAACTCAAGTTCGGCAAGTCTAGCTTCTACGGACGCAAGCATGCTGCGAGCCTCTTCAATCGAATCCTGATCGTCTTCACCGACCGCAAGTTCAAAAAGACACGCCGCGTCCTCCATGTCGGA
>JAPOQQ010000080.1 GCA_026710625.1 Candidatus Dadabacteria bacterium | reverse complement strand
TCCCATAGCTGCGCTTTAAACAGGACAGCGCTCAGTGTGTTTTCGGCACTGGAAATAGCGCGACCAAGACAACCCAAGAACCATTCAAGCCAATTAGTTGCCTCCGGCGTGCCGCGTTGCTGCTTTTCCAATTGGTCATAATAATCCTTACGCTCAGATTCAAATTGCGAGGAAAGGCTGTAAAAGCGGTACGACATGCCTTCAGCGCGTGCTAGGGCCATATCAGCAATCGCTCTGGCAATACGGCCATTACCATCTTCAAATGGATGAATCGTCACAAACCACAAATGGGCAATGCCGGCTCTGAGCACAGGATCAATACCATCTTCGCCCTCAAACCATGCTAGAAACTTTGTCATCTCATGCTCAAGACGCTCCGCATCCGGGGCCTCAAAATGAACTTTTTCATGTCCAACAGGGCCAGAAACCACTTGCATCGGACCGGATTCGACGGAGCGCCAGCCGCCGACTGTGATGCGACGCATACCACTGCGACCTGTTGGAAATAGTGCGGCATGCCAGTCAAACAACCTCTCTTTTGTTAAAGGTTTGCTAGATTGCTGAGTCGCATCCAGCATGATTTCGACAATGCCCTCGACATCTTGGTTCACTGGCATGGGGCTAGCGATATCAATGCCTAGTCGGCGAGCGATCGACGAGCGAACCTCTTTGGGATTCAGATTTTCTCCCTCGATAGCTGATGATTTAACAACATCGCTTGTCAGAGTGCTAAGGCTTGCTTCTCTCTTTAGTTCAAACCCCAATCCTTCCATTTTGCCTAATAAGCGACCCTGACGGTGCCGAATATCGGCAAGCTTAGAGGCGAGTTTTCCGGCATCCCAAGTGAAATTTGGCCAGTTATGATGTTCATGTATCCACATACTATTCACCGCGTTATTTGCAGTGATTATACCTTTTATTCAGCGTATAAGCAAGAAAATCACCGCAATATATGCGGTGAATAAGGGAGTTATTCATTGCATAACGCTAGGTTGCCTTAGTCGTTATATTCATCTGGACACCGGAATGTGCTGAACAGTTTCATCTGTCCTGTCACACAGCGGGACAGATATTTTTTCGATTATTCCTCTCTGACGTTATCTAAGCTTGGAACATATTCCCCTCTTGCTGGGCAAATATTTTTCGATACAGTTTGCTTTTTCTGGGAATGGGCTTTGATTGGCCAATGCCGGACTCTCAAGGAACTCACTGTTTCCAGATAGAGCAGTTATGGATAAGCTGATGGCGGAGGGAGTGGGATTCGAACCCACGAGGGCCACAAGGACCCCACTGGTTTTCGAGACCAGCGCCTTAAACCGCTCGGCCATCCCTCCCCGACACGCAAAACAGGCTACCGAAGCCCGAGGGGCAAGGCAACATCTGTCGGGAAGTTTAGTTATTAAAGCCTCTGTGTAAACTTAGAATTATGTATTTTAGTTGACGGATTAGATTCTGGCTGTAAAACAGGTATAATATAGTGATGATAAGGACTTACAAGTGCAGGGTGAAGTTATCCAGTGCAGGGCATGAGAGGCTTGGGGAGATATTCTCGATGTCTGCGGAACTGTACAACGCAGGATTGGAGTCCCGCATTGACTGCTACAAAAAGACAGGCGAGGGTCGCAGTCTTTATGACCAGTACAAGGAACTTGTACAGGTCAGGGCAGATTTGCCCGAGTACGAGGCGGTGTCCAGTATCGTGTTCCGAGGCGTACTGTCGAGGCTTGACAAGGCGTACAAGCGGTTCTTCAAGCATGGAGGCTTCCCCCGCTGGAAGAGATGGAGACGCTGGCGAACCATAGAGATAAACGACCAGTGCTGGCGTATGCTCAAGAAGCAGGGTGGTAAGCTGGTCCTCAAGATCAAGGGATTGCCCCGCATTGAAGTAAAGCCTTCCCGGGAACTTCCCCCCAAAGCACTGCTCAAGGCAATCAGAATTACCAGAAAACCCCTGCGTACCGAGGTTTGCCTGTCCTACGATCTGCCGACACCCGAGACAAAACCGGTCACTAACCCCGTAGGGATAGACATGGGGATATCGAAGCGTCTGACGCTTAGCGATGGGGAGACCGTGGAGAAGCGGGAGATAGACAGAAAGAAACTGATACGCCTCCAACGCTCCGTGTCCCGCAAGAAGAAAGGCTCGAACAACAGGCGTAAAGCCGTATCCCTGCTTGCAAAGGAATGGCAGAGGCTTACGGACAAGGAAAGAGACTGTCTCCACAGATTGACCTCGGAGATAGCCAGGATGTACGACTTCATAGCGGTAGAGAAGCTAAAGACAAAGAACATGCTTCGCAACAAGCATTTGGCAAGGAGCATATCTGAGCAGGCTTGGGGCAAGTTCATAACCCTGCTTAACGAGAAGGCCGAGAGTGCTGGCGTTAAGATGACGGAAGTGGACCCCGGGGGAACCTCGCAGGAATGCTCAAGTTGCGGAGCAACAGTGAAGAAAGACCTGTCCGTAAGGACGCATAAATGCGACTGTGGTTATGAGGCGGACAGGGATGTAAACGCTGCGATAAATATCCTTCATCGAGGCTTAGCTTCGATTGCGGGCGGGAATGTAACCCGCATGGTCGGAAGGATGAGAGAGAAGCAGGCTGATGTAGGGCCTGTTCGGCCAAGAACGGTGTATGGATGTGTCAACTAAAATACATAATTCCCCATAGAAATGTATGAGAATCCGGCCGTGTTTTCGTCAAAAGATCTTTCCGCGCCCCGGCGGGCGGCACAGTTCCTTATGCCGAGAATCGATTTTTCCGACGCTGGATCTATAGAGCGGGCGGAACGGCTGGTGCGGGATTTCGCTGTCTGCGGGTTCATAATATTCAACGGGGACATAGATCTGGTCAGGAAAACCACGAGGAAGCTTGCCTCCATCTCGGAATTTCCGCTTTTTTTCGGTTGCGACGTTGAAAGGGGCCTAGGTCAGCGGGTTTCCGGAGGGACTCTTTTTCCTTTCGCAATGGCCCAGGGAGCGATAGACGACGAGGCGACTTTGAGACGTCAGGCAGCTATAACGGCCGGGGAAATGAAGTACTGCGGACTTAATCTCGCCTTCGCCCCGGTTCTTGACGTGAATACCGAACCCCTTAATCCGATAATAAACGTAAGAGCCTTCTCTGATGACCCCGCGTTGGTTTCAAAACTGGGCGGAGTTTTTACAGAAACCTTGCAGAAAGAGGGAGTGCTAGCCTGCGCGAAGCATTTTCCCGGTCACGGCGCCACCCTCGAGGATTCCCATGCCCGCCTTCCCCGCGTTGAAAAATCTCTTGAGCTTCTCATGGAATCGGATCTTCCGCCTTTTCAGGAAGCGATTGCGAAAAGGCTTCACTGCGTGATGCCGGCACACGTTTGCTTCCCGGCTCTTGACCCGCTCGCAGTTCCCGCCACACTGTCAGAATCTGTTCTGCGTGGCCTTCTGCGGGAGAAACTCGGATTCAACGGCCTGGTCGTCTCGGATTCCTTCAGGATGGACGCTTTGGGGGGAGAAGAGTGTGAAGATGAGAATATTCTTGCCGCCCTTGCGCGTGGGGTGGATATAGTTCTTGACCCCAGGGACCCGGAGGGATTTTTAGAAAGACAGGCGGAGAATGAATTTTTCCAGGATCCCGCGTGCGGGGAGTCTCTTTCCAGGATATTTTACGCGAAAAAGCTTTTCGCCTCGGGCGGAGAGAAGATCTCGGCGCCCGATTTTGAGAGAAACGCTGAGCAGGCAAAGGAGGTTTCCCGCCGCTCGGCCTGCGTTTTGAGGGGAGGGGTCCTTCGCGGCGCCAAGGTCTTGGTTCTTCACTTCGGCGAAGAAGGCTCAGACGAAATTCTAGACGGGCTTTGCGAGGGGCTCTCAGGGAAAAGAGTGACGGTGGAGGGACGCTTTTGCTGCCCCGAGACGCCAGACCTTGATGCCTCTTCCTCGCTTGTCTGCGTTTTATCTGCGGCACCGGCGGCCTGGACGGAGAACTGTATTGTTCCCCAGGAAATAGCCGATTACGTAAGCGGTCTTTCCTCCTTCTCGGGTGAAAAGATTCTGCTTACCTTCGGCTCCCCCTATCCCGCGGCTGAATTCCCCTTTTTCGATACGGTGGTCTCGCTTTTTGACTTCTCGCACTCAGCGGGCCGGGCGGCCGCGGAAGTCCTTACGGGGGAGCGGATGTCCACGGCGAGGCTTCCGGTGAGAATAGGTCCATGAAACTCCACGCCGTAGACTGGATGCTCGTTGGCCTCTACCTGGTCTTTTCCCTGGGAGTTGGACTTTATTTTTCAAGGAGAGCGTCCGGGAGTCTTTCAGACTATTTCGTTTCGGGACGCGGGCTTCCCTGGTGGCTCCTTGGGACCTCGATGGTCGCCACGACTTTCGCCGCCGACACCCCGCTTGCCATAACCGGGTGGATAAGGACCGAGGGAATATGGAAGAACTGGTTCTGGTGGAACTACATCTTCAGCCACGCACTCGTGATAGTGGTTTTCTCAAGGCTCTGGAGAAGGGCGCAGGTTATAACCGACAATGAACTAATAGAGCTTCGCTACGGGGGCCGCCCCGCGGCGTTTCTCCGGGGGTTCAAGGCGTTTTATTTCTCGACGATTTTCAATTTCATAGTGATGGGGTGGGTTATAACCGCGATGACCAAGGTGTTCGAGGTCTTTTTCGGAGTGGGGCAGATATACGCGGTCTCGCTCTGCGTAGGAATCGTGCTTGTCTACACGGTTTTCTCCGGGCTCTGGGGGGTTGTGATAACAGATTTCGTACAGTACGTGATAGCGCTTGGCGGCACGGTCATACTCGCGGTCGTGGTAATAAATTCTGACGCAGTCGGAGGGTACGGGCAGTTCGTAAGCAAAATCGCGGAGCTTCCCACAGAGCAGACCTCCATGTTCATCACGCAGCCCACAGGCACTGAAGAGTTTTTCTCCTCTGACTTTTTCACATTCCTTATCTTTATGACCGTGGTCTGGTGGTCTTCCCACAACGCTGATGGTGGAGGCTACTTCATACAGCGGCTCTGTTCCGCAAAGGATGAGAGGCACGCCCTCGCGGGTACGGCGTGGTTTGCGCTTAACCATTACGTGCTTCGCCTCTGGCCGTGGGTTCTGGTTGCACTGGCTTCGGTTGTAATCTTTCCCGAGGCAGCCGGGGTGGCAGGCGGGGACGATGAGTCGATGTACCTTGTGATGATAAGGGACTTTCTCCCGCCAGGTCTTCGGGGTCTTCTTCTGGTTTCTTTTCTCGCGGCGTTTATGTCCACGGTATCGACGCACCTTAACTGGGGAGCTTCGTATCTCGTGAACGATCTTTACAGAAGGTTTGTGCGGCAAAGCGCCCCGCAACGCCATTACGTGGCGGTCTCCAGGATCGCGACCGTGGCGCTTGCCGTCATCGCAGGCATAGTGGCGCTTCAGATAAAGAACATAGGGGACGCCTGGATATTTCTCTGGGCCATGAGTTCGGGAGTGGGCCTAGTGCTGATACTCAGGTGGTTCTGGTGGAGGATAAACGCCTGGAGCGAGATAGTGGCGCTTGCATCGTCGCTTGCGACCATACTGGTTCTGATTCTCTACACCGAGGCCAAGGGTATTCCGCTTGAGTTGCGCCACCAGATCCTTGTCGTTCCCATCTCGATAGCATGCTGGGTTACGGCCACTTTCGTCACCGCTCCCGAGCCTTGGGAAAAACTCTCGGAATTCTACTCGAGGGTAAGACCCCCGGGCCTCTGGTCGCCTGTCCGCAGGAGAGCGGGGATCGCGCCGGGGCAAGGAGTTCTTTCTTCTGTTTTTCTTAACTGGTCGCTTGTCGTGTCCTTTCTTCTCTGCTTAATGATAGGGACGGGCAAGCTCCTTCTGGGGGACGGCGAAACCGCGCTCTGGCTTCTTTGCGTCTCGGCGCTTGCGCTTGCCCTAATCCTTCGCCGCCGCGGCAGTTTTTTCCGCTAGCGGCTTCAGTATTTTTCTTTTCTGTGGTATATAGATGGTTGCTATGGCGATAAACGTAAAAGTGCTTGAGCGACCGCGGCTTACTTTCTGGGAGAAGCTTTACATTCCCCAGGTGCTAAAGGGCCTCATGATCACCATAAGGCATATCACGCATCACCAGCCGATAACCGTGAAATACCCAGAGGAGGTAAAGGAGCTTCCCGAGAACTACCGGGGACTTCACGTGATGCCTGCCGATGACGAGGGCGAGATAAGGTGCGTTGCGTGCAAGCTCTGCGAGATCGCGTGTCCCACCCAGGCTATCTCCATAGTTTCCGAACCTGCAGACGATTACGGAATCGAGAGAAGGCCAAAGGTATACAACATAGATTTCATGCGCTGCGTTTTCTGCGGCTTCTGCGTCGAGGCCTGCCCGTGCGACGCGCTCAGGATGGGAATGAAGTACGAGCTCGCCTCGTATAACCGCGCGGGGCTCGTTCACACCAAAGAGGTCTTCTTCGACCCGAACGTAAAAAGCGATGCCCCAAGGGACAACGCAAACTTTCTTTACAAGATGGGCAAGGGGGAGATACTTGATTCCCCAGAGGAAATTTCAAAAATAATAGGACTGGACGGCACCTACTCCAAGAAGACCGACACGCCCCCGGCTACATGACGCACCCGCTTCAGGCTTCCCACTCGACCGCATTCATCCGGCTCCATAGCATGCCCGCTTGGGCAAATTCCCCCCTGTGTGCGGAAGTCCGGACTAAAGCCAGTCGTCTTCGAATCCACTGTCCAGGCGCTGGTGAAATGCCCCGGTGTCCAGATTGTTTTTAAAACCCCTGAACTTAAGCAGCCCGGAGATTGCGGGTTTTATCTTGCTTCTTTCGACCACTAGGTGAACGCCGCCGTTTTCCTCGTAGAACTCAGAGGACATTATCTTCGGATCGACCCCGCGTCCGCCGCTTGTGAGCTTCACGACCCGGTCTCCAGCAAATGCGATTGTCGCTTTTTTCTCCGCTATTATAAAATCTCCCTGGACCGAGTAGCTTGCAAGGGCTCCTCCGGTTGTCGGGTGACCGAGTATGGAGATGTTCGGAAGCCCGTGTTCCTTAAGTCTCATAATCGCTGATATGGTTTTCGCCATCTGATAGAGCGCCACGGTGCCTTCCTGCATCCGGGCTCCTCCGCTTACCGTTATCGTTATCAGGGGAAGCCTGTTTTCTATGGCGTAGCTGACAACTCTGTTCATCTTCTCGCCGAAAACGGAACTCATTGACCCGCCCATGAAACGAAAGTCGCAGACCGCCACCGCCACAGGTATGCCGAACATGGTCCCGTAGCCCGTTACTAGGGAATCCTTGGAGTCGGTTTTCCCGGCGAGTTTCTGTATTGAAGACGAATAGTTAAAGAACTTGTAGACCGAATCCACATCTTCGAGTGAAAGGCCCGGTTCTATTTCGTGAAAGGACGCCTCGTCCAGAAGAAAGTCCAGATAGTCATCGGAACTAAGCGCTTCCGGGCGGCTGCAGTAAGGACATGAGGAATTGTTCGCGTGCAGTTCCTTTTTCGTAAGCTGTTTTTTGCAGCCGGGGCGTATGATTTTTCCCTGGCCGTCCTTTTCGTCGTTGCAGAAGTGGGGTTCTGACCCGTAGATGGCTATCTGCATTTCCGAGATGTCGGGATTCTCCTTTCTTCCGCTGAAATAGTTAGGGAGCCAGGCCTTTATTTTCTTTGCGATTCCCCCGTAGATTCTCTGCTCTTTTTTTATCCGTCCGCACTTCTCGATTTTCCTGCGCAGTTCCTCGCGCAGGTGCCTTACGTCGAAGCGGTCAACTTCCTTGGAGGCGGCGGTTAGGGATGCCTGCAGGTTCTTCAGGGTCGATGGGATATAGTTGTTTCTTCCAAGAGGAGCCTCTTTCACTACCTCGTCTATTATTCCGTATTTCTTCATGTGGTTGGCGGTGGGCTGTAGCACCTCGAGCGCTTCCGCCACTTTGTCCGCGCTTCTGAAAAGGATGGCGGAGCAGCCTTCGGCCGTTATTACGGAATATTCGGCTCGCGAGAGCATAAGTCTCCTGTGTCCCAACTGTATGGCGATCGCGCCGCCGCTTCCCCCGAGCCCGAGCACCGTGGTTATTGTTTTCGTTCTTATGGAAATCATCTTTGACTGGCAGTAGGAAATCAGCCAGGACTGAAGCTTCTCAGCCGAATATTCATAGGGGTCTCCGCCGATGGTGTCGATGAACGTGTAGAGCTTGAGACGGTGCTGCTCTGCATATTCCATCATGCACAAAGACAGCCCGTAGCCGTCGGCCTTGACCATTCCATAGTTAAGCGTAGTTCTTTCCTTTTCGCTCGAGGGGGTCTGCTGGGCTATTATGGCTACTTCCTCCCCGGTGCCCTTGAACACGGCGGTGCCTACTATGACGGCGGGATCGTTGGCGAACTCGATCTTCTTGCCTGAAGGGGCGTGGATAAAGTTTCTGAATCCGTAGAGCTTGTTCCAGGGAGTAAAGTTGGTGAAGATGGTTCCGATCAGGTGCTTTGACTTGATCCTATCGTAGCTCTTTGCCTCTTCATGGGCCTGAATTATTTTTGCCGTTGATGCCATGATGTACTATGTGCTGACCGCTTAACAGATCCGCTGCATCTATAATTATATAATTAAATCTGTTTATGCGAAAAAAGAATCTGTTTTTTCGAGAATCTGTTTTCTGGGGTTTTTTTGCGAATGCAGAAACCGTGGTCCGTTACCCCACACACCGACACGCAGACAAAAAAGCCCGTTTTTCCGGCCCTTCCACGTTCAATGAATCCTCCGCGCCAAGATTCGCCGCGGGACTCGGCAAAAGTTTTGAGGGGAAAAATCTGGATATTACGGATTTCTTTTTCTATGCGGTGAAAGACTGTCCGCAGCCGCAGGAACCGGTCGCGTTAGGGTTTTCGATCGCAAAGCCCTTTCCGTCAAGACCGTCCTTGAAATCAAGAACCGATCCGTCGAGATAGGTATAGCTGATCTCGTCGATAGCGACCTTTATGCCGCCGGACTCGATCAAATTGTCTCCTTCATCGGCTTCGTCGTCAAATCCCATCTCGTAGGAAAACCCGGAACAGCCCCCGGGTATTATCCTTACCCTGAGAAACGCATTTTCGATGTCGTCTTCGGCAAGCAACCTTTTTATTTCATCTACGGCTTTGGGAGTTACGGAAAACATATTTCCTCTGCCTCCTCGCAGTGTGAATTTCTTTTACCACTCCACTAACAAAATACATCTGCCGGGGGCGGTTGTCAAAGTGTAAGCGGTAAGCAGCGCCGCCGTGTTTGCCCGGCTGCCCAGATTTACTGTATAGTTTTCGCCGTGAGCAAAACAGCCTATCTTATAATCGATTCGAGCGAGCGCAATTCTGATCTTTACCACAGAACCGGTTTTTTCGTTCCGGACCCCGTTATTTTTTTCGAGCACGACGGGGAAGGGACACTGGTTCTCAGCGACCTTGAACTTGAGCGTGGAAAAAAAGAGGCAAGAGTAGAGCGGGTCGTTTCACTCGGGGAGTGGGTTGCCAAGATTCGCGGCGGCAGGAGAAAAAGCCCCGGCATTGGCGAGGTGGCCGCGGCAATTCTCAGGCAGAGAGGGATAAGAAGCCTGATTGTCCAGAGGCACTTTCCGGTTTCCTATGCAGATGCGCTTCGGGGAGCCGGTTTTTTCGTCAAGACCGCGAAGACGGATTTTCTTTTTCCCGGGCGTCTCAGGAAATCCCCGGCGGAAGTCTCACTCATAAAGAAGGCGCTTTACGCTACGGCATGGGCCATGAGGATTGCTGTTTCAATTATATCGGATTCAGTGGTGAAGGGTTCCGTGCTTTACCGTGACGGCAAGCCCCTTACCTCCGAGATAGTGCGCTCCGCCGTAAGCTCCTATCTTGCCGAACGGGGGTATCTGGCTTCGAACACTATAGTGGCCGGAGGGGTTCAGGGCTCCATGCCCCACGAGAAGGGTTCAGGCCCTCTTAAGGCTGGATGGCCGGTGGTGATCGACATTTTCCCGAGATCCCAGGAGAACGGCTACTTCGGCGACATGACGAGGACGGTTGTTAAGGGCGAGCCTTCGGCGGAACTTTTAAGGATGTACAATACAGTTTTACGCGGCCAAAAAATCGCGCTTTCCATGATAAAGGACGGCGTGAGATCAAAAGATGTGCACGGCGCGGTAATGGATTTTTTCACGGAACGGGGATTTCCGACCACGGCTTCGGGTTCCGGAAGCCCCGAAGGCTTCATACATTCCACGGGACACGGCCTTGGGCTTGACATCCATGAGCCGCCGAGGATCAGTTCCGGGCGTGAGATTCTGAGAGAAGGAAATGTTGTTACGGTCGAACCCGGTCTTTACTACGAGCGTCTCGGGGGAGTCAGGATAGAGGACGTGGTTTTGGTCACGCGGGACGGAAACGAAAATCTGACCCGGTGTTCGAAGAGGTTTCGGGTCTAGCCGCTCTAGGAACTATGGAAGAGAAAAAGACTTTCGATGATATAGTTTCGCTCGCGAGGCGTCTTCGCGCTCCGGGAGGCTGTCCATGGGACAGGGAGCAGACCCTCGGATCGCTTCGTGCTTATGTTCTTGAGGAGGCCTATGAAGTGATACAGGCAATAGAACTTCGGGACACGGACGGACTCATAGAGGAGCTTGGAGATTTTCTCTTCCAGGTCGTCTTCATCTCCCAGATAGCCAGCGAGGAGGACAGGTTCAACGTGGGCGACGTTACGCAGAGACTCCATGACAAGCTCGTAAGAAGACATCCCCACGTGTTCGGGGAGAAAAAGGCCAAGGACGCAGCCGACGCCTTAAGGACCTGGAACGCCGAGAAACTCAAAGAGAAAAAAGGGAAACCCGATCTAGAGGAAATACCGAGAGCCATGCCCTCTTTGATGAGAGCGCAGAGGGTCGGCGAGAAGGCGTCCCGGGTCGGGTTTGACTGGAGCGACGCCTCTTCGGTTCTTGCGAAAGTGAAAGAGGAACTGGCCGAGCTTGAGCGGGAGATGGAAGCCGGCGAGGAGGACAGGTGCCGGGAGGAATGGGGAGACCTTGTTTTTTCAATGGTGAGCCTCGCGAGGCATCTTGACATTGACGCCGAGACCACGTCTCACGAGGCTGTTTCGAAATTCATAGAGAGATTTTCCCGGCTCGAGGAAAAAGCGCAGGCCGGGAAAAAAGAGATAAAGACCCTTTCCGCAGAGCAGATGGACGAGATATGGGAAGAGATAAAAAAGACGTAGGTTTTTTTCTGATGTTCCGCTATTATCTTGCGGGTTAAATTTGTGCCGAAGGAGGAGACAATATGAGATACGTGGCAGGCGATCTGTGTTTCTGGCTTGCGGCGGTGCTTTTAATTTTCGGTTCGTCGTCGGCTTCGGCCGAGGACAGGTTCTATATCGGGCTTGAAGCGGGGTTCTCAGCGTCGGGCGACTTGGATGTTTCCCAGTCTTTTTTTAATCACCCGACCCGTTGCCATTCGGTTCTTTACCAGGGTTCCGGTCTGAATCCGCCGACCGACGGGGAGTGTGCGGCCGCCAAGAGATCTTCCTTTGGAAACATTTTTAACCCCGGCATCGGCTTTGCGGGAGGCGCGACCCTCGGTTACGCGCTTGGAAACGGACTGCGTTTCGAAGCTGAATACCTTAACCGCCGCCAGGGTTCTGCCAGGGATCTTGTGTCTCTTGGCTCTGACAGTGACGACGTGCTTGATCAGAAGGGTAACGAGTGGAGCGAGGAGGATCCTCCCTGGGCGCGGGTCCGCGACCTCAATACCCATCATTTCTTCGTGAATGCCTACTACGATCTTCGCAATGAATCGCCCTTTACGCCGTATATCGGGGGTGGCATAGGCGTGGGGTCGATGCGGATCGGTTACTCGAGTGCGTGGCTTCGCAAAAGCGATCTGGGCATGGAGACGTGGCAGGACGCCGCGGAGAACACGACGAGTTCCATAGACACGAAACTTGAGAAAACCAGGTTCGGATTTCAGATGATAGGCGGAGTCGATTACGCGCTTGGCGATGATCTTTCAGTTGGCGCCAAGGTGCGCTGGACGCGTTTTAGCGGTTTTGACCGCGACGACGTACGCTGGACACAAACCTTTAGCCGCGAACCCGCGCGGGCGGACGGCGTTACGCCGTTTACGACCGATTTCAAAGTGGGTGACACGGACAGCTGGATCTTCACGGTCGGGCTTAAGTATTATCTCTGAGCATCCTAAGCTCTATTAACGACAAGCGCCCCCATTAGCTTCCAGCCTTCCTCGACGAAGACTCCGCTTGCTGCGGCGCTGTCCTCGGTGTAGACAAGCGAATCGTTTTTTACCGAGGGGTTCGCAGAATCAAGTATGGCGAATGGGACGGGTTCATTCGTGTGGGTCCTCAGGTCTATGGGGGTGGGATGGTCCGAAAGTACAAGCACCCTGTATTCGCCGAACTGTTCCATCCCGGCAAGCGCGGGCCCCACTACTTTCTGGTCGAAATCCTCGATCGCCTGTATCTTGAGGCGGGCGTCTCCGACATGTCCCGTTTCGTCAGTTGCCTCTATGTGGATCATTGCGAGGTCCACGCGGCGCAGCGACTCAATCGCGCCGTTCACCTTTCCCGCGTAGTTGGTGTCAAGGTACCCGGTCGCTCCCGGAACCTCGATCACTTCCATTTCGGCGAATATTCCTATTCCCTTTACGAGGTCGACCGCCGATACAACGGACCCGGTGATTCCGTAAAGCTCCAAAAGAGACGGCATGTCGGGTCTTGTCCCCTCGCCCCAGAGCCATATGGAGTCCGCAGTGTTTTGCCCCTCAGTCTTTCTTTTTTTGTTCACAGGATGATCTTTAAGTATCCTGCGGGATTTCTCCATGAGGCTCAGGAGTTTTTCCGCCCTTTCTCCCGAAGGAAGCCAGGGAGCGATTTCCTTTCCGGAAATGTCATGAGGTGGAGTTGTTCGAATATCGCTGTTTCCTCCGCGCCAGAGCAGAAGATGCCTGTAGCTTACCCCTTGGCTTAGAGAGAATTCCTCCCCGTCGAACTCTTTTTTCAGATCCTCGATGATGCCGGCCGCATCATCGTCAGTTATGTGCCCGGCGCTGTAGTCCTCCATGACCGTGCGGCCGTTTTTCTCAGCGAGAGTTACAAGATTGCATCGCACCGTGACGTCCGTTTCCCCGAGCGAAACCCCGATGCTTGCGGCTTCAAGGGGGGATCTTCCCGTGTAGTATTTCGTGGGGTCGTAGCCCAGCACCGCGAGGTTTCCCACGTCGCTTCCCGGAGGAAGCGGGTCGGGAATGGTTTTCGCAATCCCGAAAGTCTCGGCCCGCTTGGCAATCGCGTCAAGGTTAGGGGTGTTGGCGACTTCAAGCGGAGTCCTGCCCTCAAGCTCGGGGAGCTTGTGATCGGGCATGCCGTCGCCTTGGAGTACAAGATATTTCACAGAACGAAGATGGTATACGCAAATTCAGGGGAATCAAGGCTCAGGATATGTCGGCGGCGTGTTTTTTAAGATCGGAGAGATCAATGATCCTGAGTACCGATTCGTGGGTCGACTGCAGAAAAACCGGGGGAGCCACTCCGCTCTCAAGCGCCTCTTGCCAGCGAAGCGCGCAAAGGCACCACCTGTCTCCGGGCTGAAGCCCCGCGAAACCGAACTCGGGGCGGGGGGTTATGAGGTCGTTTCCTCTGGATTTCGAAAATTCGAGAAATTCCTCCGTCATTTCCGCGCAAACCAGATGAAGCCCCACATCCTCGACCGCCGCCCTGCAGCAGCCGTCCCTGAAAAATCCGGTCATTGGATCGGTGCTACACTCTTTTAGATCTTCGCCGAATATGTTTTTCTCTTCCGTTTTCATCCCGTACATTCGGTAAAAGACTGCGCCTTACGCAAAATATTATATATTGTTTTACCGAGTTAGGTATATAATTTTCAGTCAGAAGATGGCCGATTTTATACTCAAGGAAAAAACCCGCACGTTTACCGGAGAGATAACCCCTCCGGGGGATAAATCCATTTCCCACCGGGCGATCATTCTGGGATCGCTCGCGCGGGGAAAAACCAGGGCAAGCGGGTTTCTGGCTTCCCGGGATACCCTTGCTACGGCGAACGCTTTTAGAAGCATGGGGGTCGAGGTGGAAATAGGTGCGGGAAGAGTGGAAATTGCGGGAAACGGGCTTTTCGGTCTCGAGGCGCCCCGCAAAACTATAGACGCTGAGAACTCGGGAACCACCGCCAGACTGCTCACGGGAGTTCTGAGCGCCCAGAGCTTCCGCTCAACCATTACCGGGGATGATTCGCTGCGCCGCCGTCCCATGTCCAGAGTTACCGTCCCGCTTCGCAGCATGGGGGCCAGAATCTCGGGAGAGGGAGAGGTCCTTCCGCTTCACATAACAGGCTCGGGGCTTCGGGGAATGGATTACCGCTCTCCCGTGGCAAGCGCGCAGGTAAAGTCCGCGATTCTGCTCGCGGGACTCTACGCCGCGGGGCGGACCAGCGTTACGGAACCCGAAAGAACCCGGGACCACACCGAGAGGATGCTGCGCTACTTCGGAGTTCCGGTGGAGATGAGCGGAACACGTGTCTCGGTAAGCCCGGGAGTGGAGTTTTCGGGAACCGAGCTTGAAATCCCCTCGGACATCTCATCGGCGGCTTTTTTTATCGTCGCTGCGCTTGTGAACCCGGGATCGGAAATCATGGTGAAAAACGTGGGGCTCAACCCGCTTAGAACCGGGGTGCTCGATATCCTGGGGGAAATGGGGGCCGACATCTCGGTTGAGAACCGCCGCGAGTGCTGCGGGGAATCGGTAGGGGATCTAGTTGCCCGCCACGGTGCGCTTCGCTCCGTGCGCATAGAGGGAGAGTCGGTGTCGCGGGCCATAGACGAGCTTCCCGTTATTTCCGTGGCCGCGTGTTTTGCCGAGGGCGAAACGGTGATAAGCGGTGCGGGGGAGCTCCGGGTAAAGGAGACCGACAGGATAAGCGCCATGACGGGTGAGCTTTCGAAACTTGGCGCGGAAATACGGGAAACATCGGACGGCATGATTATAAACGGTACGGGTGAGCTTCGTGGCGCCCGATGCGAGAGCCGAGGAGACCACCGAGTCGCCATGTCTCTTGCCGTCGCTGCCACGCGTGCCCGGGGGGAGACGGTGATCGGGGATGCCGGATGCGTTTCCATTTCGTTTCCTGAGTTCTTTCCGCTTTTCGAGACTCTTGTAGACCCCAAATGAGACGAGACGGCGACAATATCGTTACCATAGACGGACCTTCGGGAGTGGGGAAAAGCACCGTTGCCAGACGAGTCGCCGAACTGCTCGGTTTTTCTTGTCTTGACACGGGCGCCATGTACAGGGCCGTGGCGCTTAAGGCAAGCGAGGCAGAGGTTGACCCGCGCGATTCCGCTTCGCTCTCGCGGGTGCTTTCTCAAACTACGGTGGAATTCTCTCCGGAGGGCCATGTTTTTCTTGACGGGCGTGACGTCTCGAAACTTATAAGGACGGAGAAGATATCTTCCCTTTCCTCCGAACTCGCAGAGCTTGCCGAAGTAAGGGAATTTCTCGTCGGGATTCAGAGAAAGATCGGCGAAGGGGAAAATATAGTTGCCGAGGGAAGGGATATGGGGACCTATGTTTTTCCCGGGGCAAAGTATAAATTCTATCTTGACGCTACGGTTGCCGAGAGAGCGGAAAGAAGATTTCTTCAAAACAAGCGGGGGGATATCCCCCTCTCGGATGTTGAAGACGAGCTTCGCAGAAGGGACCGTCGTGACACGCTTCGCGCGGAGAACCCCCTTCGTCCCGCCCCGGATGCCGTGGTGATAGACACCACTCAAATGAGTGCGGAAGATGTGATTGCGGCGATATTTTTTCGTACAAAAGATATCTCTCTCCGCGGCGATTCAAAATAATTTTTCTTCTCGAGCGCTCTTTTCATTTTAGGCAGTTTTCGTGTAACCTTGCCTTTATTAATAAAAGACTGATGGCGAAGGCGGCTAAACAAAATGATTCAGGATAATGGTATTACGGATTCTAATGAGAAGAGCTTTGAGGAGTTACTTGATGAAAGCATGGAATCGCGCTTAAGCGAGCCCGAGAACGGAGAAATAGCAAAAGGAAGGGTCATAAGGGTTGATTCCGACGCTGTTTTCATAGACCTCGGGTTTAAGTTCGAGTGCATAGTTCCCATAAACCAATTTCTAAACAAAGACGGCGAATATGAAGTCTCGGTGGGTTCGGAGATAGAGGTTCTGGTCGAAAGACCTAACCCGAACACCGTCAGGGCCTCCAAACAAAAAGCAGACCAGATCAGAGAAAAGAGGGCGATCGAGGAAAAGTTCAAGAACAAAGAACCGGTCTCCACGAGGATACTAAACAGAGTTAAGGGCGGTTTTAACTGCGATATAGGGCGGAATGCTCCCTTCAAGGTCTTTCTTCCCGGTTCCCAGGTCGGACTGCGACCGGTTGCGGATTTTGACGAGATGGTAGGCCAGACGATCGAAACCCGCATTATTCAGAACAACGATAACGGAATAGTAGTATCGAGAAGGGTGATTCTCGAAGAAGAGAGAGAGGAGAAAAAAAAGGAGACCCTTGCTACCATCTCGGAAGGCCAGACTGTTTCCGGAAACGTGGTGAAGATAATTGACGCCGGCGCTTTCGTGGACATAGGGGGCATAGAGGGTTTTGTCCCGATAGGAGAGCTTTCCTGGGGGAGGGTAAGGCACCCGGGAGATGTCCTTAAAGAAGGCGAGGACATCCAGGTCAAGATTCTTCGCCTTGAGATCGAAAACGGGAAAATAACCCTCGGGGTGAAACAGACTACCGAGGACCCGTGGGAGAGCATACAGCAAAGATACAAGGTCGGCGACAGAGTCAGGGGCAAGGTGGTATTCGCGGCGGAATTCGGCGTGTTCGTCGAGCTTGAGCCCGGGATAGAGGGACTTGTGCACGTAAGCGAACTTTCCTGGGTTAAGAATTTCCGTCATCCAAATGAAGTAGTTTCAGTCGGAAGCGACATAGAGATCGCGGTTCTGGGAGTAAAGCCAAGAGAAAGAAGGATTTCGCTGAGCCTCAAGCAGATACAGGAAAACCCCTGGGATGAGTTCAAGCGGAGCAATCCTCCTAACACCAGGGTTAGCGGAACCATAAGAAACGTCACGGAGCTCGGGGTTTTCGTTGAAGTTGCACCGGACATGGTCGGGCTTGTGCGCCCGGAAAATCTGAAGTGGGAGGGGGAAGTCAGCCCCCTTGAGGTTTTCTCAGGCGAAGACGTAGGAAAGGAAATAGAGCTCGTTGTGCTGAATGTCATCCCGAGGCAGAGAAAAATCGGACTTGGAATCAAGCAGCTCACTCCGGATCCGTGGAACAAGGTGCTTCGGGACTACAAGGTGAACGCGACCGTGGTAACCTCCAAGATAGAGGAAGTTCTCGAAACCGGCGTCACCGTGGGGCTTGCCGACAACGTGAGGGGATTTTACGCCATCCGCGAATTTCAGGACGAAGAGTTCAGCAGGGAGTCCATTAAGGTTGGAGACGAGATAAGCGGTCTCGTCACGGGTTTTAACAAGCCTAAGCATCAGGTGAATCTCAGCCGCAGAAGGCTTGAAAAGAAACAGGAAAAAGACACAATGAAAGACTTTGCGTCTTCCCAGCAGGAGAGTTCCTCCAAGCTCGGGGACATCCTGAACGAAAAGCTCAAGGCCCTTGACTGAGGGGTGGCGAAGTGAGAGTTCCCGACCTCAATTTCTTTTTTAAGACCTTTCTCTCGCTTCTGGTCATATTCCTTATCGGTTTCGCGGGAGTCCTCATAGGAGTGCTGATCTCGGACCATAGCCAGAACCCCGGCGGGGACGGGGTGGCGGTGGTAAACATCGACGGCATAATAATCGACTCCGCCCCCTATATTAAAAGCATAAGAAAAATACGCGAGAACGATTCCGTAAAAGCTGTTGTGGTAAGGGTAAATTCCCCGGGAGGAGGAGTCGCGGCCTCCCAGGAAATATATGAGGAACTCAGGAGCCTGGGCGAAACAATGCCGGTTGTGGCCAGCATGGGAACGGTTGCCGCCTCGGGGGGTTACTATATCGCCTGCGCGGCGGCCACGATTTACGCCAATCCCGGCACCGTGACCGGTAGCATCGGCGTGATAGCGCAGTTTGCAAGCTACGAGCAACTGCTTAAATGGGCGAAGGTGGAAGTCGAGGTGATAAAGAGCGGGGAGTTTAAGGATCTTGGCTCGCCGCTTCGCAAAATGCCCGAGGAGCAAAAGGCTTACCTGCAGACGCTTATAGACAGCACCCACTCCCAGTTCAAGGACATGATTTCCGAAAGAAGGAATCTGCCCCCGGCGAAAGTTGCTTCGCTTTCTGACGGAAAGATATTCATCGGAAGCCAAGCGAAGAAGCTCGGCCTGATTGACCGCATCGGTACTCTTGAGGTAGCGATTGCCGAGGCGAGGAAGCTGGGGGGTCTAGATGAGGATTCGTGGATCAGGGAGTATCCCATGAAGAAAAAAACGCTGCTTGATTTTGTTTTCCCCGAAACTCTTTCTGAGCGCGTGAGTTTTGTCTCTCCCGTGAGAACCGGGTTCGGTCTCTACTACATAACCGACGTGGTTTACTAGCTAGGGTTTCCCCTTATTCCATATCAATCTTCGTTTTCCAGTACGTGTGCAGCAGCTTGATGCGGTTGGTATTTTCTCCAAAAACCGATATTCTACAATGCAGTACCGCTTGGCGGATCACGCTGGTTTAGCGAAACCGTTTTTCAAACAACCGATGAAACACGTAAAAAGATTTTTTCTCCTGATCGTATGCTGTTTTATAGCCCTTTTCTTCATTCAGAATCTCGAGATAGCCACGCAGGTGTTCAAAATCGAGCTGGGTTTTTTCTCCTTTAAGTATACGGGGGCGGTTTACAATGCCGGGATAATAGGAGCTTCGTTTCTTCTGGGCGCGTTTGTTTTTTTTCTGCTGACTTTCGCCAGAGGCCATTCCACAAAGTCCGAGCTGAAACGGAGCAGGGAAACCGTGAAGAATCTCGAGAAGAAAGTCGGGAAGCTGGAGGTGGAGCTTCTGCAGAACAAGCCTGCCGGCTACCGGGAGCAGTCTTCTCCCAGTGAGGTGTTCAGGACGCCGAAATGAAATCTGCCATAACTGAAACCCGGATGCCTGGTCGTACGGGGACTCGCACAAAGCCCGAGTGGATAAAGGCAAAAATCCCAAGCGGTCCGAATTATACCAAGCTTAGAAGCTTGGTGCGCGAATTTGGCCTTCACACCGTGTGCGAGGAGGCGAAGTGCCCGAACATAGGGGAATGCTGGGGGGCCGGAACGCTCACTTTCATGATCCT
>JAPOQQ010000079.1 GCA_026710625.1 Candidatus Dadabacteria bacterium | reverse complement strand
CTATCCTGGGGAGGGTCTCGCTTAAAAACACCTGCCAGTCGCGAGCCGGGGCCAGTCGCTGCTGGAACCAGCGGAACTCTCCGTTAAAGGCCTTTCGCTTGTCGTAGGGAAGTATTCTCTTAAAAGCCCGAAGCGCCGCGCGCACGCGTCTCATCGCCACCCTCGTCTGGTGCACTCCCTCCGCCCTTCCCTCGAGGGTCGGGACCTCGTTTGCGAACATGTGCTCAAGCGCGCCCGCAATGATGAAATTAAACGCCTCTCCAACGCTCATATCCTCCGTGAGGATGACCTTCGGGGCCTTAACGGGTTTTGGTCGAAGGGACGGCCTCGCAAGCGCATAGCCCCTTTGCGCCTTGGTAAGGTGGCCTAGGCGTATGTCGTAAGCCTCACAGAGTTCAAGAGCCAGGTCGAACATCCGCGCCGGATCCCCTGAGAGCAGTTCGAATTCCGCTTCGCAGATAGGTTCCTCAACGCGTCCCTCGGGTGTTTCAGCGAGAATCACTCCCTGATCCACCGCCAGCTCGAATTCGGCGCCCTTGGTCCTGATGCGAACCGCTTCGCGCTCGAAGTCCGTGGTGAACACAGGGCCAAGGCGCTTTTCATAACGCCGACGGGAAAGCTTGCGAGCAAGCACGGGATCGTCCACGACGCAAAGATTCGGGGAGTCGCCGTTTACCGCCACGGTCCATTCCCGGAAATTCTGAAGGCCCGCGGGACCCCGGAACGGCGCCTTTATAGTCTGTTGCCTGCCGCTGCCGTTATCGCGCACCCGAAGCGCTATTTCGGATTTTCTGAGGGCGTGGCGCGGAGTGTCGAAATAGGTGCTTACGAGATGGCGCTTTGCGCTGCGGCCCCTGCGAAGGGACTTAAGTCCCTTGTAACGCAGAATCCGATTCGCCACGGCGGGCGAAAGGGACAGCTTGAGCTCCGTTTCCTCGTACATTACGTAAAGATTTAACCACCCGTTTACCGAAAATCAGAATTTTTATTTTACTTGATCAAGGCCCGGTTGTCATTTTCTTGCCGCTGTTTGGCGCAGGCTGATTTTATGGTTGAGGAAAATCGGTGATGGTATCAGGGGGGCTGGAAACAGTCCGGCAGGGGTGTCCGCATTTTTCACGCCAAGGCCGCCTGATTCGCTGAGCAGTTCTCGCAGGGACGCGTTTTCCGCCTTCGGGACGGAACTCCGCCCTTAGAATCCGGACTCCCAATGGAAATCGCGGAGAATCTCTAATTCGCGCAAAGCCCCGGGCTTAATTGAAGTTACATTCATGTCAGTTAATTTACCGTATCTACGTGGACTCACCGGATGTTCCTAATGCGGGAAGCACGCAATCAAAAGGGGAAAGCGCTTCCATGAAGAATTCAGCCTATAGAAATAAACCGACTCAACGCAGAAAGAAACGAAGATGGGCCACAGCGCCTTTCTCGCGGGAGTAGAGAAGCATGAAACCTCAGCCGAAAGTTTATCAGATGTTCCGCGCAAGGAAACTTCTTCAGGTTTTCCTCGCGCTCTTTTTTCTAGTTCTTGCGTCTGTTTCCTGCGGAGGAGGGACGGATTCCGGGACGCCAAACCGGCCCCACTCTCCGACGGACATGACGGGCGAATGCTATGATGCTTCCGAGCTTGCCGCACAGAGAGCATACAGAAGAGATGATTATTTTCCCAAAAGACGCATCCCTGATTTTTCCCGGGACCTGGGTGCCGACATATCCCCCGAGAACGACGATTACGATATTGCAACAAAGGTAAGCCGTTCTGTGTTTGAACTTGAGTTCAGAAGAAAAGGTTCCGGCGAGATGGCAGGAAGAGGTACCGGCTGGCTTATATCCCCACGCTACGTGGCCACCGCCGCACACAACGTAGCCAGTCCGATCGGCACTTCACTAAGGTGCGGAAAAAGAGACTTCACCGTACATGTCCAGACCTTCGACGGCGATACCATAGACGCGGAAATTGTCTGGTTCGACGAGGTGTGCATCATCAGGGGCAACGACCGGGCGCTGCTTAGGCTTGAACGGGAAATCAATGCCGTTCCCATGAAAATCGCTGACCAAAGACCCGCAAGAAATGAAATGCTCATGGCAATGGGCGGCGATGGGGGGGCAAGAGGTCTGGGCGCGTGGACCGTCACCGCCGGGGCCGCGCTTGAACTGAGAACAGAAAATCCCGACTTCGCGCCGCCCGGCAGGGTATATTATTGGTTGCCCACCGGCAGTGGGGGAATGAGCGGAGGACCCATATTCAACCGCAGGGGAGAGGTGGTCACCATGGTAACCCAAGATGCTGACGTGCCTGATGGTTCTCGACTTGATTTTGGAATCGGAAGTCCTCGGAAGTATACCACTCCGCCGGAGAATCTCTGGGTTTACGGGTTTTTTCAACAGGAACAGCCCGGAATAACCAAGGCTTCTTTCGGACCGAACCCCGAAGATTTAAGGGAACTCTACAACAAAGCAGCCGGACTGTCAGAACCCGCAAACGCCGGCGACTACGGGAATAACCATGAGTGGGAAAGATCTCCCCATCCTCTCGGCGATCACTACAGCCCGTTTCCGATCGATCAGTTTGACGAGATGAACAGAGTATACAAAGAGGCGCGCGAAGGCGCCGTGACCATAAAAGCCCGTCTATCGAGCGGTTCCGGTTTCATATATGACGGAAGCACCGTCATAACCGTTGCACACGTAGCCGGGGGACTGGGACGGAAAGCTGAAATCGAGACAATAGACGGCCGCAGACACCAGGCAACGGTTACAAAAAGACAGTTGGATGGTCGTTGTGATATCGCCGTCATGGAAACCGACACACGAGGCGCTCTCGATGGGTATAAAAAACTTCCTGTCGGCGATTCATCTTCACTCAGATGCGGAGACCCCCTCGTTCAGATAGGTTCCGGCGGCGCCTACAACCCGGCAGGACCGTTGCAGGGACTCGGGGCCGTTTACATGAGGACAGGAGAATACACTTCAGCATTTCTCTCGCGGTCCCAAACAGGGGGTATGAGCGGCGGCCCGGTAGTGGACAGAGAGGGAAACGTGGTGGCCATCACTGAAGCAGGATTGACACACATTGAACCGGGCGAGGAATGGGAAAAGCCGGGACCGCTCTATATTCACACGCGCCTTCCGGTTTACAGGCAGCAGGACGAGTCAAGAGGACCGAACTCTGAAACAATCAGAAAATTCATTGAGCAAAGCGGTTTTTACTGTACTCCGTAAGCGCCGTTTCGGGAAGAACATCCCGGCGCCGCGCTGTTTTTCCGCGTAACCGAAAACTTCGGCGCACCCGCAAAACCGCAACCGTCTGGGCAGATTAATTCTGTTTTTGGAATTGCCGCCGCAAAGGAGAACACAACCTGCCTGAAATGCCTGCAGTCCCGGGAGACGGAACAGGGGCTGAAGAAACCGCAGAGAAAGAAGGAACATCCTGCCCGCGATGACTCCGTTCTAAATTTGAGCACCCGCAAAATCTGAACCTGGGCCATCTTTGCCACACAAAACGATTTTTTGTCCTTTTTTTATGACTTTCCAAGCGGTTTTTTCTGTTTTAGGGTTACCCTTTCTCCGCTTTCCCCCTCCTGCACACATAACTTCTGCTTTCTCCGCAGAGCGGAATCACCGCACCCCCAAATGGCTCCTGCTGGAGGGACTTGCGCAGTTAAGAATGAGCATATGGGGCGGGGGTTTTGGCAGGAGGCAAAAAACTTTTCACCCCGCAGATTCCTTAAAAGCGCTGGAAAACCAGGCTTGATATCCCCGGAAACCGCAAATTCCGCCCCAGGGT
>JAPOQQ010000078.1 GCA_026710625.1 Candidatus Dadabacteria bacterium | reverse complement strand
TTTCATCTGTCCGCGCCGTACGAGCAGTGAGAGGCCAGTCCCTCTCTGCACTTAAATCATAATCATTTCAACTGATTCAACACCCTGCCATACATGCGTGTTATACTTGGTAGCGTGATGAAGGCGATGGTTCTAAGAGGTACGTACGACCTTTTTAAGAACGACGCCCCTCTTGGACTGCTCGAAATTCCCACACCAAAACCCGCTGAAGGAGAAGTGCTGGTACGCGTTTTAGCCTGCGGGGTCTGTCACACCGACATGGACGAGGTAGAAGGACGGGTGATTCCCCCATCTCTTCCGATTGTTCCGGGACATCAAGCCGTGGGGGTGGTCAAGGAACATGGCTTGGGCGTAAGGAATTTCGACGTAGGCGACATGGTTGGAGTTGCGTGGATAGGAGGAGTCTGCGGAAAATGCTCCTACTGTAGTAGCGGACGGGAGAACCTCTGCCAGAACTTTATTGCCACCGGCAGGGACAGAAACGGAGGTTTCGCCGAATTTATGGTCGCGGACGCAGGCTTTGTTCACCGTATACCAGAGGGAATGGACCCAGTGAAAACGGCCCCTCTTCTATGCGCCGGAGCGATAGGTTACCGCTGCGTTAGACTTTCCGGAATAACGGACGGCGACGCTGTAGGGCTAATGGGGTTCGGGGCTTCTGCACATCTGGTCATACAGCTCCTTCGTCACTCATACCCCCTAAGCGAGGTGTACGTATTCGCAAGAGGAGAAAAGGAAAGACTATTCGCCATGGAGCTTGGAGCATCCTGGTCAGGTGGAATTGAAGAGCACTCCCCCAGACAGCTTTCAGCTATCATTGACACCACTCCGGCATGGAAGCCCGTTCTGCGCTCGCTTGAGAATCTTGTCCCCGGGGGAAAACTGGTCGTAAACGCCATAAGCAAGGAGAACTCCGACATCGATTCTTTGCTGAGTCTCGATTACCAATCGCACCTCTGGCTTGAAAAAGAGGTAAAAAGCGTAGCTAACGTCACGAGGGAAGATGTCGCCGGCTTTCTTTCGGCCGCGTCCACTCTGGGAATAGAAGCTGAAGTCACTGAGTACGGACTTGAAGAGGCAAACGCAGCACTTTTGGAAATGAGAAGGGGAGTAGGAAAAGGGGCCAGAGTTCTAAAAATAGCAGACCGGTAAATTTTTTGATGGCTCGCCCCTAAAAATCAGTCCGCATCCCTAAGCCATCTCGCCAGCGCTTTGTCCGGGTCGGTTATCTCTTCTACGGAACCATACAAGTAAGCTTCCCAGCCCTTTTCAGGCATGCCGGCAAACAGCATCAGGCTAAGCGGATAGACCTCGCTGTCGGTGCATCTGCGAAAGTCATCCCGGAACAGAAATACGGGTTTGCCCCAGGCAATAGCCATTCCCAGTTCCACCATAACTCCTTCGTCCGGCGGACATCCATTGACAACCGCGAACAATCCATCGGCCGCTCGCACGTCGCTGAGGTCCGACTGTCCAACCCGATAGGCCCAACCGGCGACCGCCTTATCAACCTGATTATTCCGGGAAAACGGCTCCCATACCTCGGCTCCCATTGATTCCAGAACCCCAACAAGAGCCACCAAAGGCCCTTCGCGCTGCTGTACGGAAAAGCCGTAGGGATTAGCCAGATACAGGGTTTTTCGTTTCGTCATAGTGCTTCCGCCTGAGAGTCAGAACGATTCAGTTCTCATACCGTGGCCGGACAGAAACGCTTCAAGCGTCAGTAACTATTCTCCGTCCGTTCCAGATCCACGGCGCCCTATCTTTTCAAGTCTCTCACGAAGTTCCACGCTGTCAAGCGAGTCAAACGGAAGGGCCAGAAACGCAGTGATACGCTCTTTTAGCAACTCGTAGGCTCTTTCAAAAGCTTTTAGTTGCTCAGCTTCAGTTCCCTCAACGCCCGCGGGGTCCGCAAGACCCCAGTGAGCCGTCACCGGCCTGCCCGGCCACACGGGACAAGGTTCATTCGCCGCGTTGTCACACACCGTAAAGACAAAATCCATCGAAGGAACATCCTCCACCTCAAACTCATCCCAAGATTTGGAACGCAGATTCTCAATGTCGTGTCCCTTGCCAAGCAAGAGATCAAGAGCATGGGAATGAACCTCTCCCCGAGGATGACTGCCCGCACTGTAGCCGACAAACTTTCCGTCGCTATTGTGATTCAAAAAAGATTCAGCAATAATCGAACGGGCCGAATTGCCCGTGCAGAGAAACAGGACCCTGTAGGTTCGCTCGCTTGATGGCTTCTTTTTTTTCATAGCCCTTCCCAATTTTACCGGATAACTACCCTGCGAGTACTCCTGACAGTTTAAAATGAGGTCATTCTCGACAGATAAACTACTTAAAAGACGCTTTGATAACAAAGATTGACAAAGTTCGTTATTAAAGTATCTTCTATACCACAGGTGCAAAGTGATGAATGTTTCTCTCACACCAAAATTAGAAGAGTTCATCCGAGGAAAAGTTTCGTCCGGGCTTTACAACAACGCAAGTGAAGTGGTTCGCGAAGCGTTGCGACTGTTGGTCAGACAGGACAACTCTTCAACTGATACATCTTTGGCAGCACAATTAACAAAAGTGGAAATCCGCAAACAGATTCTGTCTTTGGAAAAACCATTGCGGGATAAAGGGGTCAAATCTATTTTCCTGTTCGGTTCGGCAGTTCGAAACGAAAACACTTCGGCAAGTGACATAGATATTTTTATAGATACCAAACCGGAAGTTCCCTTCAGCTTACTTGATTTAGTTGAAGTAAAATATTTTCTTGAAGATAACTTAAGATGTGAAGTGGATGTAGTAACGCGAGAAGGGCTTCATCCGCACATTAAGGAAAGCATAATCAACGAATCTGAACAGGTTTTCTAATATGTCAAAAGATCCTGCTCTCTACGCTGACCAGATTCTGGAAGCCATAAAAAATATTTACGCTGATATTGAGGGTAAAGACCTAGAAGACTTTCGCGCGGACAGACGTACTCGTCAACTTGTTGAAAGAAACTTGGAGATCCTGTCTGAAGCAAGCCGCCGCCTGCCGGATGAATTTAAGCGACGGGAATCAGACATTCCGTGGCGGAACATCGCGGGAATTGGCAATGTTCTACGACACGATTACTACAAAAGCAACCCGGAAATCTTATGGGAAATATGTCGCAAAGACCTGAGGAATCTGCAAAAAGCTGTTGAACGCATAGGTCAAATGCTTGAGTAAATCAACGACCCTACACAGACTAAACGCATTAAGGACCTATCCCCTTAGTTTCCGCTTAGACACCAAATCTCGATAATATATAATTTTTCCATGGCCGAAAACGAAGAAATTCTCGTAAAAACCGAAAATTCCATACGCACTCTTACGCTTAACCGCCCAGGGAAAAGAAACTCCCTTACCCCAGAAACTCTCAAACTGTTAACCGAAGAATTTCTAAGACTAGGAAAAACCACTGAGATCAGATGTGTTGTTATAAGAGGTAGTGGCGATAGGGCCTTTTGCTCAGGATATGATATAGCCGCAATATCCGAGGAAGAAATTGCGATAGAAGATGGTCACCCCCTCACCGAAGCCATGCGGGCGGTCAAGTCCTACCCTCTTCCCGTAATAGCAATGATAAACGGTCATGCTTTCGGAGCGGGACTCGAACTCGCGGTGACTTGCGACCTGAGAATATGCGCCGACGACGCCAAACTCGCAATCCCGCCAGTAAAACTGGGAGTCACTTATCATTACAGCGGAATAAAGCAATTCCTGAACTTGGTGGGTCCCGGGTTTACAAGGGAACTTTTTCTCACCGGAAACCCCGTTAACGCCGAAAAAGCTCTAGAAAAAGGACTTGTCGACCACGTTGTAAAAAGAGACAAGCTTGAAGAGTTCACCTATGGGCTCGCCGAGGGAATAGGCGAAAACGCTCCGCTTTCCATGATATCGATGAAAAAGATGATACACATCTGGGAACAAGGGGAGCCGCTATCAGAAGAAAATGAAGAACTCATAAGGTCTCTTTTCGCCAAGGTGAGGAAAAGCAACGACTCCAAGGAAGGAAAAAAAGCTTTTCTTGAAAAGAGAAAGCCGGTTTTTAAGGGAGAATAAAGGCTTCTACGGTTCAGTTTCCGTAACCGAATTCATTTATCAGGAAATCGCTCTGGGTCCAGTTCTCCTTAACTTTAACCCAGAGTTCAAGAAACAATTTCACTCCCAGTATCCTTTCAATCTCAACCCTGGCCTCAGAACCGATTTGCTTTAGCATGCCCCCGCCCTTTCCTATCAGAATTCCCTTATGACTTTTTCTCTCAACATAGATTTCCGCACTTATCCTGATCAGGTTCCGCTCCGTATCTTCGCTCCACCCCGAGACCGCGACGGCGACCTTGTAGGGAATCTCCTTTCGCGTGAGGTTGAACACTTTCTCCCTTATGAGTTCGCTTACGTAAAAAACCTCGGGCTGGTCCGTGAAAATATCATCGGGGAAATATTTCGGCCCTTCGGGCAAATGCTTTTTGAAAAGCTGTGTGAGCTCCTCCACCCCGTCATTGTTAAGAGCCGAGATGGGAACTATCTCGAGGAACTTCTCAGAAAATCTCTCGGCAGCTGAAAATATCAACAGGAGTTTTGATTTTTTTACCTTGTCAATCTTGTTTACAATAAACAAGGAAGGTTTGCTGAGCATTTTCAATATGGATTCATCAGCCGCCCCGAAAGGCTTTTCGACATCCGTAACAAACGCCACCAGATCAGCATCAGAAAGGGCCCCGCTTACCGCCCTAGCCATGGATTTTCCAAGCCTGCTTTTCTCCCTGTAAACACCGGGGGTATCAAGAAAAACCAGCTGCGAATCATCAAAAGTCCTTACTCCCAGAATTCTGTTCCTGGTGGTGCTCGGCTTATCTGAAACGGCCGAAACTTTTTCTCCGACAATCGAGTTTACAAGCGTGGACTTGCCCACGTTGGGCCGTCCTATCACGGAAATGAATCCCGATCTGAAGTTCTCTTTTAAGTGCTCATCCGGCATGGAAAATCACCTCTATCCAGCAAACAGTTCTGTTTCTCCAGTATAATTTACCGCACTTTAACACAAAAGCCCGCACGCCGGTAAAAACGGCTACGGATTTGGGCAAACAACAAAATGGCTCGCCACAGCAAAGATGTGCGTCCAGTTATTCACTGGTTCAGAAAAGACTTAAGACTCACGGACAACCCGGCGCTCTTAAGTGCGGCT
>JAPOQQ010000077.1 GCA_026710625.1 Candidatus Dadabacteria bacterium | reverse complement strand
GTACTGCTCTAGGCTCTCGAGCATGAACTCGTTTGTGTCGTAGCAGTAAAGAAACAGACGTTCCTTGCCCAGATGTTCGAAAAAGAGTCTTGCGTACCGTCCTGCCCCTGCCCCCACGTCGGCAGCCTTTATTTTCCCCTTGTCCCCTATTATTTCCTTTATGTGGAGCACGGGTTCTGAGTCTGTGACTCTCAGAGACCTGTAGATGTCTGCTACCCGCGCATAGTGACTCTGAGTCTTCTTTATAAACTGTTGGGTTTTCATTCGTTCCTCTCCGGAGTGAGTGTGAAGTTCCGATTGTCGCTTGGTCGATTAATGCTTTAGCCGCGGGACTGCGGGCCTAGGATATTTTTCTGAAAACTCTCTGCGACTTCCCGAAACATGTAAGCAACCGTATCGGGAAGGTCGTCGATCCCGCACCATTTTCTTTTTCTGTCCCTTTCGTAATCACCTGTATCCTCAATGGCTTTGGCGCGGAAAAAAGTGTAGAGAACGTGTCTTTTCCCCCCTTCGATGATCATTATGTCGAGGGGGTGTTCTATTTCCACCCTGTAACCGCTTTCCTCAAGACATTCCCTCTCCGCCGCCTCGGCGGGAGTTTCGCCGTAATCAACTCCTCCGGCGGGAAAAACCCATGAATCATTGAGCTTTCTTGAACTCACTAGAATGACTTCAATTTCCCCGAGGTTGTTTTCCCTGTAAGCGACGACGCCTGCCTTTTGTACGGGTTTACGCATTTAGGTGAGAATGTTAGCCTAAAAATAGAATATGAACAGAAGGAAATTATTATTTTCCCGATCGGAAAAAATTTCTCCGACAGGTTTCTCAAAGCTTGGGAATGTTTTAAGTTACATGGAACTTATTTTTGATCGGACTATATAATTTCCCCATTCCCCGAAGCGGAGGTTTGAGTGTCAAACAGGCTTAAAAACGAAAAGAGTCCCTATCTTCTCCAGCACGCGGAGAACCCGGTTGACTGGTATCCGTGGGGAGAGGAGGCGTTCGAGAGAGCCCGGGAACTAGGGAGACCGATATTTCTTTCCATAGGATACTCGACCTGTCACTGGTGCCACGTTATGGAGCGCGAATCCTTTGAGGATGCCGAGGTGGCGGGGCTCATGAACGAGAACTTCGTCTCGATCAAGGTCGACAGGGAGGAGCGTCCCGATATCGACAATATCTATATGACTGTCTGTCACGTGATTTCAAGGAAAGGTTGCGGCTGGCCTCTTAACATAGTCATGACGCCTGAGGGGGAACCCTTTTTCGCCGGAACCTATATACCTAAGGAGAACCGTTACGGTAGAGTCGGAATGAAGGAGCTCGTGCCGGCGATAAAAGAACTCTGGCAGAACAAGAGGGAAGAGGTTCTGGAATCGGCCCGACAGATAACCGACGCTGTCTGCAGCCTTGGAGATTCGCTGCGGAAAACTGAAGCCTCCCAGCTTAATGAAAAAACCCTCGATCAGGCCTACAGTTACTTTCTTTCTACTTTCGATCCCGATGAAGGCGGCTTCGGGAGAGCTCCGAAATTTCCGACTCCTCACAACCTGATGTTTCTGATGAGGCATTACGGGCGCACTGGGAAAGATGCTTCCTTGAGGATGGTCGAGAGGACGCTTCTTGCTATGGGCAGAGGCGGCATATACGACCATGTGGGCTTCGGTTTTCACAGGTATTCGACCGACTCGCAATGGCTTGTCCCCCATTTCGAGAAGATGCTTTATGACCAGGCGCTTTTGGCAATCACTTACACAGAGGCATGGCAGATCACGAAAGACCCGTTTTATGAAAGAAAAGCGAGGGAAATACTCGAATACCTGATTCGGGACATGACCTCTCCTGAAGGAGGTATTTACTCGGCCGAAGATGCCGACAGCGAAGGGGAGGAAGGAAAGTTCTATCTTTGGACCGTAGAAGAGGTGGTGGAACTTGTGGGAGTGGAGGATGCAGAACTCCTCTCGGACGTTTACAATCTTTCCCGCGATGGAAATTTCACGGACGAGGCGACGGGAGAGCAAAGCAACAGGAACATATTTCACCTGAAAGAACCCCTAGCCGACACCACTACACGGCGCGGTGTTCCGATTGAAGCGCTTGAGAGGAAACTTGAGGGTCTGCGGGAGAAGCTTTTTACATGCAGGGAAAAAAGGGTTCATCCCTACAAGGACGACAAGATCCTCACGGACTGGAACGGAATAGCGATAGCGGCGTTTTCAAAAGCGGCGGCGGCTTTTGGAGAGAAAAGATATTCTGATGCCGCACAGGGCTCGATAGAATTCATAATGCGGAGCCTTTTCCGCGACGGAAGGCTTCTCCACCGCTACCGCGAGGGCGAAGCGGGCATAATGGCAAGCGTTGATGATTACGCCTTTTTCATATGGGGACTTCTTGAATACTACGAAAGCGTTTTCGACGAAAAATACCTCGCCTTGGCTATTTCTCTTTGCATGGATCAATTCGAACATTTCTGGGATGAGGAGTTCGCGGGTTTTTTCTTCACGGCCGACGACGGCGAAGCTCTGATAACCAGACAGAAGGAAATTTATGACGGAGCGCTTCCGTCCGGAAACTCGGTTTCGATACTCAACATCCTGAAAATCGCGAGGCTGACCGCTGACCCCGAGCTTGAAGAGAAGGCAGCCCGGATGAACGCGGCTTTTTCTCCCCAGATCTCAAAACACCCGGCTTCTTTTTCAATGCACATGACCTCTCTTGATTTCGTGCTGGGCCCTTCTTTCGAGATAGTCATAGCCGGGGACAAAAATTCCCCCGAGACCCGACAGTTTCTCGATGCTCTCTCAAGCGAGTATTTGCCGAACAAGGTGGTGATATTGAAAGACGCGGCAAATGAAGAGGAGATTTCCAAAATCGCCCCCTACACACAAGACCACACCCCCCTTAACGGGAAAACCGCGGCCTATGTGTGCTCAAATTACCAGTGCCGTCTTCCGACAGATGATCCGGTGCGGATGCTTGAACTTATACGAGAAGGGAAAAGTTTCAATAAAGTTCCTGAGTAGTGATGTTTGCACGTGTGATTCCCCCGGCATTGTATTTCAACCAGAAAACCTGATGCGGATTAGGACGAGATGTTTTTCCGCAATTCCAAGTTTTGATTATTGTCCGTGGGCAAGGCCGTAGAGCAGGGTCTGGTCGGTCCACAGTTCTACCCGTATGCCGTTTGTTTCATACACACCCGGCTCGACGCTTTTTATGTCATCCGACATTGGAAGTACATACAATGTGTGAATGGTCCCGTTTTTGCGGGGGCTCAACTTCAATTGAGCTGCCTTAAAACCTTGAATGGTGCAGTACTTGCCGCCTACGAGGACGAAATCCTGAACCAATTTGCCGCGACGGGGTCGGATGGGGAAGTCCAACTCGCTGAGTGCAGCCTGTACAACGCCGTACTGGTTTGATTCCACCACCAGTGCTCCGTGTTGTCGGTGGTTGTGTCCGATTTCAGCGACCACCTGATGGGTGATGCTGTCCGTACTCATGTGCGACCATAACCCAATTCCAATTGTCAGCAGTATGGCTGCAGCCAGCGGGACAAGATAAGAAATACGGCGACGGGTTTTGCCCATCTCATGGACCGAGGCTTGTATTGCCGTAATCCTGTGCGAAGCAAGGCGCTTGCTTCGATAGTAGTTATTGAGTTCTTGCTCCAAGTTTTTCATGATCTCAGTCGGCCGCGCCTAGGGCAGCCAGTTTTTTCTTACTCCTATGTATGAGACTCAGGACGGTTCCCCGAGGCCTGCCGGTCAGAGTGGCAATTTCATTAGCCGAGTAACCCTCCACGATATGTAGAAACAGTGCTTCTCGCTCGATGTCCCGAAGATTGGAAAGCATCTGATCTATCGCGACTTTTGTATTCTCCCCGCCGGTATCCACGGAGGCCGAAAGGTGCTCGTGTTCGCTGGTGAGCGAGATAAACCAGACGCGTTTCCGTCTGCGATACTGGTCGATGTGAAGATTTCGGATAGTTGTGAAAAAAAGAGCCTTCGTTTTCACCTCGCTATACCGCTGATGCAATTTCAGCCAGGCCGTCTGCACTAGGTCCTCAGCGTCGTGATGGTGATGAGTGAGTGCGTATGCATACCGGAATCCGCTCTGTAACAGTTCTTCTTCACTGAGTGATGACGGTGCTGGCATGGCTTCATGCGGTCAGGACTGTCCCCGACCGCTTGCAAGTCCCTATATTCCTGTGGTCAATTCAGTCTTCCAGATGATACTTCCGTTTGACATTCCCGACTTTGTGCACAATACCTTGCAAGGCTTGAAACTTGCCGTCTTTTTCGATCACCAGAAAATCAAGGTCGAAATAGACGCCGTTGCGGTCGTGGAAATCCGCGCAACTGACATAATAGTCGGCTTTTTTCACGATTCCGTCATGCAGCTTTGCGAGCTTCAGTTTGAGCAGGTCGTCCGTGACTGCGTCATACAGTACATAATGTCCGTCCACCGTGTTGTGGTCAATGTGCTCCTGCATCGCCGTCTGGATCCCGAGGCGTCTGTCCCCTTTTATGCTCGGGTCATCGGCGGCAAAGGCGGTCGAAGTGAAAGCCAGAAAAACCAGTATTCCCATTATGCTCTTCATGTTGAATACCTCCTTTAGAGTGTGTACCTACTTAAGTAGAGACGAACGGGATGCTGTCGTGATTGCATCGAGCGGTCAGCGGCAACTATTTTTTTTGTCGAGACTGTTGCATTTGTGAAAACTGCTCCTATAATCTATGTAAAATTTTTTCAGGGGGGACCAAATGGCTAATAGAAGGAATAATAAAAAAGTAAGAGATCTTGTTGAGATGATGCAGGATCCGGAAGGTTCCGGTTACATCGGAAGCGACTGCGACACAATGGAACTTTACGAGCAGGAGCTTGAGGAGATGGAGGGGGCCGACAGCCTTTACGACGGGGAACTTGATTTCAACTGAGCTTCCTGCTCAAGCCCCCGCGTTTTCCTGATATGAACAAGCAGTACTGATATAGCGGCGGGGGTTATACCTGAAACCCGGCTTGCCTGACCTACCGATTCGGGCTTTACTCTTGAGAGTTTCTGAACAATTTCGTTTGAAAGTCCTGGGATGTTTCCGTACTCAAATGTCTCCGGGATTTTCATGTTCTCGAATTTCTGCAACTTCCCGACTTCTTCTCTCTGCCTTTTTATGTAGCCCTCGTATTTTACTTCCATCTCTATCTGCGCCCCGAGTTTCGGGGAGATGTCCGGATTCGCTGCGGAGTCTATAAAGCCCAGCATTTCATATTTGAATTCGGGTCTTCTGAGTATCTCTTTTAGGCTCTGAGGCTTTTTGATTCTCTGGGAGCCGAGATTCTCAAGAATCCTGTTTGTCTTCTCGTTTGGAACCACCTTTTCTTTTTCAAGCCTTGCGAGTTCGTTTTCAAGCGCGGTTTTCCTGGTGCGAAATTTCTCAATCCGCTCGTCGCTAAGAAGCCCTATTGAGTGTCCAAGCTCCCCGAGTCTTAAGTCGGCGTTATCCTCTCTCAGTATAAGTCTGTACTCTGCCCTTGAGGTAAACATCCTGTAGGGCTCATCGACTCCTTTTGTGACCAGATCATCAATCAGAATTCCTATGTAGGCCTCCGAGCGTCCGAGCACGAAAGGACCCTTCCCCTTTACCCGAAGCGCCGAGTTTATTCCCGCTATTAGTCCTTGGCTTGCCGCCTCCTCATAGCCTGTGGTTCCATTTACCTGTCCTGCGAAAAATATGTTTTCAAGAAGCTTTGATTCAAGCGTAGCACCAAGCTGCGTGGGGTCGAGAAAGTCATATTCAACCGCGTATCCCGGCCTCATTATTTCCACGTTGCGAAGTCCTTCCATGGTTCTCGAGAACTCGTGCTGAACTTCGATGGGAAGGCTGGTTGAAATTCCGTTGGGATAGATTTCGTAAGTGTTCCTTCCCTCAGGTTCAAGAAATATCTGGTGGCGGTTCCGATCGGGAAACTTGACTACCTTGTCTTCTATCGAGGGACAATACCTCGGTCCTATTCCCTTTATAAGGCCGGAGTAAAGAGGGGACTTGTCGATGTTTTCGTTTATGACGCGGTGGGTTTCCTCGTTGGTGTAGGTGATGTAGCACGGCATCTGCTCAGTTGTGATTTCCCCGGCGGAAAAGGAAAAGGGCACAGGATTCTCGTCCCCGTCCTGCCTTTCAAGCTTGTCCCACTCGATGGTCCTTCCGTCAAAGCGCGGAGGAGTTCCGGTTTTAAGCCTGCCCGTTGTGAAACCCAGCTCCGCGAAGGAATTCGATATGGCTCCCGCAGCGGCTTCCCCCGCGCGGCCGGACGAAATCCGCGTAAGACCTATGTGTATGAGTCCACCGGGAAAGGTTCCGGGAGTAACCACGACGGTATCCGAAAAAAATCTCTCCCCTAGGGCGGTTTTAACCCCCGCGACTTTTTTACCGTCGACCAGGAACTCCTCGACCATGGCCTGTTTTATCTCTATGTTGGCTTCGCTCTCAAGAGCCTTTTTCATGTAGGTTCTGTAGCTTTGGCGGTCGGCCTGTATCCTGGTTGCCTGAACGGCAGCTCCCTTTCGGGTGTTGAGTCTTCTGAACTGTATGGCCGCGGTGTCTGCGGCTTTCCCCATCTCGCCGCCAAGCGCGTCTATCTCCTTTACTAGGTGACCTTTTCCGACGCCCCCTATTGAAGGGTTACACGACATGAGTCCAATTGTGTCTATATTTGCCGTGAGAACCAGGGTCGTACAGCCCATTCTGGCCGCGGCGAGCGCTGCCTCGCACCCGGCGTGGCCGGCTCCGATCACTATCACTTCGTATTTTTTTGAATTTAGAAGAGACATTTTCCTAAATCATCCAAGTGGTTTTTCTGTGCCAAGTATAACCGCCAAAGCTCGGTGGATAAACGGGAAGAAAACCTTAGAACCTTGTTCCAGGCGCTGTTCAGGGTTTTGACCTGAGGATTACGGTTTGCCACAGAACTGCGAAAAGATATCCTCGATTTTTCTTCGCATTCTTTTCTTGAGAAAAGCTTATATATAGACAGGTGCGAAAGCCTCAGGAGCTTGATGTCGGCAGTGTGGTTAGTATGGTTTCTCCAGCCGGTTGGCAGCTTGCACGATCTGCTTTCAGGTAAGTCGTAAGCGATTTTGATTATTTTTCTTAAGCGTTTGGCCGCTTCTTGCTCAATGTATACAAGCAGTAGCAGCTGAATTGTTTTCAGTATCTCAAGGCGGGTTGATCTGTATCCCGAATGTGGTACATTACTGACGTTAAGGAGGTATTTCTATGGCTAAGACTGAAATGATACGTGCCCGAATAGAACCTGAGCTTAAACAGGAGGCAGAGAAGGTTTTCTTCACTCTTGGTCTGTCTGTTACTGAGGCGATTACTTTGTTCTACAAACAGGTTACCCTGCATCACGGTTTGCCTTTTGGAGTAAAAATTCCCAATGAGGAGACCCTTGAAGCTATTCGTCAGGCTCGTTCAGGAGAGGGCCTTATCACATATGGTAGCGTTGACGAACTGATGGCTGAGTTTGACGATGCGTGAGTTGCGCACGACCGCGCAGTTCAAAAGGGACCTAAGGAAAGCCAGAAAGAGAGGCAAGAATCCTGACAAACTGCGTAGTATCATTGAGAAACTGGTTGCTGGCAGACCACTTGCCCGACTTAACAAGCCACATCGTTTGCTGGGTGACTGGTTTCCCTGCTGGGAGTGTCATATAGAACCTGACTGGCTCCTTGTTTGGGATGAAAATGAGGAATCAGTCACGCTCATGCGGACCGGCACACATTCGGATTTATTTAAGTAGAAGTTAACGGAAACCCTACGCATGGTGAACCTCTACGGACAGGTATGTGGCGTCTTTGGTTTGCAGAGTTTCAAATTGTCGGGAACGAAGATTGTAGTTTTTCTTCCGTGTTAAGATTGACCGAACCACTTACAATTGTTAGAATTTCGTGAAATGAT
>JAPOQQ010000076.1 GCA_026710625.1 Candidatus Dadabacteria bacterium | reverse complement strand
GCGCGGCGCTTCGGGCTTTTAAGAGAATACTTCCCTACGACAAGCGAAAGGCCTTTAACGGAGAGTTCCGCTGGTTCCAGCAGCGACTGGCCCCGGCTCGCGACTGGCAGGTGTTTTTAAGCGAGACCCTCCCCAGGATAGTCTCTGCCGCGTCAGGGCAGGAGGAAGCGATAGAGCGCCTCAGGCGCATCGCGCGTGCCGAGCGGCGCCGTGCCGTCGGAGACGCGGCCGCCTGTCTTGAGAGCCGCCGCTACGCCCGTTTGCTGCTCCAGTTCGAGCGATGGGTCGCGTCTGTGGAGAAAGAGGTCGGCTCAAAGACTTTCAGCCAGCCCGTAAAACCGTTTGCAAAAAGCGTGCTCAGGAGAACGTGGCGCTATTTTCTTGAGGATACCAGGCCCCTTTCGCGTCTTCCCGACGAGGATCTTCACGAAATAAGAAAGCGGGGGAAAAAGGCCCGCTACGCAACGCAGTTTTTCAACTCACTCTGGAGCGGTCCCGAGGTTCCGCCCTTCATGAAGCTCATGGGACGCTTTCAGGACAGTCTCGGAAAGACAAACGACGCGATAGTCGCGCGGCACATACTCGCGGCGGTCAAGCCCGGAAGGCTTGATCCCTCGGTAATCCGCCTCGCGCAGGAATGGTCCCAAGCCCGGGTTAGAAAGTGCCTTCGCACGGCGCAGCCGCAGTGGAGGCGCCTCGTACGGATTGCCCCGTTTTGGGAGACAGAGCGGTGAGCCCGGCTTTTCACGCGCCGGGTAATTATGTAAACTCACAGGTTGTGGGTGTTAAGACGCAGCTTGTTATTACTCCGGGAGACTGCAGATGGCTTCTTCTATAACGGACATCTCGAGCAAGAGGGGCCCTGCCGGTTTTTCCAAGAAGGAAAAGTATCTTAACAGGGAACTTTCCTGGCTTGATTTTAACCTGCGGGTCCTCGAGACGGCGGCGAACAAGAAGGTTCCACTCCTTGAGAGGGTGCGCTTTCTCTCCATCTCCGCTAGCAACCTCGATGAGTTCTACATGGTCAGGGTGGCAGGTCTTGCGGGACAGGTTATGGAGGGAGTTACAGATCGCAGCAAAGACGGCCTTACCGCGTCGCAGCAGCTTGAGGCCATAAGGGAGAAGGTGCATTTCCTGCTTGACAGCCAGTACGAGTGCGAAAAGGAACTGTTTTCCCTATGCAGGAAGGCCAAGATCAAGATTACAACTCCCGAGAAACTCAACCGCTCAGGCGCCAGATGGCTTTCCGAGTGGTTCTCGAAAAAGCTTTTTCCGGTTCTTACCCCGCTTGCCATAGACCCGGCGCATCCGTTTCCCTTTATACAGAGCGGAAGCCTTGTGTGCGCCGTGCAGCTAAGTCGTGCCGAGGACGGAAAGCGTATGAAGGGTCTCATACTGCTGCCCTCCCAGGTGGAGCGCTTCATAAAGGTTCCGGAAGGAAAGAAAATCCATCTTGTCCCGGTCGAGAAGATAATCGAGCATAACATGAAATCCCTTTTCCCGGGTTTTGAAGTCGAAGACCAAGGGCTTTTCCAAATTACCCGAGACAGCCTTTTAGAGATAGACGAGGACGCAGAAGATCTGGTCGAGACGTTTGAAACTGCGCTTAAACGCCGCAGGGGAGGGTCCGTGATCAGGGTTGACGTCAATGCGGACATGCCGAATTCGATCGTCGATTTCGTAATGGACAAGCTTGAGGCCGAAGACGCGCATTTTTTCAGAATCAAGGGGATGCTCGGGCTTGAGAACGTGAAACAGATAATACTGGATGAGCGAAGCGACCTTCTTTACAAGCGTATGAATATCCGCTACCCCGAGAGGGTAAGGGAATTCGGAGGCGACGTGATAGCGGCCATACAGCAGAAGGATTTCGTCGTTCACCATCCCTACGAGAGTTTCGACGTCGTCGTTGAGTTCCTCAAGCAGGCAGCCGAGGATCCGGCGGTCGTTGCGATCAAGCAGACGCTTTACCGCACCTCGGAAGACTCCCCGATAGTGAAAAGGCTCATAGAAGCTGCCGAGGCCGGAAAATCCGTAACTGCCATGGTGGAGCTCAAGGCCCGCTTCGATGAGGAGGCCAACATCCGCTGGGCGCAACGCCTCGAGGATGCGGGAGTCCAGGTCGTGTTCGGATTCATCGACCTTAAAACCCACGCCAAGGTATCACTGGTAGTGAGAAGGGAAGGTTCCGACATCCGTACCTACACCCACTTCGGCACCGGCAACTATCACCCCATAAACGCCAAGATATACACGGATCTCAGCTACTTCACGGCCGACGAGGCGCTCGGCCGCGACGCCGCCAAGCTTTTTAACTACATGACCGGCTATGCCACTCCGAAGAAGATGGAGAGGATATTTTTCTCTCCCGTCACGATGCGCCCGAAGGTGCTTGAGCTTATAAGGGATGAGATGGACCACGCGAAGGCCGGCCGCCCCGCGGTGATATGGGCCAAGATGAATTCCCTTGTGGACAGCAAGATAATAGACGCGCTTTACGCGGCGAGTTGCGCGGGGGTAAGAATTGAGCTTTTCGTTCGGGGAATATGCTGCCTGAGGCCCGGGGTGCCGGGGCTTTCTGAGAACATCAGGGTAAAAAGCATCGTGGGGCGTTTCCTCGAGCACAGCAGGGTCATCTGCTTCGGCGCCGGGGAGGGGCTTCCCTCTAATGCCTGTAAGGTCCTCATCTCGTCTGCCGACTGGATGCCCCGTAATCTTGACCGCAGGGTGGAGTCGCTTGTTCCAATTGAAAACGCCACGGTGAAAAAGCAGCTTGTTGAGCAGGTGATGGTTGCTAACCTAAATGATGTCGCAAACAGCTGGGAGATGCTCCCTGATGGTTCTTTCCGCAAACTAAAAAGAGATTCGGACAGTTTTTCGGCTCATAAATACTTTATGACCAACCCCAGTCTTTCAGGAAGAGGTAAAGCGCTTGCCAAATCCCGGCCGCAAATGCCGGCTGAGTTTGTGCAGGAATAACTCTATGACAGAATTTTCTTCCTCCGCCGCGCCCTTCGGCAAGGTCGGAACCGCGGCCGTAATAGATGTAGGATCGAATTCCATACGTCTTGTGATCTACAAGGGCCCGAGGCGCGCCCCGCTTCCAATACTTGATGAGAAGGTTTCCTGCGGCTTGGGGCGCGGGATGGACTCTCGGGGCAGGATGTCTCCGCAGAGCATGGATCTCGCCCTGCGAACTGTAAGCCGCTTTGTCGATATCGCGCGCTCGATGAAGGTTTCCGGAATAAAGGCGGTTGCCACCGCCGCGGTGAGAAACGCCGCAAACGGCTCCGACTTCAAAGAGGCTGTTGAGCAGCAATGCGGGATTTCACTTCGGGTGCTCTCCGGCATGGACGAGGCAAGGCTTTCCGCGCTCGGTACTCTCTGCGCCATTCCTGACGCTGACGGCGTAATGGGGGATATAGGCGGCGGAAGCCTTGAGTTGGTAGAGATTTGCGAAGGGGAATTAGGAAACCACGCCACGTTACCGCTTGGCACGATCCCGCTTCTTGAAAGCGGCCTGAGTCCCGTAAAGGCCCGAAAGAAACTGATTGTCCCCCTCCTTGACGAGCTTCCTTGGCTTGAGAACGCGAAAAAGAAAACCTTCTACGCCGTCGGGGGTTCGTGGAGAGCTCTTGCTAAAAAACACATGGAATCTGAGGATTATCCGCTTCGCATAGTTCACGGCTACAGTCTTTCGAGATCCAAGGCGGTTGAGATGTCCCGGGAGATAGCCGAGATGTCTTCGGGTTCGCTTCAGGATCTCTGGACCCTGGGGCGAAACAGGGTGGAGTCCGCTCCCTACGCCGCCACGCTTATGAAGAGTCTTCTGAAAAAAACGGGCGTTAACAACCTCATGTTTTGCACGTACGGGCTTCGGGAGGGATGTATATACGACGATCTTTCCCCGGAGCAGAGTTCTCTTGATCCGCTGGTTGTCATGTGCGAGGAGATCGCCCTTAAGATGGGAAGATCCGTTCGGGACGGCAAGGCTTTCTGCAAGTGGATAGAGGCGGCAATTCCGGATAAATACGCCGGAGACTCGAGGCTCAGGCTCGCCGCATGCCATCTCTCGGACATAGGAATTTCCGAGCATCCGGAATACCGGGCGGAGCAGGTGTTTTTAAGGATACTGCGGATGCCGCTTGTGGGAATCACTCATCCGGAGAGGGTGAAGGTAGCTCTCTCGGTGTCTTCAAGACACGCGGCGATAGGAAACCTGATTCGCCGCTGGGAAGTTTCCGGGTTTCTTTCCAATGATGATGTGGAGGAAGCCAGGGTTACGGGGCTTGCGCTTCGCCTGGCCTACACGGTCTCGGGAGGGGTGGCGCGGATTCTTGAGAGCACCAGGCTTGAGAGGACCGGAGAAAAGCTTGCTTTGCATATGCCTGACCAGATTCCTCACCCGGAAACCGTCGGTCGCCGTTTAGGAGCCCTTGCCAAGGCTGTCGGATGCGATTACGAGACGATCGCGCGCGGGGGCGAAGAGGAGTTGTTTAGTAGGGCGGCGAAATTTACTTAGGAGTCTCGTTTTATCTGCTGTGCTGCCCCGCGATTAGAAAAGAGTTTTCTGTTTCTCCGTTTGATTCTATTTTAGCTTCTTAGGAAAAGCCTTGACGTTGCTTACAAGCAACGCCACTTCGGATTTCAAGGGGAGCGGTTTATATGTTTGTTATAACTTCCTGTTCAATAAATTGTCTTAATTCCTCAATGGAGAAAACTCCCAATTCCTGCCAAGCAGATCGTATGCCTATCCGACGGGTTATTTTTTCCAGATTTTTTCCTATAAACAAATGTCCGTATTCCCATTTGTTTGCCAAGTCGGACAAAGCCCAGATTAGCGCGACACGTACTTTTGAATCGCCGAGAACCGAGTTTCTTGATACGACGAGCATGATGAGCTTTTCCCAGTAGTCCTGAGAAATGGATAAAGTTTTGTATACATTGTTATGTTTTGCAGATGTATTCTGACAAACTTCTTCACTTAAATACCCCCGCCACCATGCCCTTGCGAAGGAGCAATTGACATATACGCTTCTGTTTCCCCTAGCTTCAGGAAGTCCGCTCATGCGTCGGAGGGTTGTTCGTACAATTCTGTCTAATTCCGTTTTGTTTTCCTGTTTTAATGCTTGGTCAATACGTTCCAATCCGCTACTCTGAGAACTCCCGTTAGCTGCAAGGAAACTTGCCTCAATCATGTCTGCTTTAATATGCCTTAAAGTAACCATTGCCCAGAATGTTACGCGGCATGCGTTTGCGGGAGGTATCCCTTTCAGAAGAGCAAACAACTGCTGTTCTATTATTTTCGGGGATTCTTTAAATTCGGATTCTGTCAATCTTTCATTCAGGCAAGGTGTTTCCTCTCCTTCCGTTATTTTGATTTTGCTTTCTATGTATTTAAGAAAAGACTTTTTGTCTCGCAAGGAAGACACAAAGCTTTTCTGGAAGGGGCCGCCTTTTTCTTTTAACAGACTCTTTCTCAGAGCTGTATAGGCTCCATCATCAAATTCTTGATATTGCATTATTCAGCTTCCAGATCGTTTTCGTTTGGCACCTCGAGCGGATAAAGAGACGTTGCGACTTTTTCAGGGGCAAAATCATCGTCGGACCAGTGTGAAAGTCCTTTTTTCTCAAGCTCGTTTGTGAGCGCCACAAGGTTTCTGTAGATTTCCCAGCTTTTGGAGTTTTCGTCCTCTTCCGGTTTTAATCCATATTCTTTTGACAAGATTTCAAGACACCGGCTTGCTACGTGCACCAGAATACTCCTTCGAAGATAGGAGAATTGATAACTTTGAATGAGCTTAAAGAGGTCTTCGGCGACATTAAGATTGAAGTAGAATCCATCTTCGGCACATGGTTTGACTTCAAAAGAGCCCGGTTTCATTTCAGGGGTGTTGCTTACTTTTATCAACTGACTTAAAGAGGAAGAAGTTCTTCTATATTCTCCTCTTGCGAGCCTTGCCCCTTTAGGTATGACCACCTCTGCGCCTTGCCATATTTCCGCCACTCCGTCGTTCTGTCCGAAAATATGTTTTATTTCCTCAAGGCAGATGACAACGGGGCACAGCATCGGGGGTTCGCCCACTATTTTCAATTCCCACTTTACGGTTTGTTTCGGGCTGTCCGACAAATGGAGCTTTCGATAACTCGTTAAAGGTACCGAGACCAGACATCCGAACTTTGCTTTTCTCCCATCTATCAGTCTCTGGAGGAATGGGGCGTTTGTTATCCGATGGGTAATTTCGACGGATATGACTTCGGAAGTTTCGAAATTGACATCATATTCTCCGTCCGGAAAGGAAAAATTTCCGGCTTCTATTGAAGGATATGGAAGTGCGCGTACGAGAGAACTAACTTTAGACATTGTCGTTTTTGTTGATACTAGTGGCGGCGCGACGAATCAGTTCGGCCTTAAGAGCCACTGTAGAAAAACCAGACACTTCAATGTCCTGAGGTAACACGAAATCAAAATCAAGTCTCAGGTTCTGACCAAGAGACAAAGCGCCTAGCCTGATGCCGAGGACTCTGTCATTTTCATCTCTCATCAGGCGTTTGCCAGATACATCCTTTCCGTTCAGTTTTACATTTTTCAGGCTGACAAATCCCTCGGACCTTGAATCATCGCAACTGTTATCCAGATTTTCGTCCAGAATAAACCGGATTTCACTTTCCGGCACTTTGTTCTCAGGTTTCAGATCAACGCTATAAGAACGTTGTCCCTTCGGTACGAAAATAGCTCCGAACGGAACACCGCTGCCCGATTTTCTGAATGTTCCCCGTCCCCCCCCTCCGTTGCCGTTTTTCCCGCCTTTTCCTCGTCCTTTTTTATCGGGTCCGGGACCGTCTTCATTTTCGTCCTTACCCTCGTCGTTGCGTCTCGGGACTCTTCTGAATTCTTCGAAAGCGCCTGCAGAAGCGAGGCGACGCCCTCCCTGAGCAATGCCGTGTGAGTCAATGCTTAATATGTCTTGTATTGAAAATGTTTTATGGTCAAGCTTTGGAACCGAATCTGTCAGAGCATCGCTGATTTTGCTCATGGCTTGTTCAAGATCTCGTTTTTCAGAATTGTCCAGCCACTTTTTTGCGTCCAGGTGGTTGTGAAGAGGCCCCTCCGATTTGCGCACCAAACGGTGAATTTCATCACCGTCTTCGGCTTTCAGCATTACCAAGCAGTGAAAAGGAGCGTGTTCCGAGAACTTGTTGACGTCAAGTCGAGGCAGTTTGCTGGTTATCCACATTCCGTTGCGGCACAGGTCTATTCGGGACCTGCCGTTCTCTGGCAATGTTCGAAGCTTGACAGTTATTTTGCCGATGCCCGTATCCAGAAGCATTTCTTTTCCATCAATAATGGTTTTGTAAGCTTCAAAGGCTCTGGAACCGGACAGGAATTTGCTGGATGTTCTTTTCTCTGATTCGAATTTGGACAGAAAATCATAAATGTTTTTTTCGTCGAGAGCTAAAGGTTCACCCTGATCCTTGGCTAACTCGATTCGAATCTCGCCTTGATGTATTGCGGCGAAAAAATTGCACGCTGCCGCTTTGGAGATCATATCCCAGAGAGAACTGTTTCCATCCTCTCTGAAATTGTTGAAACCGGGAACGATAACTACAGTTCCGCTTTCTCGTTTCCATTCGTTTTTTATCCAGAGAAGCTTCTTGGAAATAAAATCGGGAACTTGTTCGTTTTTCGGAAAGACGAAAGGCTCGTACAAATCTTCTCTGTTCTCAATCGTGAAATAACCATCCTTGCTGGTGCGTTTTTTCTCTTGTGATTCAAAGGATGCCAGTACGGCGTGACCGGAACCTGTCATCATGCCGGATACGAGTCCACCATAAAGAACATATCTCAGGTCCGAAGCTGGCAGTACTGTCAGGTGACCATTTCCCACGGCCCCAGTCCCCACATTTTCTTTGACGCTGAAACCATCTGACAAAAGAGCGGTCATTCTCTTGTTGTTGAGGCCTATTCCGTTATCAAGAACGAACAGCACCTGACATTTCTTTTTTTTAAGGCAGTTCGATATAGCGTTAACGACACCGTTCGCCTGATCTGGCAGCATACCATTCTGCGCTTTTTTCTGGGAATCTACGGCCCTGTTAAACGCATCCTTGTAAGATTCTATTCCCGGGATTTTGTCTACTGAATACTGTTTGATTTCAAACCGTACAACAGACGGCTTTATATCTGCTTCACGGCCTGCATCCAGCGAATTCTGCAACAGTTCCCTTACGATTGCGGTTGGATTAAGATCGCTGAAGCCTGCTAGGCCCGCAGAAGTAAAGCCCGACATATCTCCGGGGCTGAAATTAAGTCGCGGGGTTCCTGATCTTTTGCGACCAGTCATGGTCTATTCCAAGTCTCCTTTATCGAGCAAAACATCAATTCTACTCATAACTTCCCCTGCGCGCGAATCAAGAAATTCTCGAAACGCTTTTTCTATCGCATTTTTGTCCTTCGGGTCTATGTCTTTGTCCTTGACCGGCAGAAGGTGTTTATGGTTAAGCAGGTGAGTTTTCAGACGCTTCTTTATTTCCTCTTCTGGCTTCTTGCACCCTGATTCTTTGATTGCCTTCCGAAGAAAATCTCCCGGAAGCAGTTTTGCCCATTCCTTGTTCGTTTGCGGGTCGAGAAGCATGCAGTTGAGAGCGATATCGGATTTGATTCCCAATTTTCTCAGTACAGAGGCGGGAAAGATATGATGGAAATCTATGTCTTCTCTTTTCGCCAAGTTTCTGCTCGACGCTATATCTTTTGCGCCCCCGAGCGAACAGGCGCTCAATATTCCTCTGCTGAGTATTCTTTTTGATTTGGGCCAACCTTCAGTTTTGATTGTTTCTTTGTCAGGTTTGCCGGATTTGAAAATTCTTATGTTTTCTTCATCCTTCCCCGTTTTTATGTAGGCTGACAAATCGTCGTAATCTTCCTTCAAGCGATGGTTGGCCTGTTTCTGATAACGGTCTGACAGGAAAGCCCACCATAAGTATTTCTTTACGATCCTCAGGGCGCGGGCGTGTTTGGGTCCTGTTTTCGGGATGTGCTGATAGAGGGCAGGGAGCACGCGAAGAGGGACGGTGGTCGGCAGCCTTTTGCCGGTGCAAATGCACAGTTCGTTAAGACGTTCAACCGTCCACTTAATGCCTTCAACGATCTTTGGCCATTGAAGCGACAGGTTCTTGAAGTCAAGGGTTTTGTACTGTCCGTAAGTGGGCACCTTTCCAGACATCACGCAGTAAATTTTAAGAACAAGATCGCCTATATCGGCATCCAGATTTTCAATTTCCGGGATTTTCTTTTTTAACTCATCAGCTTTTTCTGTGAGGGATTCCTCAGTTTCGCTTTCCATCTGGGCAACAGCGATGTCGTAAGCGGTCAGTTTCACGGACGAGGTGTTGGTTTCAATGAAAATGTCAATTGCGTCTTCTTCCGACGTATCAGTCGGCAGGAGAAAATAAGGAATATCTTCCGAGCTGAATTTTCCTCTCATGCTGTCGCAGAATGTTTCGAGATCGGTTTCCTCTTCATAATTCAAACCAAGTTCCTTGATCCACTCTTTACGTTGTCTCAGTCCTTTTTCATCAGGCGACAATATCTTCAGGGGGATCAGTTTTTCTTTAAACTCCTTTACGGGGTTCCCTATCACGTTTTTAAGTTTTCCTGTTCTTGGAAAGGATTTGATCTCCTCGTAACGAAAGCCTTTCTCAAACTTGACGTAGAAAGTCTGGTTTTCGTAATTATCGTTGAAAGTTCTCCAAAGAGCTGTCAGTCGTTGCTGTCCATCCAGCAGTTGCTCCGTGCATTTGTCTCCTTTTTCTGGGGCCCCTTTCAGTGGTCGCGATTTAAATGGCGGAGAACCGGCGTTTACCTGAAGCACGAGAAAGACGCCTAAAGGTTTTTTTTGAAGAATCGCCGTGAAGAAGCGCTCTACAAGGCTCTGGGGCCAGACTTCGTCCCGCTGAAACCGGGGCAATTGAATCTGTCCGTTCTCCACGCATTGCATCCATTCTTTTATTGTTCTTGGGGTAGTTTTCATATTTTTCTCCTCAGTAGCCGGCGGCTTCTGTCAGGCACTCGGCCGCATAGTTGATTTCATGTTTCTGGTTGAATCGTCCCACACTTATTCTCACCCCGCTGCTAGCGATGTCATCGCTTAAACCCAAGGCTGTTAAAACATGAGATGGTTCAGCTGTTTGTGATGAGCAGGCCGAACCCGTGGAGATCGCTATTCTGCTCCCTACGCGGTCCACGATTTCCTCTCCCGAAACGCCGGGAAACCCGACATTGAGGTTTCCTGGAAGGCGAGTCTCGGTGTGCCCGAAAAGCAGCAGTCCGGGAATTTTGCGGGCAAGATGCTCAAACATTGTATTGGACAGGTGCTTGCAGTGTTCCATGTCGCGATCAAGGTCGGTTTGTGCTATACGGCTGGCTTCGCCAAATCCTACCACAAGAGGTGTTGGAATCGTGCCCGGACTTAATCCGTTTTCTTGGTTCCCCCCAGTTAACAGAGGTTGCAAGCAAGGCAGTCTACCCCATTTTACATATGTTGCGCCTATTCCTTTCGGTCCGTAATATTTATGGGCTGAAAAACTCATGAAATCAACCCGAAGTTTGCGAACATCAACTGGTATTTTCCCGACTGCCTGAGTTGCGTCCGTGTGAAAATATGCTCCAACTCGTTGGCAGATTTCCGCAATCTCCGATATTGGCTGAATGACACCGATTTCGTTGTTCGCCAGCATGACAGATACAAGCAGTGTCTTCTTGTTGATTTTCTTTTTCAGCTGGCCAAGATCTACAAGACCGTCCGGTTGTATCGGCAGAAATTCCACCCGAAAACCTGATCTGGAAAGCGCGGCGCATGTTTCGAGAACGCAGGAGTGCTCGGTTGGCACCGTAACAATTCTGTTCCTAGACTTGGTTTTCTGGTTGCTTAATCCGCGCAAGACCGTGTTTACGGACTCTGTTGCCCCTGAAGTGAATATGATTTCTCTGGGATCAGCGTTTACCAGTTGTGCCACGTGAACTCGACTGCGGTCTACCGCCTCTTGGGCGTTCCAGCCGAATACGTGGCTGTCTGAATGCGGATTGCCATAGATTTCCGTGAAATACGGCATCATGGCTTCCAGAACTCTGGGGTCAGTTCGCGTGGTAGCTTGGTTGTCCAGATAAATGGGCGTTGAGTTCATTGGAGAGTCAGTCCGTGCAGTCGCATGGCAGTAATGTGTCGGCGAAGCATTTCAATTCTTCTTGTCCAGATGAATTTGCCAAGCGACGGTAGGAAAAACCGTTGTTCGCACCGAAAAAACCGATAAAACGATTCGGCACGGATTTTCTTATTTCTCGTTTTTCGGCTTCCATATCCCGCCCATAACGTTCCTCTATATCAATCCACCAGTTTATATCACACGGAGTCCCTTTCATGCTGTCATCAAGTTTGGATGAAATGCTTGCATGAGCTCTCTGCAACCCGTTCAATCCTTTGAGAAAGCAGTATGTGCAGTTAGACAGGTTGTCCTTAGAATCCAGTTCAAGATTCCAGCTTTGCAGGTTCCAGAAATCTTCCACGTCTTCTCTCGTAATTTTCATGTCTGAGAGAGGCATGTACACGTGTTCTCCTTCATAGCCCACTGATTCGGTCCCCCCGCCGTTACGTCGGCGGACCTTGATTACGCGACGCATTTCATCGTGACGCAGACCGACAAAGGAGAGATATTCACAGCCCTCTTTGCCAAAAAAAGTTCTTTTCCCCTGTGTTTTTTCGGCTAAATAGGGGTTTTTGAATGGCTTTGCTACGGGAGAATAATCCATCCAAATTTGCGACGGGCGGGAAACTGGCATCGCTCTGACATATTTTTTCTTTTCTAGGAAAATATTTTTCGGCACGCTTCCGTTGCTGTTCAAGTGGCGTTCGTAGAGTTCTTCATCATCTAATCTGCTGGTCTTGCCAAAATGCCCCAAACGTTCAGTTGCGGGTTTGTTCGCAAACCATTCTTTCAGGAAGTCGCGAGTACATTTAAGCTTCAACGAAACGGTGCAAGTGCGCTGATACAGATTTGGCACGAAGCCCGACCATGAGAGCATTTCTTCGTAGGCTTCGCCTTTCCAGCGATAACCATTCGGATTAGTTCTCGAGTATGGTTCGCTGTTGACAAGACGATAGGATGTTATTCGGGTATATCGTGCGTTTCGGGCATCCTCGTAGGTCTGATATTCGATCCAGAAAAATGGAATCTTATATTTGCGTTCTATCAGTTCTTTGCATTGGCGAGCAAACTTGTATGTATTGGGATGTTCAGCTGATGTGTTGTTAAATACGATTACATCGCCCCTCTCGGCTTTCAGAATTCCGGATTCAAGAAGAATGAACAGCAACAGGCCGCTTGATCTCCCGCCGGAAAACTTAAAAACATGAGGAAGTTTACAATGTCCTTCAGCATCATAGCGGAAAACGTGAGTACCGTTGAATTTATCTAATTCAGTTTGCTTAACAGAATCGCAGATGCTGATTTGAGGAACTGCTTTTATATTAAGGGGAGTCATTTCAATATTTTTATTTCTGGAAGTTCAGTCGATTTATCTAGATGCCGAGTGAGTTGCCTAACATTGCCGAACATCACTTTGTGAAAAACGGTTTCAGGAACGTTCGTCTTGCTTCAGGGAAGTTCTTGCCGTCTTTTGTTGAATCTGCTAAATGGAATCCTTCTGTTTATCAGTATTCGTCTGCTCCATAAACCATCTCCATAATACTATTTTAACTTATCTTAAAGAAACATGCATATATAAAACGGCGCTCTGAACTTTGTTTGATGCGTTTAGTGCGTATGGTACACTGCATTCTCGTAGAGAAGCAATTTTGACGAAAAAGGTCAAATTGTTGCAAAACCACGAAAAATCCGTAAAGTCTGGGTATTCCAATTGCCCGTTAAAAAACACCCCACCTTTATGGAACGAGATAAAAATGAGTTTTAAGAAGCGGCGCAAGTATGAGAACGATATACGGGGTGTGGGTGATAAAGTGCCTGAGCATCTGCATCGTGCTCTGTTTGACTATCCAGAGAGCGAAAAATGGAGTGCAACCCGCTCGCTCAACCGTCGTTTCTTAAGCAGGTTGACAGTCGTGCTGTCGGGCACAGCAAACTAGCAAAATCCCACCCGAATATTCACGAGAAGGAATCCTTCGACCCTGACGTGCCACGCATAGAAGATGTTATAAGAGGGATTGCGAGAGACGTGCCGGATGAGGAATGGGAGAAACTACCGCACGACCTGACCGACAGGCTTGACTACTATCTGTACGGCACGGAAGATCAGTAAAATCGTTTTTGCCGACATGCACATGATCTAGCTTACTCGTTGGTCTTTCTTAACCGGAAGACTCCAGGTCGCCGTGTTTTTTAGCCCCCCGATGGGGAAGACAAAAGACATCAGCTTCTGTCCGCCTGCCTGCACTGTTTGGTCACGACATGCTCAATGCGCTGCAACGCCGGATATTCGCCAAATTCATCCTTGAAAAAAACCCTTGCAGAACCCAGGTTCTCAAGCAGCAGGGCCGCGGTTTCGGCAACGAGATCAAGCAAGTCTCGCGGTCTTATGTCGCATTGCTTGGCCATATCTTCCCAATGGCGTCTGACTATGACGCCGGGGTTTCTTTCTTTTCCCACCGACAACGCCAGGTGATGATCGATTCTTTCTATTGCCCGGGTGCACACAAGATCGTAAAAAGGCGCCAGCCGAACCTCTCCGTTATCCTTATATAGAAGGGATAGATTCTTGGCGTGCCCGTCTGAATTTCCCGCAAGCACGTTGAATATCTGCCAGCGCAGCAAATGCGGAAGATCCGTTGCCGGATCGCTTGATACGTCCCGAAGCATCCCGAAGCACTGAGCGAATGACGGTCCGCCGTCTTCCTGATATTTCCTCTCATGACCGTATCCAAGAGCCTGGCAGAAGTCTTCCTGATGCGCCCGCAGCACCTTTCCTTCGTCGCTCAGGAACCGGTCGTAGCGCTCCATGATCGTGTAACAGGTCTTGTTTATGGAGCACAGCCGGATATCAGCTACCGGCAGACCGATGGCCCGGGCGAGCAACATGGTGAAGGTTTCGTAAGCGGGCACGTTGCGATACCTCGCGACTTCGAACTTGAGTATGTGGCTTGACGGCGATTCCCCCTGTGGCAGCAGATATTCTCCCTCTCTAGCAAGTACCGGAAACTTGTCCTGGGCGCCTGCAAGCGAGAACCTGGACTTCCGCTGCTTCGCCCATAGATGCATCTGGCCGCGCGTGAAAACCAGGTCCGCCAGTTCTTCGTCGCTTATCAGGTGGTAGTTTTGTTCTGCGCATGGTTCAGCTTCCGGCGGAAGAAAGGACAGAGCGCCCGCGCACTCGCCTCCAATTGCCCGCAGCAGGTTAAAGGCCGTGTCTGATATCTTTAGGTCGCGTGTTATGTGTTCACGGAAGCCGCCTTCGGGAAGCAGGTTTGCGAAGAACTTGTGAGCGACGCCGTCCTCGCCCGTAAATTCGTCCGCGCCGAGAGGAAGACTCTGCGAGATAGCAAATCCTTCCCCGGAAATCCATTCGGGATC
>JAPOQQ010000075.1 GCA_026710625.1 Candidatus Dadabacteria bacterium | reverse complement strand
GCCATCATGAAAAGCTTTGGAGTTTCAAAAGAAAAACAAACGGCGCTTGAGCGGGAAATGAAGCGTCTTGGCATAAGGGAAGAGGACTTAGAGGAAACTTTCACGAGATCTTCGGGGCCCGGCGGACAGAACGTAAACAAGCTGGCCACTTGCGTTCATTTGCGACACCGCCCAAGCGGCATTGCCGTGAAAGTTATGAGGGAGCGCTCCCAAGCGCTTAACAGATTCCTCGCAAGGAGAAGTCTCACCGAGAAGATCGCGACGCAGGTCCATGGAGAAGACTCCGCGGAAAGAAAAAAAGCACAGAAAATAATAAAACAGAAAAAAAGAAGAAAAAGAAAGACGGCAAAGAAGCTCGCCGGGAACACCCAGTGATAAACCACCAACTGTCGAGTGCATAATGAAAAGGGCTCACAATTCGAAGTGCAATACCGGATTGCTTTATCAATCATTGTGCTTAACGATTCTTCTACTGCTTTGCCCGACGTCGGCAGAAGCCGAAACCCTGACCGGCAAGCCTTATGTAACAGACGGCGATACGGTCAAAATTTCCGGAGAACGAATCAGGCTCGAAGGAATTGACGCACCGGAAAGGAACCAGCGCTGCAAGGACGCCTCCGGAAAAAGCTATGAATGCGGCATTGTTTCAACCGCGGCTCTTAGAAACAAAATAGGGCACAGTTCCATTACGTGTGAGGGCAGAAAGCGCGACCGCTACGGACGCTTTCTCGGGATCTGCTACCTAAATGAACTCGACTTAAACGGCTGGATGGTACAAAACGGCTATGCTCTCGCATACAGACGCTACTCGCGCCGTTACGTCTCCGCTGAGCAGGAGGCCCGCGAAAACAGCCGCGGTTTGTGGACCGGGGAATTCGTCGCGCCTTGGAGCTGGCGAAAAGGAGAACGGCTTACTAACATTTCTCCACATCCCGGCAAGTGAGTCGACAGCAAAATGTTGAAAAACCAGGAGTTCGTGTCAATCTTACCTTCATGGGAAACGAAACTGCAGATCCTCCCGAGGAAAGCTGCGGACTCTCCGAAGACTGGGTGGTTTTCGGACCGGCTTTCGTCCTTATCGCCCTTGGGCTTGTTTTCCCCCATCTTTCTCTTCCCAAGTTTTCGTGGACTCCCGATTCCATAGGCAAGATCCTAAGCGCAGAGAACATCTCTCTTTCCCTTTCGCTCGGAGTGGTCTTTTTATTTTTCTCAAGCTTCGGCGTCCGTATGATGGGCGGGTCGGTCACCCGCTATGTCGTAGGCTTTCCCATAGTCTTCGCCCTCGCCTGGGCATCCAAGTTCCTAGCCGGAAACGCAATTGCCAAGGAATGGGGCGTAAGCTACGTCATCTTCGCTCTTTTCATCGGGATGCTGGTCGGCAACGTTTTCCCCGACCGCTTCCGGGAGGCGGTCCGCACCGAGTACTACATCAAGATTGGGCTTATAATCCTGGGCTCAAGCATTCTGTTCGGCAAGATACTCTCCGCGGGGTTGGCAGGAATTCTCCAGGCCCTGCTCGTTGTCCTCGTCATCTGGTATGCCTGCTACTGGATCTGCAGAAAGTTCGCCGTGGATTCGGAGTTCGCCGCCATGCTCTCAACGGCCGTTTCCATCTGCGGGGTCTCGGCCGCCATCGCGGCCTGCGGAGCCATAGGCGGAGACAGAAAGAAGCTCTCCTACGTAACTTCCCTAGTCCTCATAGTAGCCGTCCCCATGATGCTGATCATGCCTTGGGCGATAGAACACTTCCAGATTCCCGCGGTGATTGGAGGAGCTTGGGTCGGAGGAACAATTGACACCACCGGAGCTGTGGTGGCCGCCGGGGAACTGGTGGGAGAGTCTGCGATGAACGCCGCCGTTGTGGTGAAGTTTTCCCAGAACGCCATGCTGGGTCTAGCAGCTTTCGCTCTTTCTGTTTGGTGGACGTTCCGCCAAGGCGCGGATGAAGGGGTAAAGCCGTCGGTCGGGGTCATATGGGAGCGCTTTCCAAAGTTCATTCTGGGTTTCATGGCGGCATCGCTTCTTTTTTCCTTCGTCGTGGGAGACGATCTTGTTTCACAGACCAAGGGGCTTATGAAAGGGCTTCGCGGCTGGTGGTTCGCACTTGCGTTTGTCTGTATAGGTCTTGAAACCCGTCTTTCCACCCTAGTAAGCATGGAAGAAGGCCGACCCGCCTATGCATTTCTCATAGCTCAGGGAATGAACGTCATCTGGACGCTGATCGTAGCCTGGCTTCTTTTCGGTGGCTTTTTATTCCCCGCCCCCGTTCTATAAACGCGATTTGATCGTGTCGCGAGCCCCTAGAAGGTCCGCAACCTGTTAAGTTCTCGGTGCTATCGAAAGCATAGTTCTCGTTATTGCCAAACCCGTAAAGCCAAGTACCTTAATTGCAGCAAATATTCCAAAGGAGTTCGCAAAAATGAAGGCGATTATCTATCACGAATTCGGAGAAACCGATGTTCTTAAATACGAGGAGGTAAGCAATCCGGAACTTGGACCGGGAGAAGTCCTTGTAGAGGTAAAATCCTCCTCTATAAACTTCATCGACCTCAGGCTAAGAAGCGGGAAATCACCCCGTCCGGTGCCCCTGCCACACGTGGGGGGAGTGGACGTAGCGGGAATTGTCTGCGAGAAAAGCGAGGATGTGTCCAATGTAGAAACGGGCGATCGGGTCATGATCATGCCGGCCGTGCGCTCAGACAAAGGCCTTGAAATAGTCGGGGTCAACCTCCACGGAGGATTCGCTGAATACATAAAAATACCTTCATCTAACGTGGTCTCGATTCCCGAAGGACTTTCATTCGATGACGCCGCAACCCTCCCAACCTGCTACGTTACCGCTTGGTACGCTTTCTGTGAAAGAGCGAATATCACCCAGGGAGAAACGGTTCTCGTGCACGCAGCGGGAAGCGGAACGGGAAGCGCGGCGATCCAGGTAGCAAAACTTTTTGATTCCTTCGTTATAGCTACCGCGGGAAGCGACGAAAAACTTGAGAAGGCAAAAGAGATCGGGGCCGACGTCACCATAAACTACAACTCCTCGGATCTCGGAGAAGAACTCAAGCAGGTCACCAAAACGCATAAGATAAATATGATCTTCGATCCCGTGGGAGCTTCGGTCTGGAAGGAGAACACGCAGTATCTGGCCCCCCGGGGAAAACTTCTGCTGATCGGAGTCGCGGGAGGCGGGGCTACCGAAGCGGCCATCGGCCCGCTTATTATGAAAGATCTCTCCGTACTTGGAGTAACGGTGTTTAACGCCCGAGCAGAGCACTTTGAGAAAGTCGCGCAGCTTGCCGAGGAAGGTGCTCTAAAACCTTCAATACACAGCAGGTTTCACCTGAGCGAAGCGGCGGCGGCGCAGAAAATTCTCGAAGACCGCCAGCAGTTCGGAAAAGTCATTCTGAACCCATAAGGAAAAACCTGATTTTCAAGGTGAGTATCAAAAATCTGTTCGCGGCGCTCCTGCTCGCCCTAGCCGCCGCACCAGTTGCGTGCCTGGCGAAACCGCCCTGCCCAGAAAGCATAATATCGCTTACCCTCGCCTCAGACGAGATCCTAGTCGACATAGTCAGCGATAGAAAAAAGATAGCTGCGCTTACCTATTTCTCGACCGACCCGCTGATTTCAAACGTAGTGGAGAAAGCACGGGGAATTCCGCAGGTCCAGGCAAACCTCGAGCAGGTAATCGCAAAATCCCCGGATCTCGTGATAGTCGCAAGTCATACCAACCCGAACATACGCACGCATCTTGAGGCTGCAGGAATAAAGGTACTGGTTCTCCACGAAATCGTCTCGCTTGAGAGCATAAAAAAGAACATAGAACTGGTTGGAGGGGCTGTCTGTGAGGAAGCCGCGGCAAAAAGCCTCGTAGAAAAAATGGAAAGACAGATTGCAGATGCCAGAGCAAAGATTCCGCCTCGCGCGAAAGCCCCGACGGTTCTCTTTTACGGAGCTCCCGGGTTCACGGTCGGCAACCGCTCAACCATAAACGATATAATAGAGAGTTCCGGAGCCATTAACCTCCCGGCACGCCTCGGGCTGAGAGGATACAGCAACATATCCACCGAATACGTAATCCAGAACAACCCTGACCTGGTGCTTACAAGTAGTTATAATCCATCTCACCCGGATTTTGTCGGACAGATGTTCAAAAATTCCGCCTTCAGAGACAAAAAGATCATAGTCGTCGCGGGAAAACATCTCGACACCGCATCTCATTACGCGGCACGGGCCGTAGCTGATCTGGTAAACCTGATATTCAGAACGGAGAACAATGCCGACCGGTAAAAAAACGCTTTCCGTATACGCAGTACTCGCCTCACTGCTCGTGTTGACCGTCGTCGTATGCGTATCGCTCGGGGCGGTGAGCGTTCCGTTTGACAAGGTAATAGGCATAATAGCCGGCAAGCTGCTCTGGTTTGATGCCGGAGCGGGAATTGAAAAATCACAGGAACTTATCGTTTGGAACGTGAGGCTCCCGAGGGTTCTTCTCGCCGCCACAATAGGAGGTGGGCTCTCAATTGTGGGAGCGGTAATGCAGGCGATGTTCAGAAACCCCCTGGCCGAACCCGGAATACTTGGTTGGTCAAGCGGAGGAGCTTTTTTCGCCGTTCTGGCAATCTACACCGGTATCCATCAGCAGTGGTTTCTCCTGCTCCCGCTCGTAGGGTTCGTAGGCACCCTTCTCACAGCGTACGCAGTCTACGGGATATCACGCTACCGGGGTTTTGTCGAGAATACGACGCTTCTTCTCTGCGGGGTGGCGCTTGGAACTCTTTTTGTTTCTCTCACGACTTTTGTGCTTTCGGTATCAAACGCGTGGTCAATGAAGGAAATGCTTTTCTGGATAATGGGCGGAGTCGACTCGCGTACCTGGACACATTTTGCAATGGCCGCGGTGCCCGTGCTTGCCGCCTCGGTAATATTGCTTTTCTACGCAAAGAACCTAAACGCAAGGCTCCTCGGCTACGAGACGGCGAAGACAGTCGGCATTGACATAGAGAAAACAACCAAATATCTCATAGTCCTGAGTTCCCTCATAGTCGGGGCAAGCGTAGCGGTAAGCGGTATCGTGGGGTTCGTCGGACTTATAATTCCGCATTCAATAAGACTGGTGATCGGAGTGGATCACCGCCGCCTCCTGCCCGCGAGTTTTATCGCCGGGGCCATATTTCTGCCCGTAGCCGACCTTATAGCAAGAACCGTCATGAGCCCCCAGGAACTTCGCCTCGGAATAATCACTTCCTTCATCGGAGTTCCCTTCTTTGTGTTTCTGTTGAGGAAAAATTTCAGCGGGAGAGGAATCGCGTAGAATGCGGAAAGAATCAATAAAAGTATCGGGGCTCAGTTACGGCGTAAACGGCAAAACCATAGTCGCCGAAGTAAGCTTTGAGGCTGAAAAAAATGAGCTTCTAGGCATAGTCGGCCCCAACGGCGCAGGGAAATCCACGCTTCTTCGTCTTCTTGCCCGTATAATCAATCCCACCGCAGGCCGCATCCTGCTTGCCGGAGAGGATATCTCGGGATACGGAGCAAAAGAGCTTTACAGAAAAATATCGTTTCTCCCGCAGACTTCCTATTTCGATTTTCCGCTGAGCGTAATTGAGGTAGTACTTACGGGAAGGTATCCGTACCTAGGAATCTTCGAGAGTGAAAGTGAAGAGGACATAAAGCGCGCAGAGGACTGTCTTTTGCTTGTGGACATGGAAGGGTTTTCCCAGAGAAAAGTAACGACTCTCTCCGGGGGAGAGCAGCAGAGAGTGTCAATCGCAAGGGTGCTTGCGCAGGAAACCAATTTTATTTTCCTTGACGAACCCTCCTCTCACCTTGATATACATCACAAGTTCGCCCTTATGGAACTACTCAGGTCTCTAGCGCAAGAAGGAAAAGGGGTCGTGGCCGTTCTCCACGACCTTGATCTTGCGAGCAGATTCTGCGACAGAATTCTTGTGCTTGAAGGCGGGCGAGTTTCCGCTCTGGGAGAACCGTCGCACGTGCTTTCCGAAAAGCTTCTTTCGTCAGTATTCAAGGTAAGGGGATCGTGGGACCCCGTAAACGGAAATCTTCTTGTTTCACAGTGAACGCAGGGAACCTAAAAACCGCTTTTTACATTTTTTGAACCGATAATTTGACAAAAAAATCCGATCAAATATATTCTGTTGCCTAGTTTTATTAGGGCCCATAGCTCAGTTGGTTAGAGCAGCGGACTCATAATCCGTCGGTCCCTGGTTCGAGTCCGGGTGGGCCCAGAATTGAGAATGCAGACCATGAAGGTCAATACAGAGAAAGCAGAAGCAATTCCCTCCAAAAGCCCAATAATATTACCTCTTCCTCTAGAAGGCATAGTGAGACCGCTTCGCCTGAAGTAACGGATTATGCAAGAACATATTGAAAGCCTGCGGAAGCTCCAGACAGTCGACATAAGAATCAGAGAGTTAACGGAAGGGCTCACAAGATATCCGAATGAAATCGACGAGCTCAAGAAGAACCTCCTAGAAAAAGAAGAATCAATACAGCTTAAGGAGACCAGGCTTGAAGAACTCAGAGCGCAGAGAAACGACTTTGAGTCCTCGCTTCGCTCCAATCAGGAATCCATAAAAAACTCCGAAGCCAGACTGTTCGACATAAAAACCCACAGGGAATATGAAGCGCTTCAGAAAGAAATAACCGATACCAGAAAGGAAAGCCTCGAAATAGAAGATCAGACAATCTCCGTAATGACGGAGATTGAAGAAATCGAGACGGCGCTTGCCGAAGAAAAGGGAAATTACGCTACCATAAAGGAGCAATACGCGCAGCAAATCACGGAAAAAGAAAAAAAGATTGAAGAACTAGAGATTTCCCGCGAACCGGCGGAGAAGGAAAAAAGCGAAATAGTATCCAAGATAGACCCGAAGATACTTCCGCTTTACGAAAAAATATTCAAGAGAAACAGTAGGGCGCTCGCGCTTGCCGAAAACGAGAAATGCACAAGCTGCAACATAAACATCCCGCCTCAGCTCTACAACGAAATACTGAAGCGGATACAGCTGGTTCAGTGCCCGAACTGTAAGAAGATTCTTTACACAAACCCATAACCGCCCAGACGGCTGCTGTGAAATGACGAAAACAGAGGCGTAAATGATATCTGTTGAACTGATCAACATACTCATATTTCTTCTGCCGGGACTTTTGGCAGCTGCTATTTTCTATTGGCTTACAGCTCACACGAAACCCGGTACATTTGGCCAAGTTGTTCAAGCTTTAATTTTCACCTTTATTGTTCATATACTGTTTTCTATATTCTCTAAAGAACAAATAAAGTTGCTAGAGGAATCTTCCCTCGGGTTGAACCGGAATCTTATCTGGTTAATTTTGATAGCAGTCTGTTTAGGCTTGCTATTCGCTTGGATTTCGAACAAAGACCTAACGCACAAGCTCTTCCGCTATATCGGAATAACAAAGGAAAACTCCTACCCGTCGGAATGGTATTCAGCTTTTTCGCGCCATCCCAATTGCTTCGTTGTATTGTACATGGTGGGGAACCGCCGCCTTTACGGTTGGCCTACGGAGTGGCCCAGTAAACCGGGGCAAGGGCATTTCCGAATTGAAGAGGCAGAGTGGTTGCAAGATAAGGAATTGGATTCCATTAAAGTACAAGGTATATTGCTAATACCGGAATCAGAAGTTGAAATGGTGGAATTTTTACCCTATGAGGAGTAAATTATGGCAAGAGAAGAAAACCCATACCCTGGAAGGAAGCGTACGAAGAGACCTTCGATTAATACATACGGAGAATCCTTCAAGAAGGGGGAGCAACCCAAATCCGGAAAAGTAACAAAGCCTAAACCATCTCCGCCACCTCCACCGAAGAAATAGCGACAGGGAAAAAGAGTGCTATCTATAAGTAGAATCAGATTTTATTGATGAAACAACTCCCGGGTCAGCATTAAAACGGCGACAATGCCTATTTTTTCATGATTGGCAAATTTCGTTTATGCTGTTCGTTCTTTCATCAAGCCTGGTACTTCCGGCTTCTACGGCAGCTTTAATGTCCGAGAATTGAGCAATATCTTTTTCAATGCGAGTTATTCTTTTCTAACTGGCACGCAGAAGCTGAAAACATGTCTGCTAAGAAAACAACCGAAGTCTACGTAGACGGAGCGTCGAGGGGAAACCCGGGAGAATCCGGCATCGGGGTTCTTGTAATCCGTCCAGATGAAAGCAGAAAAGAGATAAGGCAATACATCGGCAGGGGAACAAACAACGAAGCGGAGTATAAGGCGCTCATAGCAGCTCTCGGCCATCTCCTGGCAGAAGAAATCTCAGAAGCAAGAATCCACACGGACTCTCAGCTCGTCGCAAGCCAGATGAAAGGGCTCTGGAAAGTAAAGGATCCGAAGCTTAGAATTCTGCACTCAGAAGCGAAAAAACTTGTCTCTTCACTTGCAATACTCGAAATAGAGTATGTTCCCAGAGAGAACAACGCCGAGGCCGACACCCTTGCGAATGAGGCGATAGATAGATATTTTAATGACTAGCGAGTTGGCCGTGCGGTCGCCTGCGGTTTGTCCGCGGGAGGAAAGTCCGAGCTTCGCAGGGCAGGGCGCTGGTTAACGACCAGGTGTCGCGAGACAACGGAAAGTGCAGCAGAAAGTATACCGCCTAGGCGCCGCAGGCGCCCCGGCAAGGGTGAAAAGGTGGTGTAAGAGACCACCGCTCCGAAAGTGATGGAGGAGGCAAGGTAAACCCCGCCCGAAGAAAGACAAATAGGAAAACACCCGGACAACTGTCCGGTCAGGACGGCCCGTCCTGGTTTTCGGGTAGTCGCTTAAGGTATCCTGGCAACAGATATCTCAGATGGATGACCGTACTTGACAGAACTCGGCTTACAGGCTGACTCGCT
>JAPOQQ010000074.1 GCA_026710625.1 Candidatus Dadabacteria bacterium | reverse complement strand
GAAAAAGGAGTGAAAAATCCCAAGACCGGCAAACGAGGAGATCAGTTCGTAGTTGTTCAGATAGCAATGCCGAAGGAATCCAATGAGCATATGAAAAAGCTCATGGACGAGATTAAAGAGAAATATCCCTACGACCCTAGAAAAAAGCTCCTCCAGTATCTATAATTGATCCAACGGTGTTAAGAACTTACCTGTAAGGAGAGTGGTTTATCGTGAGCGGTGAAAAAGAAGAATTAAAGATGGACTTTTCGGGTTTTATTCTCTCATTAAACGCCTCGGCCCTCATTCATTTGGGTGAAATCCCCGACCCCCACTCAAAGAAAAGAGAAGTTAACATTCCCGCAGCCAAGCACACCATAACCATACTCGAGATACTGGCGGAAAAAACCGAAGGGAATCTGACTGAAGAGGAAAAGCAGCTTCTTGACGACATGATTTACAATATCCGCATGAAGTACGTAAAGTCCCTGAGCTGATTTTCCCTTCTACATGGTCGAGAGTCTAATAAACTGTGCGTATCTTTGCTCTATTTCCTCTTTCTGTAGCGAGCCCAGGCGTCTTACGCTGAAATCCTCAACAGTAAAGGAAGCCAGCACACTTCCGTAGGCAACCCCTTTTTTAAAACCGGCAAAGTCAAGGTCTTTATCCATAGATGCAACGCAGCCCATGAATCCTCCGGCAAAAGTGTCTCCAGCTCCCGTCGGGTCAAGCACTTGCTCAAGCATGTAACTGGGAGCGAAAAACAGATCTTCCCGAGAAAAAAGCAGAGCTCCGTACTCTCCTCTTTTTACAATTAGAAATTCCGGCCCCATGTCCATTATCTTTCTTGCCGCTCTGGCCATCAATGGTTCTTCGGATAGCTGTCTTGCTTCAGAATCATTTATTATGAGAATGTTGACTCTGCCGAGGAGTGTCTTTAGTTCCTCCAGTTTGTTATCTATCCAGAAGTTCATGGTGTCACAGGCCACAACCCGGGGTGAACTCACTTGCTCGAGGACCTTCATCTGGATTTCAGGGTCCGTGTTGGCTAAGAAAAGATAGTCGGCATCTCTGGATTTCTCGGGAACCACAGGGTCAAACGATCCAAGAACACCAAGGATGACGGAAACAGTTTCAGGATCCTTCATATCATAGTCGTATCTGCCTTCCCATCTGAAGGTTTCTCCGGCACTGATCGCTATTCCCTCCGTATCAATGCCCTTTGAGCGAAGCAGTTCGGAATAGGATGGGGGAAAATCTTCTCCAACGGAGGAAACCATATGAACATCCGTAAAATTGCGGGCTGCCAGGGAGAAGTAACAGGCGGATCCGCCGAGAACATTTTCTTCTCTTCCAAAAGGTGTTTCTATGGTGTCAATTCCTACTGAACCTACAACGACAATACTCATTCAGACCTCTACATGTATTTTTTTACGATAAGTTCAAATCTGTTGTTCTTAGTCTCTTCGGTTACACAGTCCGAGGACGTTATTATAGAGTGACCTAGGGCACCCCCGCAAGGACATCCTCTTTCTTCAGGGATAGTATCAACGACAGCAGCCACTACTTTTTTTGCCGTTTCAACGTTTTTATTCATGATTTCGATTATGTCCGAAACCGTGACGTCGTCATGATCTTCGTTCCAGCAGTCATAATCGGTGCAAAGGGCTATTACGGAATAGCAGATCTCAGCTTCCCTGGCAAGTTTCGCTTCCGGCATTGCGGTCATTCCTATTATGTCCGCTCCCCATTCTCTGTACAGATGGCTCTCTGCCCTAGTAGAGAACTGAGGGCCCTCGATACAAACGTAGGTTCCTTCAGAGTGGACCGTCCCACCGCAGCCAAGCGATGCTTTCCGCAGACAACCTGATAGCACAGAGCACACCGGGTCGGCCATTGAAACGTGGGCTACTATACCACCTTCAAAAAACGTAGAAGGCCTCCGCTTAGTGTTATCAATGAACTGATCAGGTATCACTATGTGCCCCGGTTCTATTTCCTCTTTCAAACTCCCCACGGCGCTTACAGATATAATCCGCTCAACTCCCATAGCCTTCATTGCGTATACATTCGCCCGGAAATTTATCTCAGACGGGGATACTGTGTGTCCTGTTCCGTGTCTTGGAAGAAAAACCATTTGAACGCTGCCGAGGGTTCCTGTGAGTAGGTTTGAGGAGGGTTTGCCCCACGGAGTTTCCATAGAAACGGTTTTAACGTCCGAAAGGCCTTCCATTTCATAAAGACCGCTTCCGCCTATTACTCCTATGGTTTTCAAACTTTCGTCTCCATCTGCCGAGATGTCGGCTTTGCGACAATAATTACCCTTTTCTCACCTGAAAAAGGCAGTTCAAGTTCTCTTGTCAAAAGAAGTTCCATATCTTCCGGATACCGGTTCGCGTAATCTTCCCATTCCTTCTTTCCCCGGGGGCCCTTCATTATAACCATCTCCCCTCCTATATCCAGATAAGGGGTGCCGAGAGCCACGACAGTATCAATGCTCCCAAGAGCCCGGAATGTCACCCGGTCAAAGCCCCCTTTCATCCCTCTATCTATTTCCTCGGCTCTTCCATGGTGAATATCGATGTCGTTAAGTCCGAGAGATCTTTTCGCGTCCTTTAAAAAAGCAATTTTCTTTCCAACCGATTCAAGAAGCGTAACGTTAAGAGACGGATCGTAGATAGAAAGCGGAATTCCGGGAAAACCGGCCCCCGTACCTATGTCAATCACCCTTGAGCCGGGAGGCATGAATTCAGCCACTGTAAGGGAATCAATCAGGTGTTTGATTATGATTTCCCGGTCAGCGAGGACTGAACTTAGGTTTATGCGCTTGCCCCATTTGCGTAGCAAGTCAACATAAGAGAGGAAAAGATCGATCCTGATGTTCTTGATACCTATTTGTTCTGCGCCTTCTCTAAGAAGTCGTTCATTGGTCATTTTGATTCGCGAGCGTCAACATCCATTATTCCCTTGAAGGCAAAGGTAAGAAATCCTGTGTGTGCCACGGTTCTGTTATCTGGGCGAGTTTTCCCCTTTTTCACCTGATAGCTCCTCATTATAAGTTCCACTGTTTCGATTCTCACAAAACCCGTTTCCTCAAGCGATTCCGCGGTTCTTTCCACCTGGTTGTATGTTGGGGAAATACTTGCGATTCTCCCTCCGGGGGCAAGAGCCCCGTAAGCCGCCGGAATTCCATACCATGGAGAAGGGAGATCAAGTATCGCGACGTCAACATCTGTTTCCTTAAAACCTTCTCTGGCGTCGCCACAGTTAAATTCCACGTATTCAGAAAGCCCCGCCCGTCGTACGTTATCTTTGGCATTATTCATGAACTGCTCTCTTTTCTCGTACGTATAGACTTTTCCGGAAGGGGCCACCGAATTTGCAAGCGCAATGGTAAGGGCTCCCGAACCGGTCGCGGCTTCAACAACCCTAGTCCCCGCTCTCACGTCCGTCTTAAAGAGAATCAATGCTGCATCCTTCGGATAAACGATCTGGGTAGCCCTTCTCACCTTCATAATCTTTTGTTCCACGGTAGGTTTAAGAAGTACAAAATTGTTTCCGAGGCTTGAAACTATCGTTTCTCCCCATTTTTTTCCCAGCGCAGAGGAAAGGTCGAGTATTCCCATATGAGAACTGAACGACTTGCCCTCTTCTACCACCACCATAAAGCTTTTGCTGTCAGGTGAAACGAGGAGAATGGTATCACCGGATTTTATTTTCATGAAAGACGTTTCACCCTCCCTGCACTTATAAAATATTTATAGGTAAAGATAATGCACCCCGCAAGCAAGAATATTCCCGTTACCGAATACATGTTCGAAAAACCGTAATCTCGCGCTATGAGTCCAAGAGCGAAGGCAAAAAGGTTTATCCCGATGCTAAATGACATGTTAAACGCGCCCATCGCCGTTCCCCTCTCATCATCAAGCGCCCTGTCGATAATCATCGCGCTTATGGTGGGGTAGAGAATTCCGTAACCCAGGCTGAAGACAAAAGAAACCAGAACAGCGCTCAAAGTGGAGTTTATGGAAGAAATCATGAGCAGGGACAGGACCATGATAAGCATTGAAGGCAGGGCTATTTTTCTTCTCTCAACAATATCCGGAAGCTTTCCTCCCAGGACCCTGATTAATATGACGGTTACGGAATATGTAAGAAAAAAGCTCCATGCATGAATTCCGTTTCCCTCAAGAAAAACTGAGAAGAAATTAAGCATGCTTCCAAGCCCCACGGCAATTATAAGATTGGTCAGCAGAAGCACGCGGAACCTCGCGGAGAAGACAACGTCGAAAAAGCCGCTGAAAATGGATTTTTCAGATACCCTGAAATTTCCCTCCCGCGAGAGGAAACAGAGAATAAAGGCAAGCAGACTGAAAAGGGAGGTATAGAGAAAAAAGATCGAGTAGCTGAATCTTTCTATCATAAGTTCTCCGATGGTAGGTCCAATTGAGTAAGAAGCTATTGTGAAGGCACCGAAAATGCCGAGTCCGTAAGCCCTTATTTCACTGGGAACATAATCGGAAACCGCCGTAGCGGCTGAGGTGAAGAAAAAAGCGAAAGCTATTCCCTGCATGAGTCTCAGGAGGAATATTTTCACGTCAATGTCCGATATAAAAATATAGAGAAGGGAAACCAGAAACATCAGAAAAGAACCCGCGAGCATGAATCTTCTTCGCCCGTAGTGGTCTATTAGAAAGGCTACGAAGGGGATAGCACCTATTGAAGTTATACCAAAAGTTCCCATAACATACCCTATCCGGGCCTCGTCACCCCCGATGTCTCTTATGAAAAGCGGAAGCAGGAAAAAAGAGGAAAAATTGCAGAAAAAGAAAAAGTTTCCCAAAGTGACTAGGGAAAAATCTCTATACTTTTGTACAAAAGGCATACTAAATAGTGACCTGAAAAAGAAAGTGAAAAAGGGAGTTTACATGATTTTATGCTTTCTATCAGGACAACTATATCTTTTTGACATGAAAGAGACCCGTGATATAATACGGCATCTTCTGAGCCGTTAGCTCAGCTGGTAGAGCAACTGCCTTTTAAGCAGTGGGTCACAGGTTCGAATCCTGTACGGCTCAATTCTTGCCGTCCCCGTCGTCTAGTCAGGCCTAGGACATCGGCCTTTCACGCCGGTAACAGGGGTTCAAATCCCCTCGGGGACGCCATAGAACAATCCCCGGCTTCAATCTTGGAGATCACAATAAAGATAGTAGGGAGTTAGGGCTGATTGTTTAAGTACTTTCTACAACTGCATATTCCACTTATTCTAATGCTGGTTGCTCACCCATGACTGCAGTTATATAGTATTTATAAGCAAAAATAACGCACCCGACAACCAAGAACAGCGCGGTTGATAAGTACATGCTGAAAAAGCCGTAATCGCGCACTATTAGCCCAAGAATAATAGCCGAAGAGTTTATCCCTGTTCCATAGGACATATTGAATATGCCCACGGCGGTTCCTCTCTCGCCGGCGCGCGCCCTGTCAATAACCATGGTATTTATCGTCGGGTAGGCAAATCCGTAGCCTATGCTGAAAACCAAAGAAAACAACACCAGTTGTGAAAAGGAACTCACAAAAAAAGCTAGGGGCATTGAGAGAACCAGAAGAAAAAGTGCGGGCAAGGCTATTTTTCTTCTCTCTATAAGATCTGAGACCTTTCCTCCAAAAAACCTGATTAATACGGCTATAACAGCAAAAATGACAAAGAAGGTCCCGATGTGAAAACCATATTCCTCCAGATGAACATGGAAGAAATGAACCAGGGCCCCTAAACTAACGGCAATCATCAGATTCATCAGGAAAAGCACGCTGAACCTGTCAGAGAAAAGAATTTTAAAAAATCCTTGGAAAATAGGGCCTGTGGATTCGCCTCGATTTGTTTCTTTCGTGAAAAAGCAAAGCAAAAATGCAATTACCTGATAGCTGGAAGAATAGATAAAAAAGGCGTGGTAACCTAACTCTTCAATGAGAATTTCTCCGAAAAAGGGCCCGATGGCGAAGCACGCTATGGTGGTAATACCGAAAGTGGTTAGGCAGGAATGCCTTATCTCTCTAGGAACAGTGTAGGAAACCGCCGTAGCCGCGGAAGTAAAGAAAAGGCCGAAAGCGACACCCTGCAAAAGCCTCAAGATATATATTAACAAGCCAATATCTACTACAAACAGGTGCAGAATAGAGGATAAAAACATTAGGAATGAACCGATGAGCATGAAGGTCCTCTGCCCGTAGCGGTCTATCAGAAGACCAGAAACCAGAGCGGTACCGACTGAGGCGACTCCAAAAATCCCCATGATGTAGCCTATAGATGCTGCATCGCCTCCAAGGTCAAGTATAAAAAGAGGTAGAAGGAAAAACGTGGTGAAACCACACTGAAAGAGAAAATTTCCCAGAGTGATCAAAGAAAAATCTTTGTATTTTCTTATGAACTCCAGCATCTTGAACGCTGTCTCGAAAAAAAATCTTAGAAGTAAATACTACACGATTTTATACTCTTATTGACTGTTTCAGAGAGAATCTTTCAACCTGAAAAGACTTGTAACGACAAATGGGGTTCTTAATCCCTGGCTTAGTTGCTAAGTTAAAAACGCCCTGTTACCTAGAGTGAATCTCGACTGAAGAGAAAACAGTCCAAGAGAAGGTGGAATGGTTTTTTACAGTGACTTAAAACCCGCTTAAACTCTAGATATACTTTTCGTATTCTTTCTCAAAAAGGTCCGACAGAGTACGAGCCTTGCGGTCATATTCGTCCAGATCATCCCATGAAAGTCGAGGCTGTAGAAGAGTCGAATCAACTCCAGGACAATCAACCGGCACGGACAGATCAAGTATAGGGATTTTGACAAACTCTCTGTCGTCAAGCAAACCGCTTACCGCTGCTGTAACAAGAGCTCTTGTGGATGGAAGAGGCATTCTTTTACCGACCCCGAAAGGCCCGCCGGAAATCCCAGTGTTTAGGAGCCATACGTTTGCCTTATGCTTTTCCATCCTTTCTTTCAGCATCGCTCCGTAGAATTTCGGGGGTCTTGGAAGAAAAGGAGACCCGAAACATGAGCTGAAAGTTGCCTGGGGTTTGCTCACTCCTCTCTCGGTACCGGCAACTTTCGCCGTGTAGCCCAGAAGGAAATAACGCATGGCTTGGTCAGAATCAAGCTTTGATATAGGGGGCAGAACCCCGAAAGCATCATAGGTCAGCATGAAAATACTTTTTGGAATACCGCCTATTCCTTCCGGAACAATATTTTCGAGCATATCAATCTGGTATGCCCCACGGGTGTTCTCCGTATGCCTGTCGCTGTCAAAATCTATCTTTCCTGTTTCTAAGTCAAGTTCGACATTCTCAAGAACCGAGCCGAAATTAAGTGCTGCTTGATAAATTTCGGGTTCTGTAGTCGGGCTAAGCTTTATAGTCTTCGCATAGCAACCACCCTCGAAGTTAAAAACTCCTTCATCGAACCAGCCATGTTCGTCATCTCCGATAAGCGCCCTTTCGGGATCAGCAGAAAGTGTGGTTTTGCCAGTTCCCGACAATCCGAAGAAAAGCGCCACATTTCCGTCTTTTCCGATGTTTGCCGAACAGTGCATTGGAAAAACATTTCTTTCCGGCAGAAGAAAATTCATGGCGGCAAAAACGGATTTTTTCATCTCTCCCGCATAGCGCGTACCACCGATAAGAGCAATTCTTCGGCTTAGGTTAAGAAATATGAAGGTTTCGCTGTTAAGACCGTATTTTTCTGGGTTATCTGCCTTGAAACCCGGGGCGGAAATGACGGTAAAACCCACTTCCTTATGTGGAAGTTCAGAAGCGCTAGGTCTTATGAAGAGGTTATTCACGAAAATATTGTGCCAGGCGAATTCATTTATCACCCTTACATTTGTTCTGTAGTCTGGATGGGCGCAAACCTGAAGGTCTCTCACGAAAACATCCTTCCCTTTCAAATAATCCATCACCTTTCCATAGAGGTGGTCAAATACTTCTGGTGATACGGGCTGGTTTACCGCTCCCCAGTCTATATTCTTTTCCGTGGAAGGCTCCTTTACCACAAATCTGTCCTTAGGTGACCTTCCAGTATGAGGAGAAGTGAAGCCCACAAAAGTTCCACTCTCACCAATGTGTCCTTCGTTTCTCTTTATCGCTTCTTCGTAAAGCCTAGGAACGGAGAGGTTGTAATATACTCCCGAAGGGTTTTTAAGTTGGTGTTTTTCTGAAAGCTCATTTTCGATTGAAAAATTCTCGGACATGATTGTCGCCTCCAAATTCCCTGTTGCCTACAGATTTATGAGTAAAAATTTAGGGAAAAGTCAACTGTTTTATTAAAGGACTTGTAAGATATATAAAGTTTCCCTTTTTGCAAGAACAAAAAACGGGAATTATATAGATTGTTTACCGAAAACTTTATAAAGAAAGGAACATTTATGGGAAGAAATCTTGAGATAGGGAGTCAGGCTCCTGATTTTGAAGCCGAAACCTACGGAGGGGAGAAGGTAAGGTTGAGCAACTTTTATTCTAAAGGGGCTGTGGTGCTTTACTTTTATCCTAAGGACAACACTACGGGCTGTATTATGGAGGCTTGTTCGCTTCGTAATGCGGAGGAGGAACTTGCGTCTCTTGGAGTACAGGTTTTGGGGGTAAGCACAGACGGGGTAAAGTCCCATGAGAAGTTCAGGGACAAGTTTTCACTCAATTTTCCGTTGTTGAGCGACAAAAAAAGAAAGATAGTGGATCTGTACGGGGCAAAGTGGAAGTTCCTTCCCTTCGTTGCTCGCAGGACCACCTTCCTTATAGAGAAAGGTGGTAGGATAGCGTATATTTGGGACAAAGTTAAAATCTCGTCCCATGCCGAAGAGATACTTAGCAAGGTAAAAGAACTGGGTCTTTGAGCGGTGAACAAAGCATATAATTTCCCAAAAAACAAACTCGGCACCATATCCCGGTTCAATTCTCAGAATCCCGAGACCTAAAGGGAGAACTCATCCGATTTCACATCTTTGCGCTAACTTCCGATATCCATTTCGTTATGGCGTCTATCGAGTCTTTGGGGTTCTCTATGCAGTCGTGTTTCGCTTCCGGTATATAGCGTAACGTCACATCTTCTTTGCCCGACTGATTCATTATATCTTTAAGTTCCTTGGGCTCCCACACATCAACGATGTCGTCGTTTTCTCCGTGGATAAAGAGTACGGGCACATTCACATCTTCTATAATTTCACAGGTTTTTGCATAGTAGGCTTGGGGTCCTCTCATATACCACCAGGTCCTGTAAGTAAACATCTCCCCATCAATCGGGTTAAAGGAATCCCCCCAGGCTCTGTAGACGATAAATATCTGGTCGTTTTTCTTTTTCTGCGGATTCGGACCCAGGATTTCTCTGGCTTTGCGATAAATATCCTCATAGGATGGAATACTCTTGTTTCTCTCAAGCCTTCTTTGCTGTGAATATGGCAGGGAATAGGAACACCCTTCCAGTATAAGCCCTTTTATCCCGAAAGAATCGGTCTGGGACGCATAGTAGACGGCCATGTTAGCCCCTAGACTGTAGCCCAGCATGAAGATGTTGCGAAACCCTTCTTTCTGAAGAATATTCACCGATTCTTTCATTTCATGAATCGTGTCAGGAAAAATCCCCTCGCCCATTATCTGACCCATGAACGCCATACGGGTATTTACAGAAAGCGTGCTTATATTTTTTTCCTTGAGAAGAGGGGGAAGTCTAGCGGGGGTTCCTCTCGTGAGGAAGTGCCCCAGTACTCCATAAAGGTTTATGATTATGGGAGACTCGTAAAGATCTTCTTCCGATGCGAACTCCGGGGTGACAAGGAGAGAATTCACCTCGAATCCGTCTTCAGTCTTGTAAGTGAGGAGACTCTTCTGTTCGTTTACCATCGCAGAATCAGATGAATCTTCTGTCAAGCCATCTTATTATAATATCGCCCATCTCCTCTTCTTTTCCGTCGAGAGTATGGCCGGTATTGAGATAATACGCGGAAACGTCGTCATTTCCGTTATCTATGGCTATTTGCGCAAGATTGTGGGTCTCATCGGGTTTTACAAACTCATCGTTCCAACCCTGCATTAGAAGAATCGGCAGTTTTATGTTTTTTATTTGCTTATAGCTTTTTACGGCTTCTGCCTCCGGACCGGCGAGAAACCACCACGTCTTGTAAGTATATATCTCGGTGTGATCCGGCCGGTAGGAGTTCCCCCTCGCCCTGAAAATAAGAATCGTTCTATCCTGCTTCGAATCATGGGGATTATCGCCGAGTATCATTTTCGCTTCCTCGTACACCTCGTCGTAGGAAGGCTGGCTTTCCCACTTATTCCATCTTCTTCTTATCGAGTCCGGAACAGAATAAGGAGTGGAGAGGGCAATCACACCCTTTAGTAGTTCCGACTCATCGGAATCCTGTTGGTGGCTTTTTACGGAGAGATACCTAAGAATCGCTCCTCCACCTAGGCTGTAACCGGAAACAATGATTTTCTCGTAACCAATTTCTCCCAAATACCTCACTACGCCGTCTATCTGCGGAATAGTGTCATCCACTATTCCAAAGCCGAAGAAAAGCCCGAAATTGGCCATTCTGGTATTTATCGCAATAGATGAGTAGCCTGCCTTGGCAAGGATCGGCGGTAAGAATCTCTGGCTCCCGTCAAGAAAGTTCCCCAAAAAACCGTGAACATGGATAATTATAGTCTTTCTTTTTTCGGAGTCGTTATTAAGCGCTCTGTAGTAGAGGGCGTTAACCTTTCCTTTCCCGACTGGTACGGAAATCAGTTCTTGCTCTACGTATTTCATTGTTTAGACACGGTTTTTTTAAGAAGTACTGATATTATAAAAACCCCGCGGGCAAGTCAATAGCTGCAGTAACGAACTCTGATGATTGACAAGAACCTTAGAATTCAGAAATACCCCGAATCGTTTGCTTAAAAGTGGCAAATTCAACAATCTTCGGTTTCCATTGTGACCGAATCAGGGTTCTGCATTAGAAAATCAGCTTTCTTCTTCGCCTCCATCCAGTCCGGGGCTTCTCCAATCTTTATGAGCGTGTTTTCTGCGGTGGCCTTGAGAAAAAGATGCCCCGTTTTCTTATCCCAGAAAATCTGCCAGTTGTCCCCCCGGAAGTCTCTTAGCCATCCGAAAGGAAAAAATCCAGAATAATCAGTGCCGGACTTCATCTGCTTTTTCTCCGCTCGTGTCTCGTAATTACTTTGAAAACCGGGTGAAAATACCCAGCGGTTCTGCGCCCAGAGGGTTTCCCAGAAATTTCTTTAAGGCTGACAGCTCTCACGATGCGTAAAGCTCCTCGAAATACAAACATAAGTGGGATATTCCGCACTTTGAACATATAGGCTTTCTCGCCTTGCAGACATTTCTCCCGTGATCACCCAGGGAATTTGAAAAAAACGTCCAGTCTTTTTCCGGAATGCACTTTCTAAGATCAAATTCAATCTTAACGGGGTCGGAATTCGAGGTAAGGCCAAGCCTGCGGCTTAACCTCATTATATGGGTGTCAACTATTATTCCGGGTTTTCTGAAATAATTGCCGATTATAACATTTGCCGTTTTCCTTCCGACTCCTGGAAGTTTGACTAACTCTTCCATCTCGCAAGGGACCTTTCCCTTGTGTTTTTGTATTATCTCCCTTGAGCAGTTTATTATCGCTTTTGCCTTATTTCTGTAAAAACCTGTTGATCTTACATCGTTTTGGAGTTCTGCTTCTGACGCACAAGAAAATGCCTTTAGGTCCGGGTATTTCTTGAAAAGTCCAGGGGTTATCATATTTACTCGTTTATCCGTACACTGGGCGGAGAGAATAGACCCGATCAGAAGCTCTGATGCATTCTTAAAAACAAGATGACATTTTGCGTCGGGATAAGCTTTTTTCAGAAATTGAAGAACCTTGCGCGCTTTCTTTTTTACATCTTGGGTATTCATCTTAAACAGCAAAATATATACGTGAAACTTTTTAAGCTACAAGTTAATACAGTCTGATGTGTAAGGGAAGCCCTTTTGAGCTTTTTCCACATTGCCATCTTGTCCGCATAGAAGTGTTTTCCCGAAGACATAAAAAAAGGGGGAAATGAAACTCTCAAGTCCCCCTTTTTTCTCTTTAAAGTCCGTTCTTACTGAATTTTAGTCATTTCTGGCCGGTTCAAGGCCTTCTTTGCCCTCGAAGAAATCTTTGTTTATGTCAATGAACTTCTGCCATTTATCGGGCAATTCATCTTCGTGAAATATGGCATCCACCGGACAGGGGTCTACGCACGCTCCGCAGTCTATACATTCATCAGGATGTATGATCAACTGATCATCTCCCTCATATATGCAATCAACCGGGCACGCTTCAACACAAGCCTTGTCCTTCACTCCGATACATGGTTCGGCAATTATGTATGCCATCTTTGGAACCTCCGAATTGGCACGTTACTACTGTACTGACTTATCATGTCTATATTAACTAAAGCACTTTCAAATAAAAGGCATCCGGACAACCGGCCCCTCTATGTTCATTCTCCTTCCTGAGAAGGTTCCAAGGGTTCTTCGACAGGCTGAGAGGTTTCTTCAAATACTTCAATCGGCGATTTCTCCACCACCGAACCCGATATCGATTTTACGGAGGTGTAACCGAGAAAAAGCGAGGTAATTACGAATATGAGCCCAAAAAGCCTGGTCATCTTCACAAGAAAAGGCATCGCTCCGCTTGAACCAAAAAGCGACTCTGAACTCCCGCCTCCAAACATTGAACCTATGTCTGCGGACTTGCTCGGTTGAAGCAGTATGATCAGTACAAGAAGGATGCTGACAACAATATGAATAATTTTCACCGACGGTATTAAGAACTCCAATTTCTAACCCCCCACGGACTTTATTATTCTAAAAAAAGAGTCAGCTGAAAGACTTTCTCCTCCAACCAGAACCCCGTCAACTTCATCAACAGACATTATCTCTTCTATATTACCCGTTTTGACGCTTCCACCATATAAAATTTTCACACTATTACCTAAACGGGGAAACATCCCGGTCAAAAGCTCTCGTATATATACGTGAATCTCAGCTATTTCCGAAGAAGTGGCATTTTTCCCCGTTCCTATGGCCCAGACCGGCTCGTATGCTATGACGATATCTTCTGAAATCCGTTCTTCATCCAGATCATGCAGCGCATTTTCTATCTGGATCTTTATCGGCGAGAAGAGCAGTTCTTTTCTCGCCGAAATGTCTTCACTTCCGCAGATTGCTTCTTCTCTCTGGGCTTCGGTTTCTCCCACGCAGAGAATTATTTTCAACCCGCAGGAGATTGATAGCAGAAGTTTCTCGCGGATCTGTTCATCAGTCTCCCCAAGTATGTGCCTTCTCTCCGAATGGCCAATAATAGCCCAATTGCATCCGGCGTCCAAAAGCATCGGCGCGGAGACCTCACCAGTGAACGCCCCACTTATCCTGCCGGAAACGTTCTGGGCCCCAAGGTCTATGCTCGAACCCGAGATGCGTCTTCTTACCACGTCAAGAACCGTATAGGGAGGCACAAGTACTACCTGACATGCGTCGTAGTCTTCCCCAAGCAGACTGACTATCGCGCCGGATAACTCCAGTGCTTCCTCTCGAAGCAAGTTCATTTTCCAGTTTCCAACGACAAGCTTTTTATCCATTTAACATTCTTTTAAGAAAAATCGCCTTATCCAGAAAGATCAAGAAAATTACTCCCCGATTACAAGTAATGCAAGCTTTTTCTCCCCGAGGCATTTGCGATGTAATGATTTTTCGGGGTTCAGGTTTCCGGAACGAGAGCGGCGGCCCGTATTCCGGCAATCTGACAATCGCATTGCTCGATTCAGACGGAACGCGCCACCGATTTCCCGCAGAATCACCAAACCCGACCAACCGCGGACGCGACAATCCAGCACCTTCAAAGTTATTTAACGCTCGATGTGCAAGTCAAAAAGCTTTTACCGCTTCGGAGTCGAACACAGGCTATCAGCCCCGCGCTCTTTTTCTACCAAGCGCCGCAAAGACAAGAAGAGTCAGGAGGAACAAGCTGAATGCGGAAGAGTTATCTTCGGGGCGCAAGGCGCAGCCTCCGCCTCCAGAACTTGTTATCATTATCTTCCTGAGCCTTTTAAGTTGAGAAACGCTCTCCGGAATCTCTGCTCCGGGGAGATCAAGCTCTACGACTCTTCCGTCATCATCCGTCGTGACTCCCCCGTGCCAGTCCTCGAAGTTGTAGGGGTCCCCGTAGTTCTCAAACCACTCGGGGTTAATGTTAAGCATTTCCGCTATGTCTCTTAACACTGCTCTCTCAACACGAAGCACAAGTTCCTCTGGCACTTCTCCCGAAAGACCATCGTTCCCCCACAGGGCAAACTCCTTCAGTTCCGAAAGACACAACAGAAGTTCTTCCGGGACCTCTCCCGAAAGATTGTTTTCTGAAAGACGCAGGGATATAACGTTTCCGTCTTCATCTGTTTGCACTCCGAACCACTCCCCGAGAGGTTCGGGAGAATTCCAGTTCTCATTCTCATGCCAGTTTGCTCCTCCCGAAGCTTCGTAGAACCTCTCAAGGTTTTCCCTGTCGTTTTCTCCGCAGGCGTCAGGCTGGTCAGGGCCTGAGGGTTCTTCATCTTCAGGCGGAGGCTCATCACCGCTGCCTGATGGAGGTAAACCACCGCCGCCTCCACCGCCGCCTCCGCCTCCGCCACCCGTGTCAGTTTCTCCCGTGTTCGGGGGAGACGTGTCTCTGGACGTCCCGCTGGTGTTCCCGGAGTCAAACCTCCAAGTGCATTGCGCCGTGACGGCGGTATTCTGTTTGAGCCTGAACTTAAACCCGGCGAAACTGGGATACGTCCTCCTATAATGTTGCACGACCGAGGTGAGGGAAGTGTACACGGGGAACTCATTCCTAAAGTTAACCCAAGAGGTAAGTTGCACTCCGTCGGCATCGATTCCCGCGTACTCCGCTTCCGTCATCGAATCGGGCGGATCGAGAATCAGTCGTATCCACGGGAACGGCTCCACCACTGACAAATCGGTTACTGAGGTCCCGCATGGAGGGGTAGCAGCGATGCTTAGGGTAAACAGGGGTGAAAACCCGGGAATGTAGTACAACCGCGGGCTGGTGGAGGCATCGGTGGTGCGCACCAGGAATGAAAGGATTGCATCGGGGGTCGTGGCGGTCGTGCCAGTCACCGATGCGGAGATCCAGGGACCGCCCGGAGGAAAATACCACGCATCGTAGCCACTGGGAGCGGGGTTAGCGGGATTGGGGACCCAGGAAAAAACGAGCTGCTGGCCGCTAGCCTGCACGCGCAGGTTGTCCACCTTGGTCGGGATGACGCAGTCGGCGCCGCCCTCCGTACTGGGCAGACACACCGCCGAGCCGTCGCCGGGGGCGAGCAGGCGCAGTAAGGAGCGGTCGTCCAGTGCAGCGGGATAGCCGTACAGGCCCGTGTTGCCGTACAGGGATAGCCGGAAATGACCGGTCGCACTGGTAAACTCGGGAACGGGCCCGGTCAGGCGGTTGTTGTGGAGATAGAGGTAATTCAGGGTGAGGTTGTTCAAGTCGGGAATCTCTCCGCTCAAGTTGTTGTTCTGGAGCCGGAGGTCGGTCAGGCCGGTCAGGTTGTCCAACTCGGATGGAATGGATCCGCTCAGTTCGTTGTCGTAGAGATAGAGACCCGTCAGGCTTGTCAGGCTGCCCAGCTCCGTTGGAATGGACCCGCTCAGCTGGTTGTTTTGGAGGTAGAGGTTCGTCAGGCTTGTCAGATTGCCCAGCTCCGTCGGAATGGATCCGCTCAGCTCGTTGTTGTAGAGCCAGAGTTTGGTCAGGCTGCCAAGGTTGCCCAACTCCGTCGGAATGGATCCGCTCAGATCGTTGTCGTAGAGATAGAGACCCGTCAGGCTGGTCAGTTTGCCCATCTCCATCGGAATGGACCCGCTCAACTGGTTGTTTTGGAGGTAGAGTTCCGTCAGGCTGGTCAGGCTGCCCAGCTCCGTCGGAATGGACCCGCTCAACTGGTTGTTGAAGAGCCGGAGTTCCGTCAGGCTGGTCAGGTTGCCCAGCTCCGTCGGAATGGATCCGCTCAGCTGGTTGTTGTCGAGATAGAGGATCGTCAGGCTGGTCAGGTTGCCCAGCTCCGTCGGAATGGACCCGCTCAGCCGGTTGTCATAGAGCAAGAGTTCCGTCAGGCTTGTCAGGCTGCCCAACTCCGTCGGAATGGACCCGCTCAGCTGGTTGCTGTAGAAGTTGAGGTAGGTCAGGCCGGTCAGGCTGCCCAATTCCGTCGGAATGGACCCGCTCAACTGGTTGTTGGGGAGACGGAGACGAGTCACCCGCCCGTTATTATCAAGCGTAACGCCGTCCCAGCCACCAAGGGGGCTTTCAGTCAGCCAGTTGATATTTTTTGTCCAGTTAGAGCCATCCGTTGCGCAGTAAAGAGCTATCAGCGCATCCTTGTCCGTCGGCGGGTCTTGGGGGTTGTGCGTATCGCATGTTGTCTGAGAACGCGCGTTTCCCGCAAAAATGAAAAGCGTCAGGGCAAGACAGGCCAGAACGCGTCTCATAGCGAACAAACTCCTCTCGCATACCTCCGCGGTCCGGGCACTTCCCATAAAAAATCGGGGGGG
>JAPOQQ010000073.1 GCA_026710625.1 Candidatus Dadabacteria bacterium | reverse complement strand
GCGGGATATTCGCTGCGTCCCTTGCCGCGCATGGCCGATAGGGCTTTTAGAGCTTGCCGTCGGACAGGGAGTCAACAACATGTCCGAGACGTCTGAGGTCTGAGAGTTTATCGACTTGTTCCCAGGAAAAAGGTAAAACAGGTTGTGTTTTGAGCGGATTTTCGGTGAAGGATGAACCCTGGGGCGGAATTTGCGGTTTCCGGGGATATCAAGCCTGGTTTTCCAGCGCTTTTAAGGAATCTGCGGCGTGAAAAGTTTTTTGCCTCCTGCCAAAACCCCCGCCCCATATGCACATAGTCAACTACGCAAATGCCTCGAATAGTGTTTTTATTAACCAAGAAGAAATTCTTTCATTCAGTTCTAAATTAGGCCAAGGATAGACAAGTTCCTTTTGAAAATTGGCAAAACTGAATGTAATCTAATAAATATTATGTGGTAATATTGTGTTCTTTCCTCTCCCGCTTCCAGCGGGTGTTTATTTTTTACGGTATCGGTTTTCGGAAAACATGAAGATTATCGTTGATCCCAAGCAGCCCCTGGATTTCGAGACCTCGGCGGGCATTGGAAACTTTGACGGCATTCATCTCGGGCACAAAGAGATAATAGAAACCGCGGAACGCTGCTCGCGGGAAAATTCCACGCGTTCCTGCGTAATTACATTCAATCCCCATCCGCAGAAAGTTCTCGGCAGAAAGGAGCTTTCACTCATCTTCCCGCTGGGGAGTAGGTTCGAGATGCTTGAGGCTACTGGGATTGATGCGGTTATCTGCCTTAACTTCACCCGTGAACTCTCAAAGGTGAGCGCGGAGAATTTCATAAAAGACCTCCTCCTTGAGCGCCTCAGGATAAAGGACATAGTCGTGGGTCCGGGATTTTCTTTCGGACACAAAAGAAAGGGGAACGTCGATCTCCTTCGCTCCATGGGAGAAACCCATGGCTTTAATACGGTAGTTGCCGAGGTGGCTCGGGTAGATGATCAGGTGGTAAGCAGCAGCGCTATAAGGAACCTTGTAAGAGACGGAGAAATCAGCAAGGCGAACCGGTTTTTCGGTTACGATTACTACATAGAGGGCGTCGTTGTGGAAGGTGAGAGAAGAGGCAGGAAACTGGGTTTTCCTACGGTTAACCTTGACACCGAATGGGAAATTCTTCCCAAGCCAGGGGTCTATGCTACCTATGTCAGGCTCTCAGACGGCTTCCACGAAAGTATCACCAACATAGGGATACGCCCGACGTTCGAGGAGAGCAAGCTTACGGTCGAGACCCACATCTTTGATTTCAGTGACGATCTTTACGGAAAGAAAGTCGGGGTTAATTTCGTCGAAAGGCTTAGGGACGAGAAGCGTTTTGCGAGCGTGGACGAACTTGTAGCGCAGATCGAACACGATATTGCGGCGGTGCGGGAAATTCTCTGCGATTACCCGAAGGACGAGCGGATTTGGAAATAAAAGCCACAACACGGATATACGGCATTTTTGGTCATCCAGTATCCCAGAGCTTGTCTCCCGCCATGCATAACGCGGCGTTTGCGCATCTAGGACTTGACTGCGTTTATCTGGCTTTTGACGTAGACCCCCGAAACATAGCCAAGGCCGTGAGTTCGATAAGAAACCTTGGTCTTTGTGGAGTTAACGTCACCATCCCGCATAAGCAGTCCGTTATGGCGGGTCTGGACGAGATTGCTCCCGAGGCGTCCATGGTCGGAGCGGTAAACACCATAGTTAACGAAACCGGCAGGCTCAAGGGTTACAACACGGATGTCTCCGGGGTATTGAGAGCTCTTTATTCTGAACTCGAGTTTGTTCCGCAGGACAAGAATATTTTTATCGTGGGAGCCGGCGGAGCGGCAAGGGCCGTAATAGTGGCCATGTGTACAGGCGGCGCCCGAAGTGTTGCAATTGCGAACAGAACCTACTCGAAAGCGCGAGAACTCTCGGAAGAATTCCTTCCCCGCTTTGGAGACGTCGGATTCTCCGCGGCACCGCTTGAGGACGCAGAGCGGGTAGCGCAGCTGATGGAGCGGGCGGACATCGTGATTAACTGCTCTTCTGCGGGAATGGGTGATATCGAACCTCTTTGTCTTCCGCTTGACCTGCTCGATGAGAACTGCGTGGTCTACGATCTTGTCTATAAACCTACAGTCACTCCGCTTGTAAGAGACTCTAGGGTTCTGGGGCTGAAGGCGGAATCCGGACTCGGCATGCTCCTTTATCAGGGAGTTGACGCTTTTGAGATCTGGACGGGTGAAGATGCCCCGGTTGAAGTGATGAGAGAGATCCTTTCGGTTCCCGCGTGAAGATTCCGGTTTTTTGGTATAATGAACCCAGAAGTCTTTAATCTGTCACGGGAGAATTCTAATGAAAGTAACCAGCCCAGCGGGGGATTTTGAAATAACGGTAACGGAATCGTCCGTGGAGGGCGACTTCATAGTTATAAGCGGCCAGATGGGGGTGTGGGATTCGCAAATCTACATGAAGCCCTCCGACCTTCTTAGTTTTGCGGGGGTGCTGTTCAACCTTCAGGTTGTTTTATTCCTCGTCAAACAACCGTTCAGATGTATTTTCCGCAGAAAGCGGGATTAGCAGCGCGGTTTTTTTAGGGCAAGGAGTCCCTTGGCGATAGTGCTCACAAGAAAGCCCGCGAATCCTTCAGATGAGTTGCTCGCACTTTTCTTGCCTAATGTTTTCTTTGTTCGTAATCAAGGAACAGAAATACTTCCCACTTTTACCGGAATGCCGTCTGCGTTATACCTGCTGATCTCGTAAATTCCTTCCGTAGGATCGCCCGCATCATCAAGTTCGATAGTGCCGGATACTCCGTCATAGTCTATATCCTTGCCTTCAACCACTAGGTCGAGACACTCCGAGAAACTCTGACACTTCTCACCGTTCCTTGTCACGGCGCTTATTTCATTTACGTATTCCGACGGTTCCACAGTCTCCGCACTCAAGGCGGCAAGAACCATGATAACAGCGGCATCATAAGCATGTCGCGGGCAGGAAGGACATCCTATCTCAGGGGCAAATTCCATTATACGGCGGGCAAAATCCGGGTTCTCCGGAAAAGAAGTGGTAATGCCTTTTATTCCCTCTACCAAAACTTCTTCACCCGATATTTCCAGAAGATTCCTTACGCTTGCGTCAAGGTTAAGTGGAGTGGCCCCGGCAAGATATATTTTTGTCTGAGATGGTCCCGTGTCTGCGGCAATCAGCGCCGCTATAATGTCTGTGCGTTCCGCCCCTACAGGAAGAATGACTACAGCATCGGGGTTTGAGGAACTGGCTTGCCGGGCGGCTTCTGCGTACTCAGAAGCGGTAGATTCCGGGGAGTAGGGAATCTGCGTGATCTCGGAGTTGCCCCCTACGGTTTCTATTAAAGCATCTTTTAGAGCGTTGCCGTAAGCATCGTTTATATGGATTACGGCGATGTTATCGGCCCCTCCGTCTTCAGCTACAACCTTGGCGATAACTACGGCCCTGAAGGCGTCGGAAGGCTTGGATCTGAAGAAAAATCCGTTTCCCGAGGTCGGTTCCGTAGTCAGAATTGGAGAAGAGCTTACAGGAGAGATCATTGCTATTTCATACTCGTTTATCTCATCAAGGAGTTCAAGGGAAACGCTTGAACACCCGGCTCCGATAATGCCATGCACGCCTTCATCCATAAGCTGACTGAAGGATTTTTCTGCAGTATCCAAACTGCATGCGCTGTCTCTCTCCGCAAGAATTACATGCACGCCCGCTTCCTCTATTTCCTTAACCGCCAGTCTGACTCCCGGTTCGTAGTTATGTCCTATCTCTGGTTCTCCGGTCTTAGTAAGAAGCATTCCCATTTTAAAAACAGGAAAAGTGTCGAGATTCAGGTCTTCATCATCCGTGCCGCAACTTGTCGAGACAACGGCAACCATGCTTACAACAAGCAATGTCATGAACAGCCCGAAAATTTTCTGGAGTCTGTTCTTTCTCATCTTATACGTCCTCCTGCATCATATCAGTTAAGGGTTTGTGAGATAACGCGTGGATTTGCTTATCTATCTGAAAACGGATCAGGAATATCGGGATGCCAGCGCGCGAAATGGTTTTTGTGTGCCTCCGTATAAGCCCCGGGCGGATAGTATTTATCGTAGAAATCCAGGTCTAGGTGATGGGCCTGCACCATGAACCGAAGGAACATGGGATCGGAAAAAGCAGGAAACCTTCCATATGTATCGTAAACATAGTTGCAGATGTCCTTTACTACCTGAATTTCGTCTTTACTGGGTCTTTCAACCTCCGCGAGCACTCCGGTCGGGTCCTTGTAGGGAAGCTTGTGTGATTCCCAGTTTGTCCATTTCATGTCGTTAAACGCTTCCACGGCTTCTCCCATGTCCTTGTAGTACGGCGGGCAGAACGCCTGGAACAGGTCGTCTCGGCCTACGGCAACTGGGTTCGGATTTCCCGTGTCGCCCTGTATCTTGGGAGTTGCGAACCGAAAACCAAGCCCCCTGTTAAAAGGGGTTCCCCCAAGCATGAACATGCTCGCGAATCCGCTGAAAAGCCATCCTCCAAGACCGAGGGTCTGAAGCGTCAGTACCATGTTCTGTCCCATGAAGGCCTGTTCCGCGATGTAGCCGTTTGCAAAGCGGAGTTCCGCTTCGACAAGCGGCATTCTTTTCGACTTGTCAAGAAAGCCTTTTTCGAGCCAGTGCGCGGTTCCGGGTGGTCTCAGGCTGTGAAGCTCGTCGACGAAGTTAAACCTGTGATCCGGCCTCATGTAGAAGAAGTAAAGATTGATTATGCACGCCGAAAGATCCGTTACCGGCATGAATACCGTCGTTCCGGGCTTGTTCACGTTCCAGAGATTGTGGGCGGCGATTCCCGGGGGTTTTGACGGCAGGTCCGCCCTCCCGTCCGAAAGCTTGATCTTGGATTCGCGGAACAGCTCAAGTATCCGATCCACTCTCTGGTGGCGGGTCATTTTCTCAAGACCCTCGAAATCCTCGGCGCGCCGGTCGTGCATCTTTATCATGTAGAGCCCCTCGTCATTCGTGTAGAAAAGCTCCGTTCTGTGCACGTCCCCTAGGGCGGGGATCGTCTTGCTAGTAAACTGCATCTCAAGGTCAAGGCCCACGTGCGGGGGGAAATCGGAGAGGTTTATGTTCTTTATGCCGAGGCCCGTCCACACCAGTATGGCTTCCTCAAGTTCGGACAAAGGCACCGGATCGTGCTTGGACTTGTACTGAAGGGGTCCCCTTTCGATCTCCATTCCGAGGCCGAAGCGCCGGGACCTTCTCTGGAAAACAGCGTCATAGAAACCGTGGTCTATGGCGTGATCAAGACCTTCTGGGTATTCGCTCATGAGTTTCTCCTTACGTTAATCCGCTAGTTGCCGCGGGCAATGTCATTCCTGTTCCTCGGAATCGGATTGGGTCACAAGTTTCATGTATTCTTTTTCCGTAATTATCTCGCGCGGACTCTCAACCCTGTCAAGAAACACCACTCCGTTTATGTGGTCGTATTCGTGCTGGAAAACTCTCGCCCCAAAATCCGAGAAATCTTCTTCCACAAGGTTGTTGTCTCTGTCCCTGTAGACAGCGCGGACTGCCTTGTATCTTGGTACAAGCGCCCGGATTCCAGGGATGCTCAGGCAACCTTCCCAGCCTTTTTCCACCTCGTCTGATACCGAGACTATCTCGGGGTTGATTACCACCCTGATTTCCGTTTCAGGGGCATCGGGATACCGTGAACTCGGGGCCCCGGCAATTATGAAGATGCGTAGAGATTCAGATACCTGAGGAGCGGCGATTCCGACGCCACTCGCCTCGGCGGCCGTATGAATCATGTCATCAATCAACTCCTGGATTTCCGGGTCGCTTATGTTTTTCACCCTCGGAGCTATTTGCCAGAGTACGGGATCTCCCAGTTCGGTTATTTCACGTTGGTTTGGCATGGTTTTACTGATTGAAAACGGACTGCCGTTTCCAGCCTCCTCATATGGATTGCGGGGTGGTGTTTAAGGTTCTATTATTATAAAACAAAAAGCCGGGAGGTTAAAGAGAGTTTCGTGCCAGAAATCGAACTTATAAAAAGGGCAGGCGACTTCGTGCAGAGGACCGCGGTTGAGGACTGGACGGGGAATTTCACTTACGCCGACCTGCTGCGTGTCTCGCGCTTTGCGGCGCTTAATCTTCTCGGCGACGAAGAAGATCTTGGGGAAAAGAGGGTTGCGTTTGTAGTTCCCCCGGGATTCGAGTACGTGGCCCTTAAGCTCGGCGTATGGAGGGCGGGAGGCGTGTCGGTTCCCCTGGGTATCGCCCATTCTCCGAGAGAAATAGAGTACGTCATAAAGGACTCCGGTGCGGAGACGGTGGTTTTTCACCCGGACCTCGCCCACAAGCTCGAGGGGGTCCTCCACGATGCCGGTGTACGGTTCCGAAAGCTTCCGGACGTTTTTCGGCCTGCCCACGGAGAACTTTCCGGCATCTCCGAAGAGAGAAGGGCGATGATCATATACACAAGCGGCACTACATCTAAACCCAAGGGAGTAGTCTCGACCCATCTCGGCATAAAAGCCCAGATAAACAGCATGACAGAGGCGTGGGAGTGGACCCCTGAAGATTCGATACTCAACGTCCTGCCGCTTCATCACCTCCATGGAATACTGAATATCGTTCTCTGCTGCCTGTGGTCCGGTGCCAGATGCGTGATGATGGACGGGTTCAACGCGCGGGAAGTATGGAAGAGGTTCGAAGAAAAAGACCTGACCCTATTTATGGGTGTCCCCACGATTTATTCCAAGCTGATAGATGCCTGGGATGATTCCTCTGCTGGGGAGAGAAGGCGCATGAGAGATTGCCTTCCCGGCTTCCGTCTCATGGTTTCCGGCTCCGCGGCTCTTCCCGTGTCCGTTCTTGAGAAATGGAAAGAGATAAGCGGGCAGGTGCTTCTTGAGAGATACGGAATGACCGAAATAGGAATGGCTCTTTCGAACCCTTACAGGGGCGAGAGGCTGCCGGGGCGCGTGGGGGTTGCCATGCCCGGGGTCGAAGTGGGGATTTTCGATGAGAACGACAGGCGGCTGGGCGTTGAAGAACAAGGGGAGATCAGGGTTAGGGGGAGAAGCGTGTTTCTTGAATACTGGAGAAAGCCACAGGAGACGGAAAGCGTCTTTCGCTACGGATGGTTCAAAACCGGAGACATTGCATTTCTGGAGCGCGGGGGCTCTTACAGGATACTCGGGCGGGAATCGGTGGACATAATAAAGTCGGGTGGATACAAGATATCCGCTCTTGAAATCGAGGAAGTGTTGATTGAGCATCCACTTATTGAAGAGTGTGCGGTGGTAGGGGTTCCCGATCCGAGCTGGGGAGAGAGGGTAGGGGCGGCGCTCGTGTCAAGGGAGGGTCTCTCGATTGACCTTGAGGAGCTTCGCAACTGGGCTTCAGACAAGCTTGCCCGGTACAAGCTTCCAACCCGGCTTCTGCTACTTTCCTCGCTTCCGAGAAACTCGATGGGAAAAGTAACCAAAAACCGCATTAAGCAGTCTTTTAAAAATAGTTTATAATTTTTCTGTAATCCGAGGTCAGTCTTTTTCTGGTTTTAAGGATAAAGCGGAGAGAAACATGAACCGGGCTGAGAATACACCCATGCCCTCAAACGGCCGTGTCCGTTACGGTCCCGACATGAGAGTTCTTATCGTTGGTGCCGGCGTTGCCGGACTCACGCTCTGCGGGCTTCTCGAGCAGCGAGGCTTTCATCCTACCCTTGTAGAGAGGGCTCCACGATTCGGGGATGTGGGATACGTGATAGTGGTCTGGCCCTCAGGCAGCAGGATACTCAAGGGGCTCGGTCTTTACGAACTGCTCAGGGAGCGGGGCTGCGCTTTTACCGATTACAACATTTCCAACTACAAGGGCAAGGTTATAAACAGCTACACGATTGATTCCGTGGTTGAGAAGTACGGTCCCATAATAAGCATTTACCGGCCTGATTTGATAGACATACTCCTGGGGGCGGTAAGCGATGATTCGATCAGGATGAATACCACGGTTGTTTCCCTCGCGGACACTGGAGACAGAGTCGAGACGGTATTCAGCGACGGAAGCACGGGAATCTACGATCTGGTTATAGGATGTGACGGGATAAGGTCAAGAGTCCGAAAGGATATCTTCGGCGAAATACCGCTTCGCTACAGCGGCATGTCCGGGTGGGGCTTCTGGGTTAACCCGGACCTCTGCAAAAGCGAAGGAATCATCGAGTACTGGGGGAAGGGGAGATTTCTCGGGATGTGGCCGACGCGCGGACGTCTTGCCATTTTCACTAGCGTGAGGAGGAAATCCGGTGTCCTGGACAGCGTTGATACGAGAATAGAGAGCATACGGCAGAGCTTTGCCGAGTTCGGAGGCGTGGTGCCGGAAATCCTGCGCAGTCTTGATGATCCCCGCAATATTTACTATGACGAGTACAACGATCTCAGAATGGATAGCTGGTCGCGAGGAAGGGTGGTGCTTGTCGGAGACTCGGTTCACGCAATACTGCCGAACGCTGGCGCTGGCGTATCAATGGCGATGGAATCAGCGGCCGTTTTGGCCGAGGAACTTTGCAGAACCGATTCAGTGAACCTCCCTCACGCCTTCTGGCAGTATGAGTCAAGGAGAAAGGGAAGGGTGAACAAAGTTCAGAACCAGTCAAGGATCATGGGGAAATTCATATACACCGAAAGCGGTGTTCTCTCGTCTATGCGTGATTATATTGTGAGGGTGTATTCGAGCAGACAGCTCTTCAGGTACTGGGACAACATGCTGAAAGATCCCCTTTGAGATTAATGTCCTGCGGTTAAATTTTTTTTGATTCCGGAGCGTAACTTTAATGAAATCATTTAAACATCTGTTTTTTTTCTTCATCGTGGTGGCGGTTTCCTCGTTTCCTCTATCAAAAGCTCTTTCCCATAGCGCCTCTGAGTCTATCTCGCCCACGGTAAAGCGTCTCACCCCTTCGGTCGTTAATATAAGTACGACAAACGTGATAAAAGCGTCGCCGTACCAGGATGAATACTTCAAGAAGTTTTTCGAAAAGTTTTTCTCCGAGCAGATGCCGGGGAGAGAATTCAGAAACAAGGGACTGGGTTCCGGCTTCATAATGAGTTCCGACGGCTACATAATTACTAACAACCATGTCGTGAGAAAAGCCGAGGAGATCGAGGTGATACTCGAAGGCGGCAAGAAATACACTGCCAAGATAGTCGGCACCGATCCCGCAACGGATCTTGCGCTGCTGAAAATCGATCCCGAAGGGCCTCTTCCCGCGGTGGAAATGGGCGATTCCTCGGCCCTTGCTATAGGAGACGGGGTGTTCGCCATCGGAAACCCTTTCGGCCTGGGTCACACGGTTACCGCCGGGATAGTCAGCGCGAAGGGAAGGGCCCTTGGAATCGGGCGATACGACAACTTCATTCAGACCGATGCAGCTATTAACCCTGGAAACAGCGGTGGACCGCTTTTTGATTATGAGGGTAAGGTGGTGGGCGTGAACACCGCGGTCATGGCCCGCGGCCAGGGACTTGGTTTCGCCATACCGATAAACATGGCGAAAACTGTCGTTGAGCATCTCAAGGTTCATGGAAAGGTTATCAGGGGCTGGCTTGGAATAATGATTCAGGACATAACCCCGGAAATCTCCGAAGCTCTCGGGATCAATCGCGACAAGGGAGGACTAGTATCTGAGGTCAAGGAAGGAAGTCCGGCGGACAAGGCGGGGATCAGAAGGGGAGACGTTATTGTTTCCGTCGAGGGTGAGAAGATTCCGGATGCCGCTACGCTTGCAAGAAAGCTGTCGCTTACCAAGCCCGGGGTCGATACGAAATTCGCGGTGCTTCGCGACGGGAAGGAGGAAGTCTTTACCATAAAGCTTATCGAACATCCCGAGAACGAAAAAATCGAGGAATCCCCCAACAAGCTGAAAGCCGAGGAGGATCTCGGCATTGAAGTAACCGAGATAACCGAGCAACTCAGAAACCGGTTCAAGATCAAGGCGTCGGGCGGAGTCATTATCGTAAAAGTTGCACGCGGAAGCCTCGCCTCCGAAGCAGGATTTCGCCCGGGCGACGTGATAATGGAGGTAAACGGAGATGCCGTTGACGGACTCGATGAATATCAGGAAGCGCTTGAGGAGCACGGGTCGAGGGAAACCCTGCTTTTTCTTATCGAGCGCAGGGGCAGGACAATATATCTTGGCGTAAAGACGGGGCGCGAGTGATGATAGAGGAGAAACTCGCAGAACTTGGAATAGAGCTTGCGGAGGAGGTTCCGGCCCTTGGAAGCTACGTTCCCGCTACGGTGTCGGGCAATCTGATTTTCGTATCAGGCCAGCTTCCCGTTGAAAAAGGAAAGCTTCTTTTCGTGGGCAAAGTGGGGTCCGATCTTACGGTTGAAGAGGGCTACGAGGCGGCCAGGCTTGCGGCGATAAACGGCCTTTCCGTGATCAGTCATACCTTGGAAGATCTTCGCCAGCTAAGCAGGGTCGTGAAAGTGACGGGTTACGTGGCAAGCGCCCCCGGATTTACGGAACAGCACAAGGTGGTTAACGGCGCCTCAGAGTTTTTCTCCGACATACTCTCTGAGAACGGACGCCACGCGAGGGTTGCCGTGGGAGTTCCCGCACTTCCGATGAACTCCCCGGTGGAAATTGAGATCATAGCCGAGTTCTCACCCGCTGCTCTGAGAAGCTCGGATATTTCCCCCTGATGTTTCCAGTATTCCTTTATTCGGACAGTCCCCCGCAATCGCTCGTCATGCAGGACGTAACGGATTTTCTCACGGACCTGGGTCTTTCGGTTGAGTTTCGCGGGGACTTCCTGAGTTATCTCTCGCTTGGGGCCGAGGAGATGGCCGAACTTGAATCCTCTCTTTCAAGGGCCAGGGTTTTCAACATTGAAACGCCCGTTGATTTCTTCGAACCCCCCCCGCCGTCCGAACCGTTTGAAAAGGAGCTTTATGACGGTTTCTGGGTCCAGAGAATATTCTCGAGATTCTTTCTTAGAAAGCATCCCGGCGAACTCGCGGAAAACGGCTTTCACGCGGTTATAACTGGCAGGCTGCTTGGCACTTACGGATCCCGGAGATATCACGCGAGGGCTATAATCTCGGGATTTCCGTCCTTTATTTCAACCTCGGGAGTTGTGGAAGGCCCGGCAAGACCCAGGGAGTATTATTTTCTCAAGGTGGAGTTTATCCGGTCGGGAAAGGATCTCTCGGAGCTTGACGAGGCGTTCCGGGGAAAGTTCGTTGATTACGAAGACGAGAGAATAACGAAGATAACAGGTTCCTACGTACTTCAGCCTCTTCTGCATCATTTCTCCGGGAAAGAGTTCTGCGAAAACAGCAGATGCGCGCTTTTTAATTCCCACTGGCAGAAGGAAGTTCTCGACATTCAGTACTCAGGCTTTTTATGCGCCGAGTGCAAGAGTGAGATAAGGAAGATAGCGAAAGGTCGGTAGATACTACGTTCCGCTATATGGTAATGAACGGGAGACCGTCCCGGCCTCTAGTCCATTTCATCGAGTATGTTTATCGCTACCTGAGCTACCTTCTTCCCGGAAAGCAGCATCCCGCCGAAAGTAGGCCCCATCCTCGGAAGTCCGAAGGTGGTGTTAACTGCCATTCCGCACGCGAGCAGTCCGGGGTGTACTTCTCCTGTGTATTCAACGAGGGCTTCTTCCGATTTCTCGACCCACATCGATCCGTGCCCCGGAAGTTTTTTGTAAAGACCCTGCTGGGAGAGCCTGGAAATGCAGTAGGCGTCATGACCCGTAGCGTCTATTACCAGTTTTGATTCTATAGCTATGGGGTCAAGACAGGTTATTTCTTTGGGCATGTTTGCGATTGGCGTCCAATTGATCACTATCCCGGCGACCCTCCCGTTTTCCCTGTAAACCAGGTCGTCAAACAGTGTCATGTTCCTTACTTTCGCCCCAGCTTCACACGCCGTAGCTATCAGCTTCGAACAGGCGTAAGGACCGTCGGCGACGAAAAGCCCTTCGGAGACCTCTTCATACGGCACTTCGATCTCGTCGAGAACCGTCTCTCCCGGAGCGCGTACGGTGACCTTGTTCATCAGATATCCGCCAATCCAGAATCCTCCTCCGAGGTAGTTCATTCTTTCAACGAGCAGCACCTTGTACTTCTTTTTCGCTATGTCCTTTGCCGCAACAAGCCCGCTTGGCCCTGCGCCGACAATTATGACGTCGCTTGTGATGTATTCGCTGAATTCTTCCGAGAATCCCTCAACGATGGCCCGGGTGACTTCTTTTTCTCCTACTGGCGCGAACTTGGGGGTTTTTAAACTGTCTGACATAGCGGTTTCCTCCGAAAAAATGTCAATAAGGTTCTGTCTTTTACTGCTGCTCTTCTTCCTTCACGACGTTTACGGTTATCTGCTGTGTTACGTCCGTATGGAGTTTCAATGCGACTGTGTATGTTCCAAGTTCCTTTAAAGTGCCGTCAAGCAATATGTCCCTTCTTGAGATCTCGAATCCTTTTTCCCCGAGCGCATCGGAAATGTTCTGCGAGGTAACTGATCCGAACAGCCTATCTCCCTCCCCGGCTTTGGCGGGTATGGAGATTTCAAGACCCTCGAGTTTCTCCGCAAACTCCTTGGCGTTCTCAAGGACTTCGGTTTTGCGCAGTCTTATTGCCTCTATTCTGCTTTTCCAGGCCTTAAGGTTTGCTTCTGTTGCCTTTATCGCGAGCTTGCGGGGAAAAAGATAGTTCCTCGCCATCCCGTTCTTTACGTCTTTTACGTCTCCGACGACTCCTATGTTCTCCACGTCGGAAATCAGAATTACTTTCATTGTTTACCTCCGCGCACCGGTTAACCGGTATTCGGGAATTACTTGTGAGTTACGGTGTACGGCAAAAGCGCCATGAAACGGGCTCTCTTTATAGCGATTGCCACCTTCCTCTGCTCCTGCCTGGAAAGCCCCGTGTTTCTTCTGGGCAGTATTTTCTTTCTCTCGGTTATGAACTGCGAGAGAAGTTCCGTGTCCTTGTAATCTATCTGCTTGCCTTCCTTGGCAAGGTCTCTGGGTTTCTTTCTGCGCGAGAAAAACCTTCTTCCGCCTCCCCCGCCCATTGGTCTTCTGCTCATGATTGGTCGCCTCCTTGGGTCTTTTCTTCGTCTCCCTGGGGCTGCTCTGCGGCTGCCTGCGACGGTTCATTTCCTTCCCGAGGCTGCTCTGCGGCTGCCTGCGACGGTTCATTTCCTTCCCGAGGCTGCTCTGCGGCTGCCTGCGACGGTTCATTTCCTTCCCGAGGCTGCTCTGCGGCTGCCTGCGACGGTTCATCACCGCCTTCGGCCTGCTCCTCGGGTGCTAAAGAGGGGGTCCGAAAAGCACTCTGATCCTCTTGCTCGGACGGTCGTGGAGGAACGTTCATTGCGGCGTCCGCAGCTTTCTGTTCTTCCTCGATGTAGTTTACGGTCATGAACCGCAGAACATTATTTTTCGAGAGGTTAAAATATCTTTCTATGTCTGTTACGGCCTTGGATTCAGCCGCGTAAACGGCTATGTAGTAGGTGCCTCTAGTGTAGTTATCTATTCTGTATGCGAGGTCCTTTTCGGCCCATTTTTCGGATTTTAGAATCTCCCCGCCGTTTCCGGTCACGCTCTGCTCGACCCTGTTCTGGATCGTTAGAAGATCTTCGGGGGATATGTCCGGTCTTACGAGATAAAGCGTTTCGTACTTCCTTGGCTCGATAGCCATGATTTACTGCCTCCTGTCTTGGTCTTAGGCCCCTGAACATCGTTGCTTGGAAGTCAGGAGCAACAGAAAAAGACTATTATACTGATTTTCGAGGACTGTGTAAATACGGGCGAGACCGCGGCCCCGCCCGTAGGTAAAGCGTCCGTTTTATATTATAAGAAGAGGAGCTATGACAAGCGATACTATGGACATCAGCTTGATCAGGATGTTCATAGCCGGTCCCGAGGTGTCCTTAAACGGATCTCCTATCGTATCTCCGACGACGGCGGCTTTATGGGCATCCGATCCTTTTCCTCCCAGGTTGCCTTCCTCTATGAATTTTTTCGCGTTGTCCCAGGCTCCTCCCGAGTTTGCCATCATAAGAGCGAGCATTACTCCCGTCACGACCGCTCCGGCGAGAAAACCTCCAAGGGCTTCTTCTCCGAGGGCAAAGCCTATTACGAGCGGTACCACTACGGCGATAATGCCCGGCAGTATCATTTCTTTTAGGGAAGCGTCTGTGCTTATCTGCACGCACCTTGCGTAGTCCGGGGTGGCCTTTCCTTCAAGAAGTCCGCTTATCTCTCTGAACTGTCTTCTTACTTCCTCAACCATCTGCTGCGCTGACCTTCCCACGGAACCCATGGTCAGGGCGCCTATGAGAAACGGGATCGTTCCGCCCACAAGCATTCCCGCCACTACCTTGGGCTGGGTAATGTCGATCGAGGTGAGTCCGACGGCGTTTGTGTAAGCGGCGAAAAGTGCAAGGGCGGAGAGGGCCGCGGAACCGATTGCGAATCCTTTTCCTATGGCCGCGGTGGTGTTGCCGAGAGAATCGAGCTTGTCCGTGATCTTTCTCACGTCCGCGCCGAGTTCCGACATCTCCGCGATACCGCCCGCGTTATCCGCGACCGGACCGTAGGCGTCAACCGACATCGTTATTCCTATGGTCGCGAGCATGCTGACCGCGGCTATTCCTATTCCGTAAAGCCCCGTGAACCAGTAAGACACGACTATCGCCGCCGCGATTATAAGCACCGGGTAAGTCGTGCTGTACATTCCCACCGCGATTCCCTCGATTATGTTGGTGGCGACCCCCGTCTCGGAAGCTTTGGCTATTTTCTTGATCGGTGGTCCCGAGGTGAAATGCTCTGTGACCTTTCCGATCAGAATCCCCGCGAGCAGACCAGCTATAGAGGTGATCCATATGCTTAAGTATCCTTGTGTTCCCATGGTGGGCAGGTTCTGCACCTGCGCGAGTCCGTAGAGTACCACCAGTGAAATCGCGCAGTACACGACCGCGGCGAATATTGTGGATCTCTCAAGCACGGCGCTTGGTTCTCCTTCCCGGAGCCACCCCACGGCTTTGGACCCGACAAGGGAGGAGAGGCTCCCGATTATGATCAGTATCAGGGGAATTGTCATCATGGCTAGCTGATTTGTCGCCATGCTGGCCGCGATCACTACGGTCGCGATTACGGCTCCCACGTAGGATTCGAAAAGGTCGGCGCCCATTCCCGCCACGTCTCCGACGTTGTCTCCGACGTTGTCTGCGATCGTGGCCGGATTTCTCGGATCGTCCTCGGGTATTCCGGCCTCAACTTTTCCGACGAGGTCCGCTCCGACGTCAGCAGCCTTGGTGAAAATTCCTCCTCCTATCCTGGCGAAAAGAGCTATGGTACTGGCACCCATCGCGAATCCGCCTATCATTCCTCCGAACTGCTTTAAGAACGCGGTAAAAAGAGAGGCATCTTCGGGCTTCGTCTGAAGGTCGATTCCCACAAAGAAAACGATCGAGAGTCCCAAAAGACCGAGACCCGCGACCGCGAGTCCCATCACATTTCCGCCCCGGAACGCTACCTCAAGGGCCTTTCCCTGTCCTTCGGTCGCCGCCGCCTGGGCGGTTCTCACATTGGCCTTCGTGGCCGCCTTCATGCCGCAGAAACCGGCTATGAGCGAACAGAGCGCACCGCCGATGTAAGCGACTCCGGTTTCAATTCCCAGAAACACCGAGAGTAAAACGAAGACAATCACGGCGAAAATGCCGATTATCCTGTATTCCCTTTTCAAAAACACCATCGCTCCCTCGTGAATCGCAGAAGCGATCTGCTTCATCTTGTCGTTGCCTTCAGGAAGCTTCTCTATCCCCCTGTATACAAAATACGCATATAGGAGCACTATAAGACCTACCACAATTCCCACGAGTCCTACGTTGCCCGCTATGACTTCACCCATTGGTAAATTCCTCCTAGTAGAGTGTTTTTTTTTCAGTTAAGTCGACTGTTAAATTTGTTCATCGCCGAATCCACTCCCCCGCTTATTATCTCAAATGTCGCCTCGACGGCGACCTCGACCATCTCGGCGGCCGTTTCCCTCTCATCCGAGGAAAATCCGGAGAGAACATGATTACGTGCCTCTTTATTCCCCGGAGGCTTTCCTATGCCGATCCTCACCCTGCAGAACTCCCCGGAACCAAGAGACGATATTATCGATCTTATTCCGTTGTGCCCGGCCGATCCTCCTCCCCTGTTCACCCTTATGTTTCCTAAGGGGAGATCGAGTTCATCGTAAACCACGATTATTTGCTCAAGCGCTATCCTGTAGAATTCCTTCGCTTCGCGAAGCGCCTCGCCGCTTACGTTCATGAAGGTCTGGGGCTTTATTATAAGCAGCTTCTCATCCGAGTAGACCGCCTCCGCGCAGAGACTTCTGAATTTCTTCTTCCCGATTTTTACGCCTAGGCGTTCAGCCGTCCGCTCAGCCACGCGAAAGCCTATGTTGTGTCTCGTATTGTCGTAGGCGGAACCGGGATTTCCCAGGCCGGCAATCAGATATCGCATGGATTCGATGACTTATTCCTGGGTTTCAGCTTCCTCTTCCTCTTCTTCGTCCTGCACATCCTCCATCGAGCGCTGCGCTATCACCTGCACGACTTTCTTGCTGCCGTCTCTAATCGGTTTTATTCCCTCGCCGAGCTCAAGGCCTGCTATGTCCACGAAATCTCCCATGTCGAGAGAGCTTACGTCTATTTCTATCAAATCGGGAATGTCGCCCGGCAGGCATTCAAGGTCAACGGTCCTCATCAGTTTTTCTAGCGTGCCCCCCCTTCTCTCCCCTTCGGATCTTCCCCGGGTGCTTACCGGAACCTTTACCCTGAGGCTTTTTTCCATGTCGATAGCCAGAAAATCAAGATGGATCACCCTGTTCTTAACGGGGTCTTTCTGGATTTCCTTCACCATCGAGAACCTTTTGGTCGAGGACTCGGAACCGTCTATCTCGAGTTCCAAGACGGTGTTTATTCCGGCGCTGTTTGAAAGCGCCTGCTTGAGTTCGTCGGGACGTACCACAAGCGGTATCGGGTCCTCTCCCCGGCCGTAAAGTATGGCCGGTATGTTTCCTTCCTTTCTTACTTCCCTGGCTCCGCTTTTGCCGATCCTTATTCTGGGTCTTACCCGAAGTGAGCTCTGTACCATGTTCTTTCTCCTGGAGTTTCGTTTAAGTGAAAAGTGCGCTTATCGATTCCCCGAGCGCCGTTCTCTTTATCGCTTCGCCGATCAGGTCGGCGATGCTGAGCACGGTGATTTTTGTGCTTTTTTTCTGGTTTTCCTGTTGGGGAATGGTGTTTGTGATTATTACTTCGTCGATGTCCGAGTTGTTTATCCTGTCAAGAGCAGGTCCTGAGAGAACGCCGTGCGTGCAGCAAAGCGATACGCTTTTCGCGCCTTTCTCAAGAAGCACCCTAGCAGCTTCCGTGGCGGTTCCGGCTGTGTCCACGAGGTCATCAACTATTACGGCGTGCTTGTCTTCCACGTCGCCGATTATGTGGCTAATCTGCGCGACGTTGGGAGCGGGCCTTCTCTTATAGCAGATGGCAATCTCAGAGTGTGTTCTGTCCGCGAACTCGGTCGCCCTCTCAACCCCTCCCGCGTCGGGGGAAACGATTACCATTTCACCGTTGGGGTACTTTCCCCGCAGGTAGTTGATTATCACGGGCGTGGCGTAGAGGTGGGTTACCGGAACGTCAAAAAATCCCTGTATCTGGCCTGCGTGGAGGTCCATGGTAACTATCTTGCTAGCTCCCGCCACGACTATTAGGTCTGCGGCGAGCTTGGCGCTTATCGGAGCGCGCGGCTGAACCTTGCGGTCCTGCCTTGCGTACCCGTAATACGGTATGACGGCGGTTATGGACCTTGCGGAGGCTCGCTTGAGCGCGTCGGTGATCACAAGAAGTTCCATTATGTTCTCGTTCACGGGAGGACATGTGGACTGTATCAGAAACACGTTCGAGCCTCGCACGCTTTCCCTTATGTCGACGAAAATTTCCCCGTCGCTGAAACGATTTATCTCCATCTGCCCGGGAGAGACGTCAAGATAGTCGCATACATCCTCAAACAGAGGATGATTTGACATCCCGCTGAATATTTTCATGTGTTGTATTTCCATAACGGACCCGAAAATATAAAAACCCTGTATTATAGAGTAAAGTTCGGATAATTCAAGCCGCAGAGATGGCTACGGAATCGGCGGTGCAGACTACTTCCTGAAAAGCGAGAAATCAGGCGGCCTTTTCTCTATAAACGCCTTGGTTCCCTCGGCAGCTTCTTCAGTTCCCTTGAAAAGATCAAGAGACGCCTTGCCCATGCTCGAGATTCCGAAAAGGCCGTCGGTTCCGGAGTTAAAGGAGTACTTGGCAAGCTTAAGGGCCGTCGGGCTTTTCGATAGCAGTTCCTCGCACCAGGCGTTAACCTCCGAGTCAAGCTCATCTGGGGGAACGACCCTGTTTATAAGTCCCATATCAAGGGCCTCAGCGGCCGAGTACTGCCTGCATAGATACCACATCTCTCTTGCTTTTCTCTCGCCTATAAGTCTTGAGAGGTAAGCCGTTCCGAAACCCGGATCCACGCTTCCCACCTTCGGCCCCACCTGCCCGAAAACGGAATCCTCAGAAGCGATCGTAAGGTCGCACATGAACTGCAGTATGTTCCCTCCGCCTATGGCGTAGCCCCTCACCGCGGCTATGACCGGCTTCGGTATGTTT
>JAPOQQ010000072.1 GCA_026710625.1 Candidatus Dadabacteria bacterium | reverse complement strand
GCAATAAGGCGGTTGTTACTTTAACCAAGAACAATGGGAATAAGATAGATTTTCACATACCCTATCTTGTAACGCCCGGTTTCTTGGCGTTCCATATATAGTGGTTATACTACTATATATGAAAGGATTTATTTGGGAATTGCTGCTCATTGTTGTACTTGCAGTAATTCCCATGTCTAATGGCTTAAGATTAACATTGGATTTACTAGGTAATGTTGTGCTTCATAGTACAGAAGCAGAAACACAGGTAGTTTCGGAAACAACAGAGAAACCAATCCCAACTTATTCACTATCCCCAGACGACTACATAGATTCCCATTCCAAAACAATTAACCTTAATAGAGAACTGCTGGATATCGAGTTTGATGAAATGCTTAGACTATATGAACCATACGCTAAAAGAGAACGTGAGGTTTTTCTCAGAATAGCGGTATTTCCCGATAACATAACTCCCTACAATTATTAGACTTTATTAGCTTCAATATATAGTTCCCCAAGCAAAGTTATGGATAAAGCGGGATGGAGTCAAGTCCCAGGCTCTCAGGAAGGTCAAGCATGATGTTCATGTTCTGTATTGCCTGGCCGGAGGCTCCCTTTACCAAGTTATCTATGGCGCAGACAATTACCGCGGTTTTTTTCTCCGGGTTTGCCCTTACGCCTATGTCGCAGAAATTTGAACCCCTGACGCAGGAAGTGTTCGGGAAAGTTCCCTCGGGAAGGATCCTCACGAAGGGAGAGTTCTTGTAGAATTGCCCTAGAGCGTCCAGCAGGTCCTGGGTCTTCCGGCTGCCCGAGAGGCTTACGTATATTGTCGAGAGTATTCCCCTGTTTATCGGTACAAGATGCGGTGTGAAAGCGACTTCCACCTTGCTGCCTAGGAAATCCGAGAGTCCCTGCTCTATTTCAGGGGTATGACGGTGCTCGCCTACCTTGTAGGCTTTCATCCCTTCGGAGACCTCGCAGAAATGAAGATCAAGCGAAGGATTCCTTCCCGCTCCCGAAGCTCCGGATTTGGAATCAATTATAATTCCCTCCGTCTCCACCATGCCGTTTTCAAGAAGCGGCGCGAGTGGAAGGATCGAAGAGGTGGGATAGCACCCGGGGTTTGCCACCAGTTTTGTTTCCGATATCCGTTCCGCATGCAGTTCAGGGATTCCGTAGACGGCGTTTTCGAGAAGATGGGCGCACGGATGATCCCCGTACCAGTCCCTGTAGGTGCCTTCCCTGAGACGGAAATCCGCCCCGAGATCAATTATCCTTACGTCCCTTCCATAAATTTCTTCTATGAGTTCGGCCGATGCTCCGTGAGGAAGCGCGGCGAATACCACATCGGTATCGTCCGGAATGAGCGAAGGATCCGAGCTGCTGAGCTCGAAATCGGCTATTTCTCCAAGATGCGGGAAGACCTCGGCCAGCGCATGGCCCGCGTTCCTCGACGCGGTCAGATGCGAAATACTCGCCTGGGGATGTCCCCTAAGGAGCCTTATGAGTTCCGCTCCCGTGTAGCCGCTTGCTCCCAGAATACATACGTTAAGCTTTTTTTCCATTACCGTGAAACCATACTACGGGAATCGGGAAAACTCAATCCGACCCCGGCAATTCAGAGATTTGTCCCGGGAATGACATGAGCAACCTTAAATTCTCGGTATCCGTTCTGGAATTTCCGAGGTTTCTTCGAAGAATTAGGAGGCGTTTTATTATCCGGTACAATTACCAGAGGTGTTTTGAGGTTGTGGTTGACCGCAGGCCGGGTGGAAACTCCGTTTAACAAGGCAAGACACGGTTTCAAATCCGCAGGAGGAATCCCTGCCGATACCGAAAAGACATACCGCTTGATCGGGTCCCCCCCCCACTCGGGATCATAATCGAGCGCACACTAAGCATTGTCGACTGATTCTCTATGCATGTCGCCGATTTTTCAGTAAGAAATTCCTTTTTCGTGAACCTGCTGATGGGAGCCATAATACTTATAGGGCTTCTGTTTTCATTCTCTCTTCCCCTTGAACTGTTCCCGTCGGTAAAACTCGAAATGGTGACGGTCACCACGTCTTTTCCGGGTTCTTCCGCCGAAGATGTTGAGAATCTTGTAAGCGTTCCAATTGAGCAGCAGATAAAGAACGTCTCCGGCGTCAAGATCGTAAAATCCGTTTCTTCCGAAGGGTTCTCACGGGTTACGGCTGAGGTTTACCCAGGTGAAGATACCAGAAGGATTGCCTGGGAGATTGATTCCAAGATCAACCTGATAGTAGACGATCTTCCAGAGGATGCCGAAGAACCCGTAACAGAAGAGCAAAAGGCGAGTTTTCCGCTGGTGAGCGTTTCGGTCTCAGGGGATATGCCAAGAGATATTCTCTATAGTAGCGCCAGAAGACTGCGGGATGAGCTTGCTCTTTTGGACGGTATTGACAACGTGACTTCCGTCGGACTGCCTGACCCGGCAATATGGGTGTATCTGGACTACCCGAAGATGGTGCAGTTTGGACTGGGGATTGGGGAGATTTCAGATGCCATCAACGCAAGGAATCTTGATATTCCCGGGGCGAATTTTACTCGGAACAGTGCTGATTTTCTGCTTAGAACCGAGGGAAAGATAAGATCTGTGGAAGATCTTCTCGATATTCCGGTTGCTAGGAGCATCGAAGGTAAACATGTCCTACTCCGCGATGTGGCGACGGTCGCTCTCGGGGAACAGCGAGAGGACCTGAGATCGAGGATAAACGGTCGTCCTGCGATTACTTTCTGGGTGGAGAAGCAGAAAAACGTTGATATCCTCGATACCGTCGACCACATAAAGCAGCTTACCGAAAAATACAAAAGCAAGCTTCCCGAAGATGTGGAGATAACCCTGGCGTTTGACAGGTCACACTGGGTGAAAAGTCGTCTTCGGACCATGCTTAAAAGCGGGGGTCTGGGGTTTGTTCTGGTAGTAATCCTTCTCACTCTTTTTCTTGATCGCAAGGCGGCCTTCATAGCCGCCCTGGGGATTCCTGTTTCATTTCTGGGGGCTGCGATATTAATGAAGATGACCGGCACGACGCTGAATGTCCTTTCGATGTTCGGTCTCATAATGATGTTGGGCCTAGTGGTGGATGACGCCATAATCGTTGTTGAGAACGTCCAGAGGTATATATCAAGGGGAATGAACCCGCTGAGGGCGGCGGTAGTAGGGACAAAAGAGGTTGCTTGGCCAGTGGTTGCGACTGTGCTGACCAATATCGCCGCGTTTACTCCCCTTCTTCTTGCCACGGGACTGATCGGGCAGTTCCTTTCCATAATCCCCAAGGTTGCGATCTTCGCTCTTTGCTTCTCCCTTTTCGAAGCCCTGGTGATCATGCCATCTCACTGCGCCGGCTGGCTTCCGGCCAACGGCAGAACGAGACCTCCTCGCGGAAACGCGGCGCTTCTGCGCGTAAGAGGCCTGTATCTGCGGGGACTTCTGTTTGCGCTTAGAAACCGCTATGCGGTAATAGGATGTTTCACGGTTATTTTTGCCGTTTCGGTCTTTATCTTTGTCCGGATTCCCAACGTGATGTTCTACCTTCATGATATCGAGGAGGTAATGGTGAGGGTTGAGAATCCCCCCTCATCCAGTCTGGAGAATACAGCTGCTTCCGTAGCCCAGGTGGAGGAAGCGGTGCGTCACAGCGTTCCCCCTCATGTTCTGAGGAACACTTTATCCATGGTTGGCATCGATATGTCTGATCCTGACACTCTGTTTTCCACGGGAGACCATCTGGCCACGGTTCTGGTTGAATACGAGGATTACTCTGCCAGGAAAGAAAACGCGGTCGAACTCTCTGAGATTGCGGAAAACAGAGCAAGGGAAACGGTTACGGGAGCCAAACAGGTTGATTTTCTCAAGACGACGGGTCCTCCTACCGGGAAAGCGGTGGACGTCAAAATAATCGGGGATGACATACCGGTGCTGATGGAAATAGCTTCCCGGGTCCGGGAGTTTTTGAGTAGTCAGCCGGGGGTGAGTGCTGCGACTAGTAATCTTGTTTACGGAAAGCCCGAGGCGAGAGTTGAGATAGACGAAAGAAAAGCCGGGGTGTTCGGTATTGACAAGTGGAGTGTGTCGCGGGAAATCAAGGCCCTTGGAGACGGTCTCACAGTTGCGAAGACCAGAGTGGGTGAGGAAGAGGCCGAGATAAATCTGCGATACGGAAGGGGGGATTCCAGTGTTTTCTCGGTGAAATCGCACCAGATACCGACTCCTCTCGGGGAGCGGGTTCCTATCGGCACTGTGGCGGAGATAACGGACTCCAAGACACCGCTTGAGATAAGAAGGGAGAAACTTCGAAGAACAGTCACCGTAACAGCCGAAGTCGATGCTCACACGACCACTTCAAGAGAGGTAAACGCGAACCTTTCGCGTCACCTCGGCAGTCTTCTGGAGAGCTACCCGGGCTACTCGTTTCGGTTCGCGGGGGAGGAGGAGCAATATACTCAGGCTATAAGCGACATAAAAAAGGCGTCGCTTTTGGCTTTACTTCTTATTTATCTCATTCTCGCAAGCATACTGCGCTCCGTCTTTCAGCCCTTTATAATAATGAGTGTGCTGCCTTTTTGTGTTACGGGAGTGATCGTAGCGATTCTGCTGCGCGGCGAACCCATGACGCTTCCCGCCATAATAGGAATGGTCGCGCTTCTGGGAATAGTGGTGAACGACAGTTTGTTGCTGATGAATTTCATCAACCGAAGGGCGAAAAAGATGCCGAGCAAGGTAATAGCGGTAGTATTTTCCGCCAGGTATCGTTTCCGCCCGATTGTTCTCACCACGCTTACGACTTTCTTGGGGCTTTTCTCCCTGATGTTCGCCTATAAGGGTCAGGCGGGCATTCTCGCCCCAATGGCGGCTTCCCTGGGATTCGGACTTGTTTTTTCGACCTTCGTCATACTTTACCTCGTACCCTGTCTTTATCTGGTTCTTGACGATATTACCAAGCGGTTGCGGTATTTCATCCATCTGAGAACATTGGGGCCGGGTGGAAGAAATTTCCTCCAAATTAGTTAATGACTAAGTACCCGGTACAATTATAAAAACTGCTTCTGGGGGCTTGGCGACTGGAGGTCGGGTGGAAAAAGTCGATAGGGGATTACATACTTGGCTAACCTGACATCAAAGATGACTAAGGAGATACGTACGGTAGAGTTTGTCGTTCTGCCTGCCTCTAAGGCAAAGGCAAGGAAGATGTTTCAGATAGCGGGAGCCTGCCGGTACGTCTGGAATCATTTTCGGGAGAAGAACCTTGCCGACTACCAGGCGTTCAAAAAGGGCAAGGCGGAGCGACCGCAGACCAGTTATTTCTCTCTCGGGGTGGAGTTTACGAAGCTGAGACACAAGACGGACTGGATGCTTGAACTTCCGGCCAATCCGGTCAAGCATACCCTCAAGTATTTTGCGGATGCACTGAAAGAGGCGATGGCCGGCAAAAAGGGCTTTCCGAAGCCCAGGAGCAGAAAGAGAACCGCCCCAAGTTTCACCATACCAGGTTCCGCCGGGGTAAGAATACGAAAGGTCAACGAAAAGTATTCTTCACTTCTTATTCCACTAGTCGGGTGGGTAACGCTGACCCGCAGAGGAGGCAATCCTTGGGAGAGTGGTACTCCGAAACAGGCAGTGCTTCGCCATGACGGGCACAGGTGGAGGGCCTTTGTCTCTTTCGAGATTGAAGTGGAAGAAAAAATGGACGATGGGAAAGTTCTTGGTGTTGACATGAATGTACGCCAGATTGCCACCTCGGATGGAGATTTCTATTTCCTGCCCGATTTAAAGAAAAAAGAAGCAAGGCGAAAGCGGTATCAGCGAAGGATGGCAAGGCAGGTAAAGGGGTCAAACAGGCGGAAGGACACGAAGAAGAAACTTGCGAAGGCAAGCAGAAAGATAGCCAACATCCGCAAGAACTGGGTTCATCAAACCACAAAGGAGATTTCTGGAAAATGTGGAACGGTAGTCTTAGAAGACCTCAAGGTTAAGAACATGACGGCTTCCGCAAAGGGTACTGTGGAGAATCCGGGAAGGAAGGTAAGGCAGAAGGCGGGACTTAACAGGGCTATACTTGATACGGCCTTCGGGGAAATTAGAAGAAATCTTGAGTACAAGTGCGGGAGGTTAATAGAAGTAAATCCCGCATACACGAGTCAGACGTGTTCGCACTGCGGACACGCAGAAAAAGAGAACCGTAAAACCCAAGCGCGGTTCCTGTGTGTGAGTTGTGGCTATGCGTCCAATGCGGACACTAACGCTGCAGTGAACATAAGGCGTCTGGGAATGGCGCAACTGCACGGGGAGGAGCGTTCTGGTAGTAGACAGACTCCTGCGAACCGTGAAATTGTTACGAGGCTACACAATGGTTAGTCAAGTATATAATTCCCAGTCGATTAAGAACTTTTATGCTTGGTATTTATCCGCTAGGGTGGTTCACTCACGCAACGAAATACGGTATTTTTTCTCAAATTGCTTTCTCTATTGACTAACAGCAGGCAAGTGTATAGTTTTTGCGGAGTTCAAAGTCAAATTTCGGAGGTTTTGAGATGTCTATCAGGGTTGGAATAAACGGTTTCGGGAGAATAGGGAGGCACGTACTCAGAATCGGTCTCGGCAGAGAAGACCTTGAGTTCGTGGGAATAAACGATATTACAGACACCGAAACCCTGGCCCATCTTTTCAAGTACGATTCGGTGTTCGGCCGCTACCCGGGAGAGGTAAAGTGCGACAGTGAGGGAATAACAGTTGATGGAAAGTTCATAAGGGTGTTCTCGGAGAGAGACCCTGCGAATATTCCGTGGGCCGATACGGGAGCGCAGATAGTGGCGGAGGCAAGCGGCATTTTCAGAACCCGCGAGGCCGCCGCGGCGCACATGGGCGAGACCGTGAAGAAGGTAATAATTACCGCGCCGGCAAGCGGCAAGGTGGATTTCACCACGGTAATGGGCATAAACGATGATGACTACGAACCCGAAGGTCACGACGTGATTTCAAACGCATCCTGCACCACCAACTGCTTCGGGCTGCTGGTCAAGGTTCTCCACGAAAGTTTCTCGATCAGGCGCGGAGAGATGACCACGATACACTCCTATACGAACGATCAGAGAATACTCGACACTCCGCATAAGGATAAAAGAAGGGCGAGAGCGGCCGCCCTCTCCATTATCCCCACCAGCACGGGTGCGGCAAACGCCATACAGATTGTCTTTCCCGAGCTGAAAGGAAAACTTTCCGCGGTCGCCGTACGGGTGCCTACTCCCAACGTGTCGCTTGTGGATTTTACCTGCGAGGTGGAAAAAGGAACTTCCGTGGATGAGGTGAACGCCAAGTTCAAGGAAGCGGCTGAAGGAACGCTTAGCGGTTACCTCGCTTACGTTGAGGACGAAGTTGTTTCTTCCGATCTTGTGGGAGACACCCATTCCTCCTCTTTTGACTCAATGCTGACTTCGGTGGTGGAGGATACTCTGGTCAAGGTCGTTGCCTGGTACGACAATGAGTACGGATACACCTCCAGGGTAGTTGATCTTATAGAACTCGTCGGGAGAGAGCTTTGAAGAAAAAGCTTCTTGTAAGCGACTTTCCCTGCTCGCAGTACGAGGGGAAAAGAGTTTTTGTAAGGGTTGATTTCAACGTTCCCGTAAGCGGCGGAAAGATAAAAGAAGACTACAGAATAAGGCGCGCTATCCCCACGATCGATTACCTTACCAGATGCGGGGCCAAGGTAATCCTGGCTTCCCACATGGGAAGACCGAAAGGACGCAAGATAGAAGATTTTTCAATGGCTCCGGTGGCGGAGAGGCTTAACGAGTTTCTGGGAATCAAGGTTCGTTTTCCGGGCGCGGTTATTGGCAGAAAAGTCGAAAACGCCTCTAAGAAACTCAAAAACGGCGAGGTAATGCTCCTTGAGAACCTAAGATATCACAATGAGGAAACGGAAAACGACGCGGATTTCTCCCAGAAGCTGGCCTCTCTGGCCGATATCTACGTGAACGAAGCTTTCGGTACCTCGCACAGGGCCCACGCCTCCACTTACGGAATGACCTCTCACTTCGAGAAAAAGTTCGCGGGCTTCATGGTGGGAAACGAAATAAAGTTTCTGAGCCGTCTCATAAGAAGGCCCAAAAAGCCCTATGTGGTCATCGTCGGGGGAATGAAGATAAAGGACAAGATAGGGGCGCTCAGGAACATAATAAAAAAGGCGGACAGGGTTCTTGTGGGCGGGGGAGTGGCCTATACTTTTCTTGCGGCGCGCGGGGTTAGCGTTGGAAAATGTTCCATTGAGAAGGAGATGCTTTCCTGGGCCCGTGAGGCTCTTGAAACCTACAAGGAAAAAATCATCCTGCCTGTTGACCACGTAATGGCCGAGGTCGCTGGCGGCAGAAAAATGCGTGTAGTGGTTACGGGCGCGGAGATTCCCGACGACATGACGGCTTTTGACATAGGGCCGAAGACGGTGGAGAAATTCACCTCGCATATAAAGGGGGAAGGCACGGTTTTCTGGAACGGTCCCATGGGATTTTTCGAGGTGGACGATTTTTCAAACGGCACAAGCTCCATCGCCAGATCGTTCGCCCTTGCCACGTGGAGGGGAGCCATCACGGTTCTCGGAGGAGGGGACAGCGTGGCGGCGCTTAAAAAGTCCGGGGTCAAATTTTCTGAAGCAACCCACGTGTCGACCGGGGGCGGGGCCTGTTTTGAGTTCCTCGGAGGATCCGACCTCCCGGGGATATCGATTCTCAGTGACAGCTAGGGTCCGATCAGGTATTTATTTCCGTAGAATCTGAAATTTTTCAGGGGTGAACTCATGGCTATAAAGGAACTTAAGGGAATTGATAAGGTACAGGCGTTGCTGGGAGAGGATTCAGAATACCTGCTCGGCCACAAGTGTGCGACTATAAGCAAAAAAAGCCTTTATCTTCCAGGCCCGGATTACGTAGACGAGGTCTTCGTCCAGAACGACCGCTCACCCGCGGTGATAAGAAACCTGCAGACCATCCTTGATCACGGCCGCCTGGGGGGAACGGGATACATATCCATCCTGCCGGTGGACCAGGGGATTGAGCATTCTGCGGGAGCCTCTTTTGCCGTGAACCCGCTTTATTTCGATCCGGAGAATATAGTGAAGCTTGCCATCGACGGGGGATGTAACGCTGTTGCCTCGACCGTGGGAGCGCTGGCCTCGGTCTCAAGAAAATACGCACACAAGATTCCTTTTATAGTCAAGGTCAACCATAATGAGCTTCTGAGTTATCCTAATACTTTTGACCAGATCCTTTTCGGAAACGTGGATCAGGCTTTTCAGATGGGAGCCGTAGCGATCGGAGCGACG
>JAPOQQ010000071.1 GCA_026710625.1 Candidatus Dadabacteria bacterium | reverse complement strand
ATCACGTCGTTTGATCGATGTCTTGGTTACTGTGTTACTCGTAACATGCAAGACTCTTTTCGGTCAAAAAACCTGCAAATCAACCTGATTTACTTTTTGTTTTTTTAGCTTGATTTAAGCTTTAGGAAGAGTACTGGGGGGTAGAACTAAACTCTCGTTGAATCGGTTTATTTCTATGGACTGAATTCTTCATGGAAGCACTTTCCCCCTTGGTTGCAAGCTTCCCGTGTTAGGAACATCCGGTCAGTCTAGATACGTACGGTTAGTCTAACTAACATGAATGTGCACTTCAAGTCTCAGTTCAGCTCGGGGCTTTTGTGCAAGACGATCTCACACCGTGGAGAAAGGATCAGGTGTGCAAAGGGAAAAAAAGGGAGCGAATATTTCCAAATCGCAGCTTAGGACATGTTTGAGGAGTGGTGCGCTTCGAAGTTCAGCCGGCGATTGCAAAGCTTCCGTTGTCAAGGAACTGACGAGGTGGGGAAACCGGCACGTTGAGGCCTTGATTCAACTGTTTTCTCCGTCCGAAAGCTTTTTTCTGGGTTGCTGTTGATTTCGGGTGTATAACTGTAAAACTGCTGTGCGCGGGGAGGAATTGCATCTGTGTTTTCGAGAAAACATCTTGTTTATGCTTCGGTGGTTCTGCTTTTCACCTTTCTGCTTGTCGCTATTGGTTTTATGCTCTACGGCGATTCGGGGCGCGTGAGTTTTGAACATGGTGTTGCAAGCGGTGATCCTCTGGACGACAGGGTTATTCTCTGGACGAGAGTCACTCCGCAGGAATCTCAGAGAAGAGTCAGAGTAAAAGTCGAAGTTGCTTCGGATGATGAGTTCAGAAGCATTGTTCACAGTTCTGTTAAGAGCGCCACGGCCAAGAGCGATTACACCGTAAAAATTGATATCGAGGGTCTTTCAGCCGGCACGGTTTACTACTACCGTTTCCGCTCAGGTGAGGCCAGATCCGTTGTCGGCCGTACCAAGACTCTGCCCCGGGGCGATGTGGATTCGGTTAGTTTGGCGGTGTTTTCATGTGCAAACTACCCTACCTCTCATGGCGGTTACTTTAACGTTTACGGCCATGCGGCGAAAACGGCTGACGTCAATGCCGTAGTACACCTCGGCGATTATATCTACGAGTACGGCAAGGCACCGGCTTCTGGGAACGATGACCCGCTAGGAGTCGGCAGGGATTTTCCGGAATACAGCGATAAGGAAATCCTTACGCTTGATGACTATCGGGGGCGTTACGCCCTGTACAGAACCGATCCGCAGCTTCAGGCTCTTCATGCCGCGCATCCGTTCATCACCGTCTGGGATGATCATGAGGTCGCAAACGACGCCTATGTGGGCGGTGCGCAGAACCATAACGAAGGTGAAGGCAGTTTCGATGCGCGTAAAGAAGCTGCGCTTCGGGCCTATTACGAATGGATGCCGGTTCGCCCTGTAAAGGAAAATGATTCCGAACGGGTCTATCGCAGCTTTTCTTTCGGAAATCTGGTCGAACTTTTTATGCTCGATACCCGCCTTGCCGGACGGGAAAAACAGCTTAGTTACAAAGATTATTTTGACCCTGACACCGGTTTTGACGCCCGGCGTTTTCGTGAGGATGTTGGTTCTCCGGACCGGACCCTGCTCGGCCGGGACCAGCTTAGCTGGCTTCAGGGGAAGCTTGCCGGCTCAACTGCCGCCTGGCAGGTTCTGGGTCAGCAGGTGCTTATGGGCAGAATGAACATTCCCGCTGAAATAGTTCCCGATCTCGGGAAACGCACACCGCAGGTTGCGGGTCTTATTAATGAACTGACCGAGATTAAGAAGCAGGTGCTGCAAGATGATCCTTCCGTGACTCAGGATGAACGGGACCGTATAAATACGGCGCTTCCCTATAATCTTGATGCCTGGGACGGTTACCCTGCGGAGCGTGAAGCGGTGTTAGGTGCGGCCTACGGAGGGGATAAGAACTTGGTAGTGCTCGCCGGGGATACGCATAACGGATGGGCAAGTAATCTCAAGGATGCAGAAGGTAATCAGGTAGGCGTTGAATTTGCCACCGCATCTGTGTCTTCCGGAGGTCTAGAAACTTACCTTAAACTTAAACCAAAACAGGCCAAGAAATTTGCCCGGGATCTGGAAGTGCTGGTCGACGATCTTGTCTACTCAAACACAAAGGATCGTGGGTATATGATAGTAAGCTTTACCCAGAAAAGAGCCCAGTCGCGGTGGATATACGTAGATACAGTCAAACGGCCGGAATTCATGGAACTGACTTCAAGTGGAAAGACGCTCAGCGTGCTTGCGGGAAGAGGGAACCGCAGGGTTGTTTCTGAATGATTTTGCACCTCTAAATACGACCGTTATAATTTGGGGAAAACAAAAAACGCGACCAATTATATGCGTCGAAAAACTTGAATTTTAAACGCTTTTTCGTTCCGAGTTGCCTTTGGTTTATATAGAATAATCAGGGAGTTGATCGCTCCATAAGGGGGATAGTTGCAATGTCTTTTGAAAAACGCTTTTTCTCTGTTTTCGGCATCTCGTTTTTTGTAGTTGTACTTGCGGCCATTGGCTTTATATCATGCGGTGATTCTGACAGTGGCGGCTCTGAAAGCGTAAGCTTTGACCATGGCGTCGCAAGCGGCGACCCGCTTTCAGATAGAGTCATTCTCTGGACGAGAGTGACTTCGCCCGAGTCACGGGAAACGGCGGAAGTCACAGTTGAAGTAGCCACGGATGCGGAATTCACAAATCTTGCGGGTGACCCGGTTACGACTACCACTACGGCCGAACGGGATTACACTGTAAAAATTGATTTTGAGGGGCTTGAAGCCGGCACTGTTTACTACTACAGGTTCCGTTCGGATGGTGTGACGTCGCCGACCGGACGCACCAAGACCCTGCCGCAAGGCGATGTAAATTCAGTCAAGCTGGCCGTGTTTTCATGCACTAGCTATGCCTCTGGTTACTTTAACGTCTATGCTCACGCCAAAGATGCCGATGTGGACGCCGTTTTGCATCTGGGAGATTATATCTACGAGTACGATACCGAGGGTTTAAGCCTTGAGAATTCGGAAGAAATAGTAAGGAATTTGCCGGCGCATAATGACATTGAAATACTGATGCTTGACGATTATCGAAAGCGCTATGCGGTTTACCGATCAAATTCACGGCTTCAGGAACTGCACGCCGCGCATCCTTTCATTACGATGTGGGACGATCATGAGGTTGCGAATAATTCCTACAAGGACGGTGCGTCTAATCACAACGAGGGAGAAGGCGATTTCGAAGCGCGAAAAATGGTCGCTTTGCAGGCTTATTATGAGTGGATGCCGATTCGTGAGAACACACAAGGACGCGAGGCTGCCTACCGCAGTTTTTCTTTCGGAAATCTGGTGGATCTTCACATGCTCGAGACCCGTTTGGTAGCGAGGGACAAACAGCTTGCTTATCGGGATTATATAAACCCGCAGACAGAAGTTATTGATAGTCAGCGTCTGCTGATGGACATGCAGTCGCAGACCCTTCTCGGCCCCACTCAGCTTGACTGGCTCCTTGAGCAACTGACCGGTTCGGCCGCCACTTGGCAGGTTCTGGGTCAGCAAGTGCTCATGGGCAGAATGGGCCTCCCGGCCGAACTTCTGATTCACTTGGAGAATCCGTCGTTGCAACTCGCACTTGATATCCTGGAACTGACCAGTATTAAAGCCCGGACACTGCAAGATGATCCTTCCCTGACTCAGGATGAGTTGGACCGTATAAATACGGTGCTTCCCTATAATCTTGACGCTTGGGACGGTTACCCTGCGGAGCGGGAGGCGGTGCTGGGTGCGGCTTACAGTGCGGATAAGAACCTTGTGGTGCTTGCCGGGGATACGCATAACGGATGGGCAAACAACCTCAAGGATGCGGATGGCAACCGGGTAGGCGTCGAGTTTGCCACGCCTTCGGTCACATCGGGGGGCATTGAAGATGCTCTAGGGTTGTCAGAGGCGTTTGCGGCACAGTTTTCCCAGGCCGTGGAAACTCTGGTTGACGACCTTGTTTACTCAAACGCAAATGACCGCGGTTACATGGTTGTAAGCTTCACTCCGCAGGAGGCTCGATCTGAGTGGATATACGTCGATACGGTCAGTGAACTTGAGTTCGGCGAGAAAAACTCTGCGTCCAAGATTTTTAAAGTGCTTCCCGGCACGGGGAACCGTGAACTTGTTCCTGTTGACAATTAGACTAGAACATTTTGGTGAAGGGACAGATCAAGACAGGGTTTAATTGACATTATCGTGAAGAGTCGAATGATATTGGGTACAATACTCAAATTGAGTGCTGATTAAGGAAGGTAACAATCCATGGCCAGAATTACAATTGAAGACTGCTTAGAGAAAGTTGAGAACAGGTTCGCTCTTTCCATTGCAGCGATGAAAAGGGCAAGTCAGATATCCAATGGAGCTACTATAGTGGCGTCTGAAAACGATGACAACAAGCATGTTGTTTCGGCGTTAAGAGAGATAGCCGAAGGAAAGGTAAACGTCATATATCCCAAGGATAGAGATAATTACTGATTGCGCACGTAGCCCCGTGCGGTTTTAACCCGCGCACAGCGAGGTAAAGATCTTTTTATGCTCTCGGTAGGCATAGACGCGGGAGGAACTTTCACCGATTTTGTTTTCTTCGATGGAAAAAAAATATCGGTAAACAAGGTTCCTTCCACTCCCCGCGATCCTTCGATAGCAGTACTAAACGGGCTTAAAACCCATCCCGTTGAGTTCTCCCACATATCAGAAATTATTCACGGAACCACCGTGGCCACAAACGCTCTTTTGGAACGGGAAGGGGCGAAGACCTGCCTTGTCACCACAAGGGGTTTTGAAGACGTAATCGAGATCAGGCGGCAGAACAGGGAGAAACTGTATGATCTGCTATGGAGTCCGGTCGCCCCTCTTGTGCCCCCGGAACTCAGGTTCGGCGTTTCCGAGAGAACGGATTACCGCGGCTGTGTCCTTATTCGTCCGGATGAAGCTGAAGTAGAGGAAATAAAGGAGAAGATATCTTCTCTCGGCGTTGAGGCGATAGCGGTTTGTTTTCTCCATTCGTACGCAAACCCTGAAAATGAACGCAGGGTTGCGGCTGCGCTTTCCGAACTAGGTATCCCGATTACCCTCTCCTCGGAGCTCGTCGCGGAATTCAGGGAGTATGAAAGGACTTCAACGACGGTCCTTAATTCCTATCTGATTCCAAAAGTGAACAAGTACATGCGCTCACTCTCCCGCACACTCGAGGAAAAATCTCTTTCTATCATGCAGTCAAACGGCGGGGTTATATCTGCCGAGCAGGCGGCCGAGGAACCTGCAAAAATAGTTCTTTCCGGTCCCGCAGGGGGAGTAGTCGGGGCGTTTGAGATATGCGCACTCTCCGGGAGAAAGAAAATTATTACCTACGACATGGGGGGAACTTCGACAGATATATCCCTTTGCGACGGCAAAATAAGCTTTACGACCGAGAACACCCTGGGAGGCGTTGCGCTTAAGGTGCCGATGATAAACATCTCGACCATAGGGGCCGGGGGCGGTTCAGTCGCTTACATTGCCGAGGGTGCCATCCTTAAGGTCGGCCCGAGAAGCGCCGGCGCTGATCCCGGCCCCGCGTGTTACGGAAAAGGAGTTTTACCGACCGTAACAGATGCCAATATAGTTCTCGGGAGAATGGATCCCGGCTGGTTTCTTGGTGGCGAGATGAATATATACCCCGAAAGGTCCTTTGAAGCGATTCGCTCTCTTGCCCCGGATCATCCCACCGAGGAAGTCGCCGAATCCGTAATCAGAATTTCAAATTCAAACATGGAAAAAGCCCTTCGCGTGATATCGGTCGGCAGGGGCTACGATCCAAGAGAATTTTCGCTTGTTTCATTCGGCGGTGCGGGAGGTCTTCATGCCTGCGAGCTCGCCCGTTCACTTGGCATACGGGAAGTCGTGTTTCCCCAAAATCCCGGTGCACTCTCCGCCTACGGGATGCTCCTTGCCGATTCCTTCAAGGATTACGGAATCACGTTTTTTTCCTCGGCGGATGAAGATCATCTTGGGGAGACGGACCGAAAATTTGCGGGTCTCGAAAAGCTCGCGCGCGAGGACCTCGCAAGAGAGGATCTCAGGTTCGAAAAGCATGTTGACGCAAGGTACCGAAGGCAGTCCCATGAACTAACTATTCCCTACAGTGATTCCATGGCTTCGGATTTTCACAGCGAGCACGAAAGAGTTTACGGATACAGGAAGGAATCTTCCGTCGTAGAGATCGTGACCCTGAGACTCAGGGCCTATATGCCGGAGCGGAAAATAGATGTTCTTCCCGCTTCTGGGGCTGGGGCAGAGCCGCGGTTTTTCACAAAGAAGGTAATTTTTGAGGGCAAGGGTATTAAGGCCAGATGCTGCGAGAGGGAAAAGCTCCGGCCGGGTTTTCAATTTGAAGGCCCCTGCATTCTTTATGAGAGGACCGCCACTGCTTTTATCCCTCCCGATACCGCCTGCGAAGTAGACGACTACGGGAGTATTATAGTGACACTCAATCCGTAGTTTTTTGATGACGGACGCGATGAACATGAGAGAAGAAATAAGAAAGGTCTTGGACCCTCCGGGAACCCTACTTGATCCCGGCGAGAGGCTTCTTGCATCCGCCGTGCTGGTCATGCTCTGCGAGCGGGGTGGAGATTATGGAATATGGTTTATAAGAAGAACCGAATACAGGGATGATGCTTTCTCGGGTCACGTAGCTTTTCCTGGGGGAAAGAAAAAGCAGAGTGAAGCTACTCTTGTTGATACGGCTTTTAGGGAAGCTGGAGAGGAACTTGGTTTTGACGCCGGGAATGAAGTAGAGATTCTCGGGGAAATGGATTTCGTACGTCCCTACACTCCTTCTGTCAGACAGTATGCGGTAAAGCCTTTTGTGGCGATGATAAATGACAAAGTGGAGTTTGTTCCCAATTACGAGGTATCGGAATTCTTTTGGGTTCCCATCTCACATCTGATTGACCCAAAAAACCGAGACGTGAGAGAAAGAAAGCGGGATGGAATGGTAATAAATGATTACGTGTTTTCTTACCGCAATCACATAATATGGGGACTTACGGGAAGAATACTCGACGAATTTTTCAAGAAAACTTCGAGGTGTTTCACAAGGTGAGAGAATGTTCAGGAGTTCTTTGCGCATCCTGATTCCTTCCTCGAACTTTTATTTGTGTCAGTTGTTTGTATCTAACTAATATAAATTCTATTTATGTTAGTTGTTCTCTTGTAAATTCTATTTATGTTAGTTATTTTGATCTAACCAATATAAAACGCAATTTACGTTAGTTAAGAGTTTTCCATGGAGAAGAAAAAGCGCATTGGCACATATCTCAGAAGTTCAGTTGTAGCGGGAGAGCATTATGATTCCTATGTCCCCAAGCCTCTGCCACCTGAACCGCCTCTTGACATGAGAGAACTTTACCCTTTGCTCGACCGGGCAAATGCGGCGCTGGGACGGCTTGACGGAATGAGTGCGGTTTTGCCCGACGCGTCGCTTTTTCTCTATATGTATGTTCGCAAGGAGGCTGTGCTTTCTTCGCAGATCGAAGGGACGCAGTCTTCTCTGTCCGATTTGCTGTTGTTTGAGACCTCGAAGGCTCCCGGTGTTCCCATGGACGAAGATGTCACCGCGGTCTCACGTTATGTTTCTGCCATGAAATACGGTCTTGACCGAATGGAGGAACTTCCGCTTTCCCTGCGCCTTATTCGTGAAATTCACGCCAAACTCATGGATGGCGCGCGGGACGGCCATGTGCGTCCCGGTGAGTTCCGTACTTCGCAGAACTGGATAGGAGGTTCAAGGCCTGGAAATGCACGTTTTGTTCCACCTCCTGCCGAGAAGCTGATAGAGTGTCTCGGCAGCCTTGAGAATTTTCTCCACGACGACACTGTGAAACTGCCTGTTCTTGTCAGGGCGGCTTTGGTCCACGCGCAGTTTGAGACTATTCATCCATTCCTTGATGGAAACGGGCGTGTTGGCCGACTTCTCATAACTCTCATTCTCTGTGCTCATGGAATTCTTAAGGAGCCTCTTCTTTATCTGAGCCTCTATTTCAAAACCAACCGCCGAGCTTATTACGATCACCTGCAATCCGTAAGAGAGACGGGAGACTGGGAGGCATGGACCGGTTTTTTTCTGGAAGGTGTGATTGAGACGGCCGGTCAGGCAACGGAAACGGCAAGGGCTGTTATGGATCTATTTGAAAGGGACAAGTCTCGCATTGAGGTGTCCGGCAGATCGACTCCCCGAGTCTTAAGAATACATGATTGCCTCAAGTGCTTTCCCGTCAGCAATACGACCAGAATCAGGGAGTTTTGCGGAGTTTCGCTGCCCACCGTGCTTCGCTGCCTGCGCAGTCTTGAATTCTTGGGGATCGTAAAGGAGGTTACGGGCAAGGACCGCCATAAGATCTTTGTGTACAGAGAGTATCTTGATATTCTCAACCGGGGCACAGAACCGATTTCTTAGCTTGTTGCCCATGTGGATTCTTTTTCCTGTATTTAAATATGTTAGGATATTCGTGTAGAATTTCCAAAATCTGAAAACGGCGGTGATCAAGACTCATGGCAGCGGTTAACAAGGCTATAATACTCGGGAATCTGGGAAGAGATCCTGAAGTAAGGTACACGTCGGATGGAAAGGCGATTACCAATTTTTCTGTCGCTACAACGGAAAAGTGGAGAGACAGGGACGGAAATTCTCAGGAGCGTACCGAGTGGCACAGGGTAGTGGTGTTTGACAGGCTCGGAGAGGTTTGCGGGGAGTATCTTTCCAAGGGAAGTTCCGTTTACGTGGAAGGTTATCTAAGAACCCGATCATGGGAAGACAGGGAAGGCAACAAAAGGTATACGACCGAGATAGTCGGAAGAACCGTGCAGTTTCTCTCCGCTAGAGGGGAAAGCGGAAGGCAAGGCCGCAGGGAGCCTCCTGCAGAAGATGATTTTGCCTACGAAGAAGGCAGTGGCATGACGGACGACGACGTTCCATTCTGATTCTTTTGATCTTTACTGATACATTAAGGCTATGTCTCTGGCCGTTATAATTCTGGCGGCGGGCAAGGGAGTCCGCATGAATTCGCAACTCCCCAAGGTGCTGCACCCAATCCTGAAAAAGCCCATGTTGTGCTATGTCCTTGAAGCGGCGCAGAAGATGGAACCTGAGAAAATAGCGCTTGTCCTAGGACATGACTCGGAGCTTGTTAAGGAAGCGGTCTCGGACTACCCGGTGGAGGCGGTTATCCAGGAACCGCAGCTTGGAACCGGGCACGCGGTTTTGTGCTGCGAGGATGCATTTCAGGGTTTTTCGGGAGACATTCTCATCCTAAGCGGAGATGTTCCCGCGATAAGTTTTTCTTCTCTGCGCGAATTTACGGATTCTCACGTGAAAAACGGAGCGGACCTCTCATTAATGTCCACCCTTGTGGAAGACCCCGGTGGATACGGCAGAGTGTTGAGGAATACCGACGGGGAAGTGCTTCGCGTTGTTGAGGACAAAGACGCCACGGCGGATGAGAAGAAGGAAAATGAGATAAATACAGGGATTTACTGCGTAAATTCTTCCTTTCTCTGGGAGAGCTTGGGCGGACTTGATAGTGAAAACAGCCAGGGAGAGTATTACCTGCCAGGAATTGTAGATTTCTGCGTTTCCCGCAAACGCAGACTTTTGGCTTTTAGCTTGGCGGATCCAAAGGAGGTGTCCGGAGTGAACAGCAGAGAGCAACTCGGCGAGGCGGAAAAAACCATGAGGCAGGCAATAAACCGCCGCCACATGGAAAACGGGGTTACCATAGAGGATCCCGAAACCACCTACATATCAGACTCTGTTAGCATAGGAAGGGATACAACCGTGTGTCCGAATACCTATATTTACGGCGAAACCAGTATCGGCGATGGCTGTCGCATAGGGCCATCTGTGTACATTGAAGATTCACGTATAGGAAACAATGTCGAGATAAGATTCTCTTCGTATCTTACGGGGTGTGAAGTCGAAAACGGCGTCGTGATGGGTCCTTTCTGTCATCTGCGGCCCGAGGCCAGGATAAAAGACGGGGCCAAGATCGGCAACTTCGTCGAGATAAAGAAATCGGAGATAGGGGTTGGTTCCAAGGTCCCGCATCTTTCCTACGTGGGAGATGCCGATATCGGCGACGGAGTTAATATCGGTGCCGGAACCATCACCTGCAACTACGACGGGGTAAACAAGCACAGGACAGTGGTCGAGGACCGCGCTTTCATAGGAAGCGACACAATGCTTGTTGCGCCGATCAGGGTTGGAAAAGAGGCTACTACGGCTGCGGGCTCCACGATAACGAAAGATGTCTCTCCAGGAGCTCTGGCCATAGAACGTGCCGGGCAGAAGGAAATAACCGGTTGGGCGGAGAGAAAAAGGATAAAGAAGGAGAAGTCCTGAAATGTGCGGAATAGTAGCATACGTAGGAAGTTCGGATAGAACCAAAAGCGTCCTCTGCGAAAGCTTGGGGAGACTGGAGTACAGGGGTTACGATTCTTCCGGGATATGTTTTGTCGAAAACGGCCGCTCCCGTGTCATAAGAAGCGAGGGAAAGCTTGAAAATCTTTTCACCAAGCTAAAAGACTGCGAAGTGACCTCTTCACTCGGCATCGCTCACACCAGATGGGCTACCCACGGCGATCCCTCGGAACGAAACGCTCACCCCCAGGTATCCGGTCCGATAAGCGTAGTGCATAACGGAATAGTGGAGAACTACCCAGAGCTTAAGAAGGAACTTATCGCTGCAGGTTATGAATTCCGCTCCGATACCGATACTGAAGTCATCTCTCATCTGATCCGCGATTTTACGGAAAAAGGAAACTCCCTTCTTGAATCAACGAGAAAAACCTTTGAGAAAATAGAGGGCTCTTACGCGGTGGCGGTCATGTCGGATAAAGAACCCGGAAAGATAATAGCCACCAGGCGGTTCTCTCCTCTTATAATAGCGCGTAGCGGAAGCGAATGTTTTCTGGCTTCAGACATCCCCGCGATTCTGCCCTACACGAGGGAATTTATTTTCCTTGAGGATAACGATTTCGTGGTTCTGGACGAAAACGGCGTTTCCATAACCGACGCCGCCGGCGGGGACGTTAGGAGAGACCCGACGGTTGTGGACTGGGACCCTTCGGTAACCGAGAAGTCAGGCTATCGCCATTACATGCTGAAAGAGATTTTCGAACAGCCCTCGGCCATCTTCGATACGCTTCGGGGGAAATTCACCGCGGACATGAGGAAAGTGGTTTTTGAGGATTTGGATCCTTCGCTTTTGCGAAACACGCAAAGAATCATTATCGCGGCCTGCGGCACTTCCTACCACGCTTCCCTTATAGGAAAGTACATGATAGAGGAAGTGGCCGGGGTGAACACTCAGGTGGAGCTTGCATCGGAGTTTCGACACAGAAATCCGGTCGTTGGCCCCGACACCCTTTTTATCGCGGTTTCTCAGTCGGGTGAGACCGCGGACACTTCGGAAGCGCTTCTAAAGGCCAAGGAACTAGGTATGAACTCAATCGGCATAACGAATGTCGTGCTGAGCAAAATCTCAAGAGAGTCTGACTGCGTCATAGCCACAAAGGCGGGTCCTGAGATCGGGGTTGCCTCCACGAAGTCTTTCACGACGCAGGTAATGGCGTTCTATCTTCTTTCCGTATATCTCGCGATCTCAAGGAAGGCGGTTGATTCAAAGAGGGCGAGGCAGCTGATAGCCGATGCCATATCGGTTTCAAAACTTCAGCAGGAAGCTCTTGGACTCGATGAACATCTCAGGGAGCTTTCAAGAGATTTTTACGGTTACAGGAATTTTATATATCTGGGCCGGGGGATTAACTACCCCGTGGCTCTTGAGGGAGCGCTTAAGCTCAAAGAGGTTTCATACATCCACGCCGAAGGGTATGCCGCCGGGGAGATGAAGCACGGCCCCATAGCTCTTATAGACAGGAACATGCCCGTCGTGTTTATAGCCCCAGAGGAGGATGTATATTACAAAAAGCTCCTTGGAAATTTTCAGGAGGTAAAGGCTAGGGGAGGGCGGATAATCTTCATAACGTCGGATAGAGAACTTCGGCTTCCCGATGAAAGGGACAGGAAGATAGTGATTCCGAAAAGCTCTTACCTTGTAAGCCCGATGGTATCGGTTATCCCCGTTCAGTTTATGGCTTACCACGTAGCCAATATTCTGGGGACAGATGTTGATCAGCCGAGAAATCTGGCCAAAGTTGTCACGGTTGAATGATATCACGCCTTTGTTGGGCACAATGATATTCTTGCATCTAAATTTTATAAGAGGTTTCAAATGAAAGTACTTGTCGTCGGAGGTGGCGGGAGGGAGCATGCCCTCTGCTGGAAAATAAACCAAAGTCCTCTTGTGGAGAAAACCTACTGCGCTCCAGGAAACGCCGGGATAAGCCGCCATGCCGAGTGTGTGGCTATTGGCGTTGGAGATTTTGGTTCGCTTGCGCAGTTTGTCAAGAAAGAGTCGGTGGACCTTACGGTTGTCGGTCCCGAGCAGCCTCTTTGCGAAGGAATAATCGATTTTTTTGAAAAAGAGGATCTTTTGATTTTTGGTCCCTCT
>JAPOQQ010000070.1 GCA_026710625.1 Candidatus Dadabacteria bacterium | reverse complement strand
CCACTCTAGGGAAAGCAGGGCATGGTCTTTAAAATATTTTGGATATAAATTTTACAGGAGGTAAGGAGAGATGATTCAAGCCAGATGGCTTATAATATTTTTTGCCGTTCTCGGCATGTCGGTTCCGTCATTTGCGATAGACTGGTCGCTTGGCGGATTTCCGAGTTACTTGAGGACGAGAGCCCGTGTCATTGACAATGCCGTTGCCGGTGGTGATGGCAGGATTAGCGTTGTTGATACGACACTGAGGCTCACCCCGCAGTTGGGCTTAAGCGACGCGGTTACCGTAAGGGCTCAGGTTGACGTAGCTAGCAACATGATATGGGGTGGGCAGACTGCTCACTTTTTCGGTGGTACCCTTGGCGAAGATGACAGCGTCGTGCTTTCTGATTTAAGGCCAAGCGATCGTTTCAACGGCGCTATTCTGACGGGTAATAAGGCGGTAGACGATAAATACGGGTTTTTCACCGTACGCATGCTTCACGCTGACATAGTTCTTCCGAACAGCCTAGGTTTTGTAAGGATAGGACGCCAGCCTTTTGACTGGGGTCTCGGTATCCTTGCAAACGGCGGACACGATCCGCATTCGGATCTCGGTTTCGTGGTTGACAGGGCTCTTTGGTTAAAGTCCTTCCCGGCTGGAGCTGGAACTTTCACCCTTGTTCTCGTATCTGACGTATTCAGCAACGGTAGTTCGTTGTTTGCCGGAGAAAACGGCGTAGGTTACGACATACTTGCCGCGGCGGGTATCTACAACCAGCAGATGGGAGACGTTAACGTCACCGTTGGAGCTTACGGGTTCCCGTACCTGCATCAGAACAACGTATTCAACGATGCCGGTTTCGGTTACGATTTTGATGTTGACCGTACTTCCCTATACTCCGGTCTTCTCGTACTTAAGGCCGCTAGCTGGAGCTTTACCTACGAAGTCCAGATGTTCGGAGGGGGAGAAATAACCAATCCTGCGTTAGGTCCGCTTCCCGCTGGAGAATTTGAATTTGACTATGCTTTCGACATGGCTGGCCGCTTAGAGCTTTATCCTTCGATGATGGCTCAGGTAAGCACGGTAGGTGTTGAAGCCGGTTGGGCTCAGGGTGACGACGGTTCTACCCCTCTGACGATTGAAGGTAACGCCCTTCCCTTCAGCCCTGCATATAACGTAGATAACCTCCTCTTCAAGCATGTCATTCCGACTGTTTATCAGATAGAGGGAAGCGTTATAAATGCTATCTATGTTAAGGCGTATGCGAACATGCAGCTTGCTGATAACCTAGGGTTCACTCCTCAGGTTCTGTTTGCCTGGAACGACGAAACGAATGCAGTTTCGGCATTTGACTCAAATTATCCTGGTATTGCGGATTTCGGTAATGGTGCAGGTAATAGGGGTATTTCCAACACTCCCGTTGATAAATACCTCGGTACCGAGATTGAGGGAACGCTTAGCTGGACGCTTCATCCGGGCGTAAACCTTGACTTCATCGGAAGCTTGGTGCTTGCCGGAGACGGTCTTAACGATCTTATGGAGTCTCATGCAACTGCTAATGAGGTGACTGATGCCGACGTTGAGGATACGATCTGGGCGTTTCAGTCAAGGCTGATGGTCTACATTGATCAGTTCATGAAATAAGAACAAAATCAAAGCTCACAAAGCTTGAATGAAGGGGGCTTCCTAACAAAGGTCGCCCTCTTTTTTTTGCCCTTTTGATGGGGGAGAGGAATTTTCTCCCGGCGCGGAATCGGGGTTTTTTCATCTTTATTCCCAATAAATTCAAGAGAAAGGAAAAGCGATGAGCGTTTCAGTAGAATAAGGACACCTCCGATCAGGTCCGTTTTTCTTGTTGACCCGAATAATTCCGAACAGGTGGAGAGGCGATTCGGCTGAGTTCTACTCTCTGGGAGCAGTTTATTTTCCGGTCGTCGAGCTTTACAAGAGGATTCCCGCGGCTTGGGATGCTCCGCTGCCTCTTAGTCGCCACGCGCTGTTCGCGGCACCCATTGCCCGCAAATAGCTGATTTCATCTTCTGACAGCGGTTCTTTGCGCAACCCTTGCGTGAGCCAGAGGCCGCTTTCTCGAATTTTGCTTTTTGGAGAACATCTGCCCAGCCATTGCTCCGACGGTCGACAGCCGTCGCACACTGACAAGGTGGATATAATCCTCGATTTGAGTTCGAACCGGGCATCCTTGTCTTCTACGGGGAATGCGACAAAGGAAAAAGTCCTCCGGATCCGATCCGTCACGGCCTCTTCAATTACCCTCTGTCGTTTGGAGTCGACGAGCGGGCCATGTTTCCGTTTCGCTTTCCTTGAGGTGAGGTCAAGGTTCCATTTCTCAAGAAAGGGATCATTGCTTTCGCGCAAAAGGGCCAGGCCGATATTCTTCCTCAATATGCTCCGGTCCTTGTTGGGGCTGTCGTGTTCCCGGAGCCTTGACCTGAGGCGCCGCTTTCCAGAGTGCGTTCCGACATGAACGATTCGGTCGGTTCCGTGGGCGGTTTCCCCTGCCTCAAAGAGCAGATAGATTCCGCTTTCAGGAATCCGTTCGGGTTCGAAAGGAAATTTATGCCTATAAAAATTCCCCGCAAGATCATGTATGAATCGGCATGCGTCACTCATAAAGCACGCGCCTCGACGTTCCCGGGGAGTCTGTCGATACTTCCCCGCTTCAGAAAGTCTTCCAGCAGTTCGCTGTGTGTCTGCGGTGTCAGTCTTGTGCTGCCGCCAATGACGTGATACTGGACCGCTTTTTTAATCAATTTCTCTTTTAACAGGGGTCCCACGGCGGCTTGAGCCGCTTTCAGATAGTACGTGCTGCTTCCGAAAAAGAGGTGAACCTCCCGAATGCCGTTTGAAAGAGCGTAGTTCCGAAGAAAACCCGGAAGGCGCTTCTTCCATATTCTGTAAGCGGGTTTATCGCTCATCTGCAGGTTGTAGTCCTGAATGCGGCTTAGGGTGTGGAGCGGCCCGTAGAGTGCCGAGAGGATGAGAATCTGGTCATCCCGGTTACTCCGTGATGAAAGGGCGGGGACGTTTGAGTACAGCGTGCCTTTATATCTTTTTACGGCTGGAAGGTAAAGTCCGGATGCGCTCCGTCCGCCGAAGTCCGGTCCCGGTTCCAGTCTCCTGTTCTTTTCGTATTTTCCGGACAGGTATCTCTTGTCCTGGCGAATGCCCGAGAGCACCTCCCTCCTGGTTTCCAGAATGCCGGAGTAAGTCGCCTCCGAAATTAAACGGCTTACAGGGTCGGGCACGGCGGAGCGGGAATGACCGTTAGGTTTTTTGGAAGCGCAGCATGGTATTAGAAAGAGTTTTTTTTCGGGCATCGGTTCTTTGCTGACTCTTTGATCAGGGTGACAAGAAGGATAACGGAATATGCTTGTGACATATAGGATACGGGCGCTTTTCAATTTCTTCTGTGGACTCTTTGCCAGGCATAATCAATCCTCCTGCTCGAAGATATTGAGCCCGATGAAAAACAGGTTTAATACGATGCTTCCTCGGGTCTCCTCGAATCCCGCAACAGCGCACCCGAAATCGTCGTCATCTTCGTCATGACAATGATAAGGCTTGCTGCCTGCGTGACATCCAAAATCATCTGTCCCTCCGGAATGCGAGAAAGCAGGTTCAACAGAAATCAGTAAAGACAGAAGCATGACTGAGGCAATCAGTGTTCTCATTTTTTTGATCTCCCCTAAGAGACAACGCGGAAAAACCTTTGATTTTATAGGACTATATGGTATCAAATAATATCCAGAATCTGGAGACTGGGCGAAAGCACTTTTAGAATAACTGCTGATATGACTCAACAACCTGATGCCGCCTTATTCAAGGTGGGTGATAAAGTTAGATTGGTAGCGGACCCGAGTTCGGTTGGCGTAATTGTTGGGGGACCGGAATCCCGACGCAACACTTTCCACTACCAGGTTTTCTTCAATTCCCAAAAGGGTGAGATGCTCTTTGCGGAAAACGCTCTTGAGATCCAGGAAAAACAGGATAATTTCACTGCCGCATGTGAATGTGGTGAGTTTCTGGACAGGACCGAATTCCTCCAGTTCTTGATTCTTGAAAAGATACGGCAGCCTTTAAGTGACAACCTCTACACGTTCTATGCGTCGCGTACGGACTTTCAGGTACACCAGTTCAAACCCATTCTGAAGTTCATACCGTCGATTGATCAGCGCCTTTTCCTTGCTGATGAGGTTGGACTCGGCAAGACCATAGAAGCCGGCATCATCCTGACGGAGCTTCAGGCCAGGCATCAGGGACTCGCACGCGTGTTGATCGTCTGTCCCGCGGCGTTGCTCGGAAAGTGGGAAACCGAAATGAGGCTGCGTTTTGACGAAGCGTTTGAAGTGATGCACAGGAAGGAGTTTCTAAGTTTTCTCGATCGTTACGAACAATACGGCGACAATGAGAAGTTGAAGGCTGTCGTGAGCCTGCAGTCCCTGCGTGCCACGGATGTGCTTTTCCGCCTGGAAGAACTTCACGTCAACTTCGATCTGGTCATAATTGACGAGTCGCACCACATGAAAAATTCGGATACGAACAGCAGCTGGCTGGGGGAGACACTGTCGGAACACTCGGATGCTCTTGTTATGCTGTCCGCGACGCCGTTGCATCTCGGCAGAGAAGATTTTTTCAACCAGTTACGTATCCTCGCCCCGGACAATTTCCCGGATTTTGCCTTCTTCGGGGACCTTATTGAACCCAACCAGCATATAAATTCGGCATTGAGATCTCTTGGGCGCCCGCAAGAGGCCGCCGAACTCCTCCGGCTGGTTGAAGACACCTCTCAACGCCAGCGCTTCCTGAACAACCCCGAGTACAAGGACTGTCTGTCTATTCTGGAGAGACAAAACAGCCTGACCGCGACCCAGGCAATTGAGATGCAAAGACGGTTGACGGAGCTCAACACCCTTTCCTACATCTTCACTAGGACGCGGCGGCGTGACGTGAGCACCGATGTCCGCTTCCCCAAACGTCAGGCGGTTGTGCTTGACGTTAATTTCACGAAAGAAGAAAGGGAATTCTACGATGCCGTCACGGAATGGGTGATCAGCCGCTACCAGTCTTCGGGCAGGGGGCTGTCCTTCGCTAGGATCATGCCCCAGCGTCAGGTCTCAAGCTGCATTCCTGCTATGAAGGGTTACCTGAAACAGATTCTGAATACGCAAAGGATTCAGGCTCCCGGCCAGGATGACGGCGACCGCATTGATGATTCCGCCGATCCTGAAGATTGCTCGCTGGACCAATCCGAGCAGTTGGCGGTAAAACAACTTCTCAAGGCGGCTGAGAGTGTCGGCGACAGAGATACTAAGTTTGAAAAATTTCTCGGTGCTTTGCGTGAAGTGCTTACCCGGAATCCGCGCTCCAAAATCGTAGTTTTCTCTTTTTTCAAGAAAACCTTGGAATATCTGGAGCGTGAGTTGTCCCGTGCGGGCATATCAAATGCTCTCATTCACGGTGATGTGCGGATGCCTGAGCGCCAGGGGCATATACGTGGATTCTGGAAGGACTCCGGTCCCAAGGTTCTTCTCAGTTCAGAGGTTGGGGCGGAGGGTCTTGACTTGCAGATAGCCAACATCCTGTTCAACTACGATCTGCCGTGGAACCCTATGAGAGTTGAGCAACGGATCGGCCGCCTTGACCGCTACGGGCAGAAGAACGACAAGATATTCATTTACAACTTTTCTATGAAGGGGACAATCGATGACATTATTCTGGAGAGACTCTACGGGCGCATCAATCTTTTTGAACTTTACATAGGAGACCTTGAGGCGATCCTTGGAAACCGGATCAACGAACTGGTCCATGAGATGTTCGATCCTAACCTGACGACCGAAGAACGAGAAGCCTTGGCCGATAAAGTTGGGGAAAACCTGTTGCGTGAGCGGGAGGAACTTGAGCGATTCGAGCGGGAAAGCGAACACTTTCTCGGACAGGACGAGTTCTTCACAAAAGAGGTAAGCGACATCCGCAATACGCGTCGCTTCGTTACTCCCGAGGAGGTCCGCTTTTTGCTTGAGGCTTTTCTTGAACAGAACCCTGGTTCCACCCTGAGACCTCCGAAAAGCGGCAGGCAGAAGCTTTTTGTGCTGAAGCCCAGTGAGGAGTTCAGGGCGTTTGTCTATGCATATGCGCCGGATGACGATGGGAAAAAGGAGATTCTGCGCAAGCTTGACGAAAGCCAGGGAGTTCTTCTGACCTTTGACAGCGCGGAGGCCTGTCGGGATGATAGCCTTGTCTTTGTCACTATACACAGCCCACTGATAAAGGCCATAGCCAAATTTACGGAAGGAGACTCGATGCGTTCCTCGCTACCCCTTGGTCGACTCAGTATTCCCTCTTATAGCGGGCTTAACGGCGAATATTTTCTCTTTGTTTATCTTCTCGAAAAGACGGCGGCTAAAAAAAGCCTTCAACTCGTGCCCATTCTGGTCAGTGCCTTGGATGTGAACCCTTACTTCTATGACGAGAAAACTGACATGATTCTCGGCAAGCTTATTAGAGGCAGGGCTCTAGAAGATGACTTTCCCTTCCCGGTACAGAATATCGGCACGGCTGAAGAAGCAGCGGATAACTGTATAGCTCAGATTCGCGAGGAGGAAGAGAAAAAACTGCGCCGCGCAAACGAAGTGCTTTTGAACAATCGGATCGCAAGCGTAAATCAGGCGCTGGGACTCAAGGAGAACCGAATTCGCCAGACTATACAGAAGTTGAACCAGAATGGTAAACCAGACGCAAAAATCTTGCGTCTCCATGAGGGACGGATGAAAAATCTGCGACGGAAGGCGAAAGAGGAAATTGACAAATGGGAATCAAGGCGGGGAGTTAGCGTTGGCTACAGGCGCATTGCGGGCGCTCTGATTCATTTCACTTAAAAACTTCTTTCTGCACTGAAGAGTCGCGACCCCAAGTATGATTACTCTAAGATTGAAGCAGTTTTGGAGTCCTTTATATCGACCTCGATCAAAATTGCCGAGGCACAATTCAGTTAAGATCCTGATCGGCAATTAAAAAATAGGTTCAGTTCTCTGTCTGTATTAAGAACTGGAAAGAAACTGTCTGAATGATGCTGGCTGAGGAGGAGTAAATGCCTGAAGAAAAATCACAAAACCAACTGGAACAGGAAAAAGAACTTCGTCGAAGACTTAAGATTTTGCAGGAAAAATTCGAGAAGGGGCAAATAAGATTTCGAGAGGGGCTTGCCGTCAAAGAAAGTCTTATGGCGGTGAAGACAGGACCTGACGGGGAAATAGATTTAGGCACTGTTGATGGACTTGTAAGAGCTTTGGCATCAACTGCTGCTATATTGCATGACAGGGAAGAACTAAAAAAGATTGCATCGCTTGATGAAATACAAAGTGCCTACTTTGAACTCGTAGAGCCGTATTTTGGTCCTTTTTATGATCATATGGCGAAAAAAGGTCTGTCTCCTCATGATGCCGGCATGACCTTGAAACAAAATCCCCAGTTTGTCAAAGGAGCGATAAGAGATCTGGACCAAGTTCGTCTTGCTATCGACGAGTTCTGGGAAAAAATGGGCGAGATTGCTCATGCACACGTTGAGGACATGCATGGGAATATAAAAGGCGTTTTTGGCGGAGATTTATTTCCGGCACCTGACGAGAATATAGTCTCGAAATGTGGCGTATACACTGACACGATAATTCTTCCAGACCCGTTTCTTCGGTCTAGGCATGTATTCGAGCATTATCCCGAAGAGGAACATGCTTATTACCTGATGAAGCACGGCTTAAGCATCCTTCAATACAGACAGATTGCTTGTGCCGACATTGGAACTCCAATAGTCGCTATTCTCCCGGACAGGACCGCATTGGAGAAAGGTGAGAGAGAGTTTTGTACTCGGCTTGGAGAAGACGACTCTCTCATACACTCGGAGAAGCTCTTTGGGAGAAAATTCGAGTCAGCGGAAGAACTGTCTGAGTTTGCCCAGTCTCTGGATACTGTGGAGAAGGCCGTAACTGAAATCAAAGATGAAAGCAGGGTGCTTTTTGATACTTCGTGGAGAGAAGACATTTCCACTCAATTGCAAAAAGCTTTGGAGGACCCTGATTTCAACCTGCAAGGCAACATAAAATCGCCTGGTGAAATATTAACGATGACACCATTTGGCAGGATGTTTGTCAGTAACGAACTGCTTATCAAGTCAAGAAGGCTCAACGGAACGCCCATAATAGAGGCTCCGACTTCTTGGCGTTATCTGGTCTGGAAAATGGAATATGATGCTCTTAGAGCCGAACGAGAAACTGGCGCTCATGATCTGCATGTAGTCAGAGGGTTGCAAGAATTAGCGGGCAATGAAATGGAATGGCTCGGTAACATCCCGATCGATGCTCTTATAGAGATTCGCCGAGAGGGTGCCATGGAAGAAATCAGAGAAATCCTTGGGAAAGGCGTTAACGATCTTGTCAACTCAAATCCCGATAACTTTCATCGCAGCCGTGACAGGGTGTTTGACAATATTCATCAGGCCTTTGCCCAGCACCAAGAAGAAATAAAGAACCTGCGTGAGAAAAAGTGGAAATTCGCAGGTAAACATATCGGGTCTTTCCTAGTAAAGGGACCTTTGGAAATTGCGGCTGCCGCAACGGGAACGCCGTTATGGGGACTACCAACTATAGCGGCTATTGTGGCTGACGAGTTGTTGGATATGCCAAAGCTTAAAGATATTCCGCAATCAATTCGTGACTTGGCTGCTGAAACCGACAAAATTCATAAGTCGCCGGTTGGAATGTTGTTCAGTGTTAGCAAATCAAAACGCAAGGCCTGAACAGCTGCCTTGTGTGAAGTATTCGGCCGGTACGGCGTTCTTGATGTAACAAGGTTGTTGTTTGCTTACTTGTTCTGGCTTCCTAATACGGTATTGCGCGCAATACTTTTAAGGCCGGTTCACAGGAGGTATTTTAGTGCCTGATGAAAAAAGACATTTGTGACAGGCTGCTTCGCCTCGTAACTCCTCCCCCGGCCAAGCAAGGCGGTGACTATGAAGCTTGGATTGAACAAACCGACGCGATAAGGTTCCTGGAAGAAAATGCGGGGGAAGACAAGGTAGTTATTTGCGCCAGTTTTTACTCTAAACCGTCAACACATTTTCTGATTCATTCGCTCTTGGTTCCGCAGGCCGTTTCAACTGTGAACATTTCTAATTTATCACAAAGGGGCGGATAATCTATGAGAATTTCAATCTTGAGAAACACTGTTTGCCGGGTACAATCCCCGCACCAAACCAAGCTTAGGAGAAAAATGAATAAGTGAAGAGCGAGCCCCCTGTTCCATGGAAGCAGACAAAAATGGACAAGTTTTTAAATCTGTTCATCTGTCTTTATCGTTATCTAACTGAAAAATTTGTATGGCCAAGGAATTATGCAGTCTATGCAGAGTTGACAGACCTTGGACTCATAGATAAGGAAAAACAAAAGCCTAATCGCAAGGTGTGGTATACAGGGGATTTTGTTGGGACAATTGAAAGCGAACAGCCTTATCCAATGTCAAAACGTAGAGCAGAAAGAATAGTTTCTTCTTTCTCGGGAGGGGCAACAATGCAGATATCCCCAGATCCCCCCTGGTTTCGTATAATCCAGTTTGTCTTTGGGCTGTTTCCTTTGCCAATACCTATTCGTTTTTGGTTCTCTTTTAGAAAACCCTTTTCTAGGTTCACTAGGGAACTAAAGTATTCTTTCTTGGTGGAGCGTTTAAAAGGTGCCAACTTAGAAAAAGAAAGACCCATCCTTTTAGGTGCTGAAGTAATTCAGAATCAACTTCTCCTTCTTTATGACAGAGAATTGAATATAGAAAAATTTCCTCCTTTCTCTGATTTCCTAGTGCTAGTTCGTGGAGAAGAAAGAAAAGTTAATGTCGTAGGATATGCAGGAACTCGCAAAGATTTTCCAGACATAGTACGACTTATGTTGATAACTTCGGTCAATGCAGGAGAAGAAGTAAGAATTTATTACGCTCCAAGAAAGGAGTGCATCGAGGACTCTAAAGGGAATTCCGCTCAAGGTTTTAAAAATGTTTTAGTGAGAAATTCTACGAAGTGAGGCAAAGTGTTACACTCGCAACCAAACTTAGGGGGTTTTTAATATGAAAGGAAAAAAGACGAAATATTACAAACTCAATGTCCTTCTGAATGAAAAGGATGGAGACTTCACCCCTTATTACTATATAAGGGGTATAGGGGTAATCACTGACAGCAAGGAACTGGCAACCCCGATTCCAGAAGAAGATATCCCTAAAGCTATGGAGGCGATCAAGGAATTTTACCCTAAAGCTACGCTAGCTAGTAACCCTGTAGGAACTTATGTGGGAAGTGTCTGGAATCTTCTGTGATTGCCGAGGGAACCATGTAACCAATCAAGCATTCTTGTATGTCACAAGAAAAAGAAGAAACAATGACGAGGCAAACACAGGAATATTGCGATGAATCGAACGAAAGTATTTCTTGATTCCAACATCTTAATCCAAGCGGGGAGACCACCGGGTGGGCCGGTCCTCGAACGGTTGAAGCATTTGGTTAATGCCGGTCTTGTAACTGTGCTGACCACGGATCTGACCTGCCGGGAGGTTGCGAAGAAGCATACTGAAAACGACTACAATGTCATAAAAGAAGTTGGACAACCTCATTTCCGCAATATAGTTAAGGACGTACTGGGCACCAAGTTTCCCAAAATCACTAAAAGCAAACTGAAAACCAAACTTGCCAAGTCATACAGGCAATCCACCGAGGCTATGCTCACTGAGCTCAACTGCAGAATGCTGAAAATTGACGATATTAAACCTTCCAAAGTGTTATTTTCTTACACTAACGGAGAGGGGTTTTTTGCTGGAGAGGCAAAAAAGGAACAATTTCCCGACGCTTTTATCTTCGAGTGTCTCAAGGCCGAAGCGTCAGGGGAAGAACCGATTATAGTTGTCTCGAATGACCGTGATTTCAAAAAACCGGTCGAGGATGAGGCTCACATCTCGCTCGTGAAATCTTTGCCCGAACTCTTTGAAAGGATGGGTCTTAAAATTGACGCACCCGACATGGAGGGTTTCCTTGAATGTCATGAGGATAAGTTGTTTGGAGCGGTCAACGAAGAGCTGAATGATTGGGGATTCGTCGGAGATGTTCCAGACTCCGAGATTGAAGAGACAACAGTAACTGATGTGAGAGTAGTTAAACTCGCAAGTTTCGGGTCGACTGAGAAAAGAGGTTCAATTCTGATAGTCGGTCGTCTCCAGGTGAGAGTGGAGATTTCATATACCCATCCGGACTGGGATACGGCAATGTACAGCGACGACGATATCCTTGTCTGGATTAATGATGAGCGCGTGAGTGGCGAGACTGAAGTCGGCTTCAATGTGGATGTGTCGATGTCGGTAGCGGTGGATAAAAACGACAATCCCAAGAGCATTGAAGAACTGCGTTTCCTAAACGGCGACTTTCAGCATATCGAGCTCCACCGCGATCATTATTACGATTAGCGGAAACGCAGTCTGGGAAAAACAATGTCTTGCGTCAATCAACATGACTCAAGTTTATTAACAGGGTAAAATCCTCTGGATTCCAGATTGAGGTATGGATTAACATGTTGCCCGACTTTCCTAAGATAAAGAAAGACATCCATAAGAAATTGCTTATTCCATATGCCAAGCACAAGAGGGCCTTACATATGGGAATTTTGAACCAAATGACCATAACAAAAGTGCATGAAGGCAGTAATAGCCGTATTTTCAGAAATGACGGAACTCAAGGCACGGCGCGGCCGAATTATATTTCTGGAAGCTTTTCATATGAACTTTCCGATATAAAAGATATGACGATAGAAGATGTTTTTAGAAATATAGACGACGCAACGGAAGAGTTTGTTGCCAAGCTGATTGATCATGTCATGAATGAAATTGGAACCGTTTGCGAGGAAACGGGCAACGTACTAAATCTTAACAACAAGAAATTTACCGCTGTTTACTACCTTGAACTTCTTGAAAAACTTGAAATAAGATTCGATTGTAACGGAGACCCGGTTTTGCCGGATGCTCTTGTGGGTGCTTCACTTGATCCAAAGGCTATAAAAGAAGAGATGCAAAAAACACAAAAGGATGAAACGCTTCGAAAAAGATTTGCCGAAATCATAAGCAAGAAAAGAGAAGAGCATAATGCTAGAGAGGGTAATAGAGAACTGGTTAGATAACGTGACGGAAAGATCGTTTGAGAACTCTTTTTGTCACATGCTTGCTTACCGAGGCTACACCGTTTTACACAAGACCAGGCATACCGGACTGGAAATGGGCAAGGATGTAATTGCCGTAGCGGAAGACGGTATTCCTTGTGTTTTTCAGTTGAAAACCGCGGTAAACGGAACCATAAAACAGCGATACTGGGCTAGGGAAATACAGGATCAAGTCTTCACGATGATTATTACTCCACCAGTTCACCCGGCTTTGAAAAATTATAGCCACCACAGATCTTATTTTGTTACGAACGGAAAAATAGAAGAAGAGGTAACGCGGCAGATAGATGATTTAAACAGAAGGTTTGAAGCTCAGGGATGTGGACATAAAAAATTGGAAGTAATTGTCAAAGGTCAGTTGTCGGCATGGGCAAAAGAACTGGAAACGGACTTGTGGCCGTCGGAACTGACAGACGTTCGGCTGCTTCTTGAACTCTTTCTTGAAGATGGAAAAGATGTTCTTGATAAAGCAAAGTTGTCCCGGCTTCTTGAGGCCTGCGTTAATTTTGAAAGCCATCCGAATAAAAAGGAGTCGAAAAGAGCAGTCTCGAGTTTAGCCCTCTTAAACGCTGTTGCCGTAAGCAACTATTCGAACTCGAAGAACTACGTTGCCGAGATTGAAGCATGGGTGATCTACATATCTTATTTGTTTGCTTATGCTGAAAAATGGAAAATTGAAAAGAAAATCTGGTCTGAAGAATTTAACATTGCGAAGAATTATATTGGTCAGCTTCTGGGAGAGCTTTATAAGGAAGTAAAATCCTCCGAATTTTATATTGAGGGTGACCCAAGCACGGAACCATTTCTTGTTTACCCCATACGGATGACATACTTGATTTCTCTTATGAGCATTTTCTCTTTATGGGCTGAATGTGAAAATTTTGACGACAATGAAGAAATAGATCAGTTCTGCAGGGAGTTCTGTTTAAAAAACAAAGACTATATGCTTTTGTGGGGAGAGGCCGCTGTACCTCAGTACTTATCATTCTACTGGTATTACAGCAAAATTGACGCAACCATCTCACCCTCTAATTTCTTATTATCTGCTATCGGACAAATTATTGCGTTAAACAAGCCCAAGAACTTGCCAAAACAAGAAAATGTTTTCAGGGGAAACGAACACTTGTACCTTCCGCAAAACGATGGGATAGCTAACGCTTATTACAATTCTAATGAATTATTGCCATATCTGCTCGGAATAAACGATGAACCGATTGAGGATCATTTTTTAGAACGCTCCCAAACTTTATGGGCTTTAATTGAGATTTACGTCCGCTTGAATTTTCAAAGACCGGTATTCATGTTCTGGAAAGATGCAACATACATTAGCGAAGTTGAATTCAAGCCCAAATACAAATGGCATTTCTTTAGATGGAAAAATGATGAGGGAGAAGTGGTAGAAGAACAGAAAAATGGGCAAAAATGGCCTGAATTAAGAAAGCAAGTTCAAGAAATTGATTACAGGAATATTCCAGAAAAATTCAAGAAAGAACCTATATTGTTTTTGTTGTTTTTATGTGTATATCCCCATCGCATCTCTACTTCAATTGTGAAATGGCTTGATAGCGAAATCCGTGAACAAGAAACTGATTAGGGCGGACATTGCGGATATTTCAGAAGGTTATGGGGCAGAGCAACGCCAGTCAGATTTTCTCGTTGTATTTTCGTGGACTGATTGAATTACTGAAATGCATGACCTGCACTTGTCGTATCACCGAACCCAGATAACCGGCTGAAATTACAATGAGACTGTCAGGAATTGGTTCTCCCCAAACGTTATTGGATGCTTTGAACAATGACAGCTTGGTCATTTTTGCCGACGCTGGCGTTTCAACGGGAAAACCCGCAACCCTCCCCGACTTCAGGTATTTAAATGCTTGGGTCCTTGGTGCTTTGTGTAAGCCTCATAGAAGCCCTTTTATTCGGCCGGACTCCAACCGGTGGGCACAAAAACTGGCGTGGAGGGGGAGGTGACCCTCCCCTCGGCGATCCTTCTAGCCTGAATTACTCTGCCGCCACCACTGCGTAGGTCAGCGCCATTATTATGGCCTCCACAAGATCGCCAGCATTTCCACGCATGGTTTGGTAAATGTCAACATATTAACCTCCACTTTCAGAATAAGCTTCTTATGAGCGGAAGCCAAAATGAAGCTGACCCATACCGTAGCGACAAATTGAATTTGAAAGAGCAATTCGTCGGCTAAACCGTTTGTAATAAACATAACGCTTTGTCTTGGATGATCAAACCAAGGTGGATATTGCGACTGAAAAGAGACAGATGGACACTCTTATTCTTCTTTCCTAAAACAGTACAACGAGAGTTGTTTTGTTACCCTGCTTGGCAACTGAACCAGAGAGGGCAACAGAATGCCGGGAAGAAGAGTGCATACAAGAGTGATAAAAGAGATCCTGAAGTTTAAGTTGGAGGAGGTTCTCGACAGACAAATCGCTGTGGCAAGAGGTGCCAAAAAATATATTGTAGTGGGGAAACAACCTATTTCCCTTGATTCCGAGCACGAAACGAGGTGCCTGTTACGGTAAGCGGTGACGCGACGGTCCACAAGCTCATCGGGTTCATGGACCCCCTGGGGCTGAGAAGCTTCTCCCGGTGTCCAAAAAATTGTCAAAAGTCTAGACTTATTATCGCTGGATATTCCCACGGCGGACTGAATAGTTAATGCGGGGGTCAGATACCTTCTTCAGAAACTAAGAGTTGAATACGTTTGCTGAGGTCGTCAATCTTACCCAGAATGCGTTCTACAGACTTGCCTCCGTCCAGATAAATGCGCTCCGTTTCTATGAGATTCAGATCATTTGCCAGTGGACGCAGCTTTAAGGCAAAACTGGGGCTGATGTCATCAATACGGTAATAGGTCAGCTTTAACAGCAGTGAACCGATACGACTGGCATCATCCTGAAGTTCCTCCATGCGGCCATCACGAGCCATTTTCTCGGTACGGCTATCTAGATCAACGAGCTGCCGCATGGCCTTATGTATAATGTCGCGTATCTGTTCCCGTGACCTAGCCGACAGGGGGACTGGGTCAACGTGTTTCTCCATTGCTTCCCGCGCATGGTCTCGCGCAGCAACCCAATGGCCGATATAAGTCATCCAGGAGTCTTCTCCCATTGTATGTATATGGGATGCTGCTTTGTCGAGATGGTCAGCGATATTTTTTAGCGTGTTATCCAGTTTCATCCCTATTGCGATTTCTTCGGTGGCAGATTCTCGAAACTGAGTCGCTAGGTAGTTGGCTTCAGAAAATATGTATTCGCGCCATGGGTTGATGTTGCGCGATTCCACTTGATCTGCAAGCATACGGGTGGTGACCAAGACTTCGGCGATGGATGAGAGAAAGTTGCTCTCGAGAGTATCTTCGGCAGGTTCAACCGGAGTCGCAGCTAGGTATTCAGCGATGCGATCAATAACCTCATGTGGTTCGGCCGGACGCGAACTGCTGAGATGCCTAATGTATGGTGTGTGTTTGCTGTAGTAAACCGGCTGAGTTCCGCGTGGCACCTTGATCGCAAGAACGATAACGTCATTCTCCTGTGCGAACTTCACAATGGGAGTAATGGAAGGACGGATGTTACCTGAACATACACCTTCAATGCGGCGTAGCAGTTTGTCGCGCGTTGCATTGCTGTCTAAGTCGGGCAAGCCAAGCAGTTCACCGTAGTCGGATACCCCTATAAGAATCGTCCCGTGGTTGGAAGATGCAAAGGCTGCTATTTCCTTGCTGAGTTCATACCCGTTCTCGGGGTATTCGGACATGAATTCGACATGCTGTCCTTCCCCAGCGTCGCGTAAAGCTGGAAGCATTTCAGATAACCGCTGGTCAACCCATTTCCTTGTAACCATAATTATCCCTCATCCGTGTCAGGGTCTTGGATTATTTATCCTACCCAGAATTTTTTCATTTCGCTTTTTCCTTTGTCTTCTTAACTTTTCTTCGCCTTGATAACTCGTCCCACAGAATTGCCAAGCGTCCTCATTTTCTTCGTTGTCCAGTGACAGATGTGCAGTTTCATATAAGGGACCGTCAACTGCATTATCAGCTTTTGCATATTACAGTTGAAAATGAATACTGATTCCGAAGGAAAGTGAACACCGATTCTCTTGAATTCTCCTCCCGGTGTTTTGATGTTATTATTTTACACGAATCTGTGTGCTAAAGTCCGACAGACCCCTAGGAGCAGATAATTTCATGCCGAACACTGTGCAGACAAGAACCCTTGGGCAGACATGGAAGAAGCGCCTCAATCTTGCCACCCGCAGGATTCCCGAACTCTACGAAAATGCCGACGATGTACGAGATGTTCCCCATGCGGGTGCGATAAGAACGGCGTTACGCGAGATGCGCTTGTCTGCGGTTTTCTGCGTTCAGGATGTACCGACCATTGCGATCCTGTCAGTCGACGAATATGACCGGCAGGCGACAGTCACCTTGCACACGGCGCTTTGGAACCAAGGACTCGCAAGCCTCCTCCTCGTGATTTCCGGCGATACGGTGCGGGCATTTTCACTGTTCCGGGTTCCGCATTCCGGTGATAACGAGGATTTCGACGATAGATGCCTGATCAGGAAATTCAACGCGGTGAGCGACGCCCTCGCGCTTAGAAAGATTGTCTACGGAGCCGAGTCAGGCCGTCTCTGGGAAAAACATGCCGAACTTTTCAGATACAAGGATCGAGTTGATCAGGTTCTCTTGGACAATCTCATCGCCTCGCACGAGCGGCTCTGTGAAACAGGGCTTTCCAGCGACGCGGCTCAAGCTTTGCTTATTCAGACCATGTTCGTCGCCTACTTGGAGGATCGTGAAATTATCGGAAAAGAATGTTTTAAGAGAGCTTCAGGTGGTTCTGCCGGGAGGTTTTGCAAACTGCTGGAAACGAGGGAAGTCACCCCGCTCCGCCGTCTTTTCGAAGATCTGCGAGAACAGTTCAACGGCGACCTGTTCGTTGCGCCGTGTTCACTTGAAGACGAGGATGACCTGTCAATTGATGGTTCTCATCTGGAAATTCTGGCGAGGTTCCGTTCCGGCCGCGAGAAAATGCGCGGCCGCTTCAGCCAGCTTCGGTTCTGGTGTGGATACAATTTCAAGTACATACCAGTCGAGCTGATCAGCGCCGTCTACGACAGGTTTCTGGGTAAGGGACAGCCGGGCCGTGCAGCCCAGGGCGCCTATTACACGCCGATGTTTCTCGCCGACACTGTAATTTCCCAAGTATGGGATTTTCTGCCGCCTGAAATCAAGGAAAAGGGATGCTTTCTTGACCCGGCCTGCGGCTCGGGTGTGTTTCTCGTGCGATCGTTTCAGCGTCTCTGCGAGTACTGGCGCCGGACGCGGAGTTCGCAAACGATACGCTGGGACAGCCTTCTTTCAATCCTTTCAAGGCTTGGAGGAATTGACATAAACGACGGAGCCGTCCGCATGGCGGTGTTTTCGCTTTACATAGCCCTCCTTGAGGAAGTGAGCCCGCCGGACCTGCGGCACCTCATGGGACGCGGCAGGAAGCTGCCGAAACTTCGGGGCGAAACTCTTTGCAATAGGGATTTTTTCACGGTCGGACCGGATGAGATGAAGGCCGATGTTCTGATCGGCAACCCGCCCTGGTCGAGTCGCCGCGGGAAAGACCGCTCCTCCGTCGAGTGGGGCAGACGCGAAGGCTTCCCGATACCTGGGGGAGAAGATGCCTGGGCCTTCGCGTGGAAATCGCTCCGGCATCTTCGCGGGAGTGGAACCGTGGCATTTCTTCTGCCGGCAATGGGCTTTCTTCACAACAACTCGCAAGCTTCCGTTTCCGCCCGCAAGCGCCTTGTGCGCGAAACCAATGTTCTCCGCATCATTAACTTCTGCGACCTTAGATTTCAGTTGTTTGAGAAGGCATCCAGCCCCGCCGCGCTGATTATATACGGTCCGGGCGGCGAGAACATTTCTAACTATAAGTTTGACTACTGGGTTCCAAAGGCCAATATCAACCTGAAGACAAGGAGGCTTATCACGCTCACAAGCGCCGACAGGTGCCGGATAGATTCCCGCATGGTTGAAAGAGAACCGAGAACATTCAAATTTCGTTTGTGGATGAGCGACCCCGAAGCTAAGCTGTTTGGCTACCTATCCAGGTTTTCCAAGATTAAAGACAGCGGCTGGAAAATCGGTCAAGGTTTCAAGCCGGCGAAAGCGGAACGCCTTCCAGATGTCAACTACCCGCGAGAGCAAAGCGACATCGTAGCAGGTACACCGCATCTGCGGGTTTCCGATTTTCGGCCCTTTTTTCTCGCCAGCGGCCAGTTGGGTCCCTGGAGAGACGGCCTTGTCTACCACAAAGGCTTTGAAGATGGATTCAAGCAAGGACCGAGGGTGCTGGTCCCGCGTGGTGTGAAAACGTCCCGAATGCGGCTGCAGGCGGCTTATGTTGAGGACCCCCTGACATTTCAGGATATTATTAATTCTCTCGTCGTTTCCCCCGGCGAAGAACGCCGCGCAAAGCTTCTGGCAGCGTTGTTAAACAGCAAGCTCATTTTGTGGTTCGCGTTTCACTCCACCGCCTCGTTCGGTTCGGAGCGTCCTGAAGCAAAGCAGTCGGAACTGCTGCTTTTTCCGTTCCCGTCGCCGGATGACATGCCGCAGCCCAAGCAGTCCCGGTCCGCCGAGGCTGAACTGGTCACTCTGGTTGACCAGGCGGCCCGCTCGGCTTCCGACGGTTTCGGTCTTCGAGCTGAAAACAATAATGGCATTTTCAACGAGGTTGACCGCGCCGCCTACAAATTTTTCTGCCTTTCGAAAGAGGAGGTAGCTCTTGTCGAGGATACCGTGGAAAGAGTTATTCCGGCGGCGCAGCCGCACCGAGGCACCATGCCGGAGATATGGGAGCCTTCAAATTACAAGGACCGCCGGAAGTACGCGGACACTCTGGCCCGTGGAATGAGAGACTGGTTTGCTGACGGCCAGAACATCCGCGCTAGGCTTGAGGCAAAAAATGAGGATTTGGCTATCCTGCGACTTTCCCTTGAGGAAAATCCTGTAGATTCCCGATACTCTGAGAACAATAACTCTTCCGTTGATGAAGTGGTGTCGCGTCTTTTCGATTCCATGAGGCAGCCTCTTCCCGGCAACTTTCAGTTAATCCCCGACTTGCGGATTTTCATCGGGAGCGATCTCTACCTCGTCAAACCGTCCCAGAAGCGTTTCTGGATGAAATCCGTCGCATTGTCGGATGCGCACTCCATCGCGCTTGATTTGCATGATGCGGTTTCATCCCGAAACGGCGGAGGACATTCATGACGGCGCTTGGAAACCCTGCCGAATGGACAGAAAAATTCAGATCGTTTGACGTCCAGTTTCTGGAATGCGTGACGGCCGTCTGGCCCGAGTGCCTTTCCCGTCTTCAAAACCAGCCCCTTGAAGACGAAATCACGACTAACCTAGTAGACCTGTTAGAAAAGAACCCACTGGCGCGACAGATGTTCCACTGGATCGAATACCAGTACGAACCTTTCGGGCGAATGTCAGGGGGAAAAGCCTACAGCAAGGGACAGATAGATATAGCGGTGTTTCTGGACCGTGAACGCGAACGGTATCTTGCCTATGAGTGCAAGCGTCTCAATGTTGAGAGTGACGGAAGCATAAGATCGCTTGCAGCTCGATATATCATGGAAGGAGTGAACCGTTTTGTCACGGAGCAATATGCGGAGAATCTTCCAGTCGGGTGCATGCTGGGTTACGTAATGAACGGGAAGGTGCCAGTCGTGCAATCGAAGATTTGCGCGGCGATAAGAATCAAGAGCGACCGCATTGGCCTCACCAAGGGGCCCGTGGAAGAGAAACCGTTAGGCGATGCGAAACGATTTTCCAGCCATCATATCCGTACCGGCAGCGGGACGGAAATAGAAATCCGGCATGCGCTTCTGCCGTTTTCCTAAACGTCGCTCAAAATTGGCGCAGTTAAGCTACTTTTCAAGTCGATTAACCAAGCATTTAAGCAAGAAGTGAGGCTATAACAACAAATCACGCAGGTTTGAATAAAAGGCTTTCATCTGCTGGACGTTGGCGTCCATCATGGAGTTATCCAGCCACCAGTCCGCACCGGGCCTCAGCACTTTCTTAGTCTTGTAGCCGGGGTCTTCTGTAATCGACCGAAAAGTCGCGGTGGCAGTGTCCGTATTCACAACCATGACCTTCTTCCAATCATCGTTCGGGTCGAGATTGACCACGAAGAAGGGGTCGGAGCCCCAATTTTCGTCTGGACCCGTAAAATTAGCCAGTTCGCGTTTCCTCTCCGCCGGGGTTATTCTGGTCGAAACCAACGTGTTACAGGCGAATCCCGCATGCCGGTTATCAAGGTACTTTTTATCCAGAGCTTCTCTGGATTCCAACTCTTTTATCATTCGCCCATTGAATTATGAATACGCGTCCTTCCATTCTAGGTTAGACTGTTTGGGAGGCTTGAGAAAAAGAAAGCGTGTTATAGCCGGAAAGAAAATCACGGAGCGCAATTGAATTATCGACCAAGATGGATGTCCCGCAGTATTTTGTGTTTACGTACCTTCCACCTTTATAAGACGGGAAGAATTTTTCCGCAGCAAAATCAGATTTTTTCCGGTCGTGTTTCTGTTATATGGAGTTCTGACTCATGAATTTGGATCAAGTTTACGAAGAAGACTTAATATTTATGGAGCAGTGCGTCAACTCCCTAAACGAGCAAGTTCCACCGCCCCGGCCCATTCAGTACAAAGAATTATTCGTATTCCGTCACGTAGAAAAATCACCTTACCAAGCGATTGTACAGAAACTTGCTCGCATGGTGAGCACCCTTCACGCGGCATATCTTCTCCTGAACCACGGCTTCGTGCAGGAACAGGCAACGCTTGAGAGAGTCCTTGACGAAATTCAGGAAGACGTCTGTTTTCTCAGCTACGGTATCATTTCTGGCGACGTGGAAGACTCACTACACAAGACATATCTGGACGCATTTTTTCAGGAAGAATTTGATTCCGAGGATCCGATGAATTCGACTCAAAGACGGCCTATGGTCCCTCGAAAAAAGGTGCGTGCGTATATTGCCAGGAAAGATATGAAAAGGGCAGGGCTGGAACCAACTGAGGGAGTGCTCCTTTCCCGTTTGCTGAGTAAAACATATTCCGGCTATGTCCATGCTGCGTCGCCGCACATAATGGATATGTACGGGGGAAACCCTCCTCGATTCCATATGAAAGGGATGGGAGGAACTAAAGTCCATCGCACACATAAGGAAGAGATATGGAACTATTTTTATCGAGGGCTAACCACTCTTAGCTTTGCCGCCGAGGCGTTTAGCAATTCCGGCCTCAGCGGGGAGATTTCCACTCGCGTAAAGGAATTCAAAAAAACCCGAGAGTAAGGGAAGGACGAAAATGGAAACGCCGAAAGCATAATAAAAGTGCGTCAATTTAAGTAGGCGACAACTATTCTAAAAAAACACCGAGGTCGGGATGTGATGCAGAATGTTCCTCAGCACCGCCCCTGACATCTATCAGTCTTCCCAGACTTCGCCTCCTAAACCCCGCACGAATGAAGGAAACCATGGCCGATACATTATGTTTTATCCCCTGTTGCAAGAAGAAGGCGGTAGCCCCGGACCGTCAAGCCGTGTTGCCGACTCTGAACGAGAAGCGCATCCCGGAAACTTGGCAGAAACTGCAAACGACGCGCAACAGGATGGGCGCATGCGTTGATGAAGATATCCGGCCACGTATCGCGCTGAGGCAATACGACGGTGGTTTTTACAACTCCCAAGCGGATTTTCGAGAGAACATCGCATGCAATCTCAATGCCGGTTGGCTTGATCTCTATATCATTTCTGCGGGCTACGGAATCGTCCACGCGCTTGATCCCATTCACCCTTACGAGGCGGAGATGAAGGGAGGGGTTGCCACGCTCTGGAGAGACATGGGCTTGTCTGGAGTGATTTCGGAGTTGATCTGCGTCTCGCGTGCCCGAAGAGTCTTCGGCTTCTTTGCGGGCCCAAGTCACTGGAGCGGTGCTCATGCGAAGTACCGTTACTTCTTCACAGAGGGTGTCAAGACGGCAATCGCGGACGGGGCGACCCTTGATACCGCAGCATGCTTCTATCGTGGTTCCGGCATGGGGACAAATGCGATCACCGGTGCGCTCGGTCGAACCCTGCTGCGCGGATTGCGTTCAGACTTCTCTTCCCGCTTTCTGGCTGAATACGAGACGGGCTGGGCGGACGGAAACATCGTCATCCGGTCTGAGAACCTCCTTGAAATACAGAAATTATGATGACTAACGGCACATTGAGCTTCGATTTTTGAGTGTCTGGAGACTTTCTACACCGACCGGACATCTAGAGTTTGCGGGAGGTCGCCCGCCACGTTAGGAATCTGACGGACTAAATTGAACTGCGCGGGTAAAATAATAACATCGTAAGAGATAGAGGAGAATGCGGGCTGGAGACCAGCAGCCTTAAAGCATGAATGGAAATAAATGTTTTTTTAATCAGGTAGATTGGCATTCGTTCCAGAGAAAACGAATACAGGAAATTCTATGCGAAATCCAAGGTATAGAAGGAGACAGGCTTCTTAATACGTCAGTGGAAGATATTTGCGATTACCTTGAGGAAAAATACAGGTTTGATGTGGCGGTACTGCATAAAGAGCATACCGAGGTTGACAGTCGTGAAGCTCAGATTGATGTAAGCCAGGACCCACGCCGTCATATAAGGGACCGCAGCCGCCCCTTCTATGACACCGGTACATGCATTGAAGTTGCGGTGCCGTTTTCGGGCGACCCGCAAACTTTCAGTATACGACCGACAAGTTTTACGTTTAACCCGCCAGTAGGAGACGTAAGAAGCAATTTATTGTTTTTCAGCATAAGCGGTATTGATATGGAATCAGAACAGGTTCGAAGCCAAATTGACCGCAATTTAGCCAGCGTGGAAAGTTATCTTGAGTCGCTCAGGAATGATGCGGACAGTTTTAACCAAGAGATTCGTCAGACTGCATCCAGCTTGGTTAATAATCGTCGCGAAAAACTGCTGGCTGACAGAAACCTTGTGTCCAGCCTGGGTTTTTCTCTAAAAGAACGAGATGGTAAACACAAGACATTCATCACCCCGGATGTGCGGAGGAAAATAACTCCTGTAATGCCCGCTGCCGGTAAAGAGCCTTACAAACCTGAACCGGCACTTGGGATGGATGACTATGAGCATATCCTTTCAGTAATGGTGAACATGTCGTCAGTGATGGAGCGAAGTCCTTCGGCCTTTAACGACCTGAGTGAAGATGCGTTGAGGTCGCATTTTCTGGTGCAGCTTAACGGCCACTACGAAGGTAGCGCAACGGGAGAAACATTCAACTACGAAGGGAAGACCGACATTTTGATCCGAGTGGACGGGAAAAACATTTTTATTGGGGAGTGCAAGTACTGGGCCGGTAAAAAGAAGCTGGCGGATACTATAGATCAGCTGCTTGGCTATGCCAGCTGGCGCGATACCAAGGTGGCGGTCATTATTTTTAATCGGAGAGCCTCTTGCAAAATTATCAAGTCAAAAAGGCTGTCTGAAGAATCTTACCACTGTCCCGGCAAACAGAACAGACAAAGTGCGATAAAAAACCGGTTTACGTCTGTTTTTGGGACAGTAACGAATAAATTTACTGCAAT
>JAPOQQ010000069.1 GCA_026710625.1 Candidatus Dadabacteria bacterium | reverse complement strand
CAGAACCCCGAGGGTGAAGCCGGAGTGATAGGGATTTTCTGCGAGAATATAATCAGCGGAAAACCCTGCCTCATATTCGGAGACGGAGAACAGACGAGGGATTACGTGCATGTCTCTGACGTCTCCCGGGCAAATCTGCTCGCCGCAACCCTCGAAGAAGAGGGAACTTTTAACATAGGAACCTCGATCGAGATATCTGTAAACGACATAGTGCGCATACTGGGGGAGGTAACTAAAACCGAATTCGCCACCATCCACGAAAAAGAGCGCCCCGGGGAAGTCAGAAGAATAAGTCTTGACTGCTCCCTAGCGGCCGAGAAGCTCGGGTGGAGCGCACAGGTGGCCTTACGCGAGGGACTTTCCAGAACATGGGACTGGTTTTCGCGGGGAAGAAGTTAACTGCCGATTGAAGCCCCCGCTTTGAAAAAACCTCGCTCGTGGTTAGAATTGTTCTTCTTTCGGAGGATGGATAATGCAGGATAACGAAGAATTTTTTGATGTACGGATTTACAAAAGATATATAAAGGAAGGGCATATCACCCAGAAGGATTACGAAAAACACGTAAAATCCCTGCCCGATGTAAGTGACAAGGCGACATTCCTTGTCATCGACGAAGAAGAGGAAACCGGAGAGCAAGAAGAATAATGGAGCGCTGGGAATACAAGGTAGTCTCGACCGACGTGCTTGTTAAAAGACCTCAGGACCATGATATAGCGGTCTACAAGGAAGAGGCTGATTCAAGAAGGGAGAACGCCAGGGGAAACCTTGAAGATTCTCTTGTCTCGCTTGGCGAGGACGGCTGGGAACTTGCCACCATTACGGGTGAATTCGCCATATTCAAAAAGAGAGTCAGCTAGATTTCACTGCCACTCTATGGTGCCGGGAGGTTTCGTGGATATGTCGTATACGACCCGATTTATTCCCTTTACCTCGTTTATGATCCTTACTGAAATTTTCCCGAGCAAATCATAGGATATCTTTGACCAGTCGGCGGTCATTCCATCCGTACTGCTCACAGCCCTCAAGGCACAAACATTCTCATAGGTACGCTCATCGCCCATCACTCCCACCGTCTTTACCGGAATAAAAACGCAGAAGGCCTGCCATATTTCATCATAGGCCCCTGATTTTTTAAGTTCATCTATAAAAATGCTGTCCGCGTGCCTCAGTATGGAAAGCCTCTCGCGCGTGACTTCTCCCATTATCCTGATCGCAAGACCCGGGCCGGGAAAGGGATGGCGGCCTATGAGAGAGGAAGGAAGCTCGAGAGCCTTGCCAACGTTTCTCACCTCGTCTTTGAAAAGTTCCCGAAGAGGTTCTACTATCTCCAGGTTCATTTTTTCCGGCAGCCCTCCGACGTTGTGGTGGGACTTTATGACGGCCGAAGGGCCCTTGACGCTCACGCTCTCGATAACGTCGGGATAGAGCGTTCCCTGGGCGAGGAAACGGACATCGGAGATCTTCTCAGCTTCTTCCTCAAAAACCCTCACGAACTGCTCGCCCATAATCTTTCTTTTCGTTTCGGGATCCTCAACGCCCTCAAGATGAGAGAGAAATCTCTCAGAGGCATCCACATGAATGAAGTTCATTTCAAACTCGGAAAAAGCGTCGCAGACCTCCTGAGCTTCATCAAGCCTCATGCACCCCGTATCAACAAAAATACAGTAAAGCCTGCGGCCCACCGCCTCGTTAATAAGAGCTGCCGCGACCGAGGAGTCCACTCCCCCCGAGAGCCCGCATATGATCTTGCCGTTCCCAACCCTTTCCCTTATATCGTGTATTGAATGCTCTATGAACGAGCCGGCCGTCCAGTTCCCGCCAAGCCCCGCCACCTGAAAAAGGAAATTGGAAAGCATCCGGGCTCCGAATTCCGTATGCACGACTTCCGGGTGAAATTGCACCCCGTAGATATTTCCGCCTGCGTTTCTTACCGCCGCACACTCCGTGTTCTCGGTATCGGCTATCGCTGTAAATCCCTCGGGCACCCTCAAAACCCTGTCGCCGTGAGACATCCAGACCCCCGAAGTCTTCTCTACGCCCGAGAAAAGCAAGTCTTCCGTTACCAAGTTCAAGACGGCGGGACCGTATTCCCTCTTCTCAGAGCGTTCAACTTCCCCACCTAGCTGGAAAACCAGCACCTGAAGCCCGTAACAGATACCCAGAACCGGTATTCCCAAAGAGAGTATTTCCCCGTCCACCCTTGGAGAACCATCCTCCCAGACGCTTGAGGGCCCCCCGGAGAGGATTATCGCTCCCGGAGGGTCTTTTTTTATTTCGTCTGTAGCGGTGTTATAGGGTTTTATTTCGGAATAAACCCCGAGTTCCCTGGTGCGCCTGGCGATAAGCTGCGTATACTGGGAACCGAAATCAAGAACAAGAACTTTTTCCCGCATTTTACGACTGCCTCCCCCGTTGCGATAAAATCCGAAGAACCCTGAAAGGTAAACCGCGCTTTCTGAGGCTGACTTTACGAGATAAGAAAACCGTTATCACCCGATCCTGTAGTTGGGAGATTCCTTGGTAATTACGATATCGTGAACATGACTTTCCTGAAGCCCGGCATTGGTAATCTTTACGAACTTCGCGTTTTCCTGAAGTTGCTTTAGAGTCGCGGAACCGGTGTAGCCCATTCCCGCGCGAAGTCCCCCGACAAGCTGGTAAATTATGGCCCCTATATTGCCCCTGTAAGGAACCCTTCCCTCTATTCCTTCGGGAACCAACTTGGCCTCCATCATCTCATCGTCCTGAGCGTAGCGGTCCCTGCTCCCGGCCCTCATCGCTTCAATGGAACCCATGCCACGGTAAACTTTGTAGGTTCTGCCCTGATAGAGAACGACCTCCCCGGGAGCTTCGTCCGACCCGGCGAGCAGGTTTCCTATCATCACAGAATCCGCTCCGGCGGCAAGCGCCTTTGTTATATCCCCCGAGTACTTTATCCCTCCGTCGGCTATTACGGGTATGTCGTGCTTTTTTGCAACGGAACAGACTTTTCTTATGGCGGTTATCTGCGGCACTCCTATACCGGCTATCACGCGCGTCGTGCATATCGATCCGGGACCGACCCCCACCTTGAGACAATCCGCACCGGCTTTTATAAGATCCTCGGCCGCTTCGGATGTGGCTATGTTGCCGGCCACCAGAGCTATATCCGGGTACTTCTTTCTTATAAGGGTCAAACTGTCGAGCACCCTTTTCGAATGTCCGTGTGCGGTATCGACCACTATTACGTCACAACCCGCTGTAACAAGTTCGTCCACCCGCTCCTGGCTGTGTTTGTCAACCCCGACCGCGGCTCCCACGAGAAGCCTTCCCATCGCATCCTTAGACGCCTTGGGAAACTTCTCTATTTTCTCTATATCCTTCATGGTTATAAGGCCGCGAAGCTTGAAGCTGTCATCAACGACCGGGAGTTTCTCTATCTTGAACTTGTGAAGAAGTTCCTTGGCTTCAAAAAGAGTGGTGCCCTCCTTAACTGTAACAAGCTCCTTTTCGGGAGTCATGACCTTGTCGATCTTAAGGTCCATGTTCTTTTCGAATCTTATGTCCCTGTTGGTGATTATTCCGTGAAGTGTGTTGTCGGACTTTACAACGGGAAGACCCGAGATGTCGTTTTCAACCATTATCTCGAGGGCTTCGCTAACCCGGGTTCCGGGACGTACGGTCAGTGGATTAACTATCATTCCGCTTTCGTATTTCTTTACCCTCTCGACTTCGCCCGCCTGTGCCGGGATGGAGAGGTTTCTGTGGATTATTCCTATACCGCCTTCCTGGGCCATGGCAATTGACGTGCGGAATTCCGTTACGGTATCCATGGCCGCGCTCAGTATGGGAATATTAAGGTTTATGCGCCGGGTAAGCCTTACCGAGACGTCAACTTCGCTCGGCAGAACTTCGGAGTAGCATGGAGATAGTATTACGTCGTCAAAGGTAAGCGCTTCTTCAAAAACAAAATCCTGCATAGCAGCTAGCCGGCCTTCTTCGCGGCGGAAACCTTCCTTGCCCTCGGTTTTCTTGTTTTCGGGGCGGGTTTTGGTTTTCTTTCAGCGTCAGGAGCCTTGCTTCCGCTTATATTCTGAAAACCCTTAGCGAAAAGATCCAGAATTTTCTTTCTCGCGTCGGAAGCCTCCACCCCCAGTTCAATCTCTATTTCCTGCTCCTTTTCCAGAAGGTTCAGAAAAACTGACACGATACCCACGTAAGTCGTGTCATCTACTTTTTCAAATCCCATGGATTTCAGAAGCTTTCTCGGGATGAGTGGAAATTCGAAATCAACGGTCTCGACAGACTCTTTGGAGAGCGAACCGTCCTGACTTATGCTTATTTTTATTCGTGTAGATTTCATCGTTTACCCACCGGATTATTTCTATAAAGGTGCCATAGTTTACTAAAAACGGCTTAATAAAGCAATTTAAGCTCCTCCACTCCCCGCCGAAACTTAAACCCCAAACAACTCCCCTAGCCCTCGGACATCACTTCAAAATCCGTAATCTCGATCTGGTACTTAAGGCCAAGTATCTTGCTCACGGAAAGGTAGAAAGTATTGAAGAAAACAGTATTGCCCGGCTTTATGTTGAAATTGGCCGAGGCCTCGGTCCCGGTAACCGTCGAGAGGTCATCTCCGCTTTTTCTGCTCAGTTTCTGAAGAGGGTGATCCGTGTCGGCGTTTCTAAGGTCCCGCATCGAAAGGGTGTTGCCCGAATAAAAGTCCTGAACATAAACGGTCCGCCCCGATACCTGAAAACTGCTCCTGAGCTTTATGTAGCTGACGGGAACGTCGCTTTCGTTCATGATCTCCCCGCGAACGAAAAAAAGATATCCCTTCTTGGTAGTTATCCACCGGGACTCCGTGTTCCTCACGATCAGTTTCCTGGAAATATCGTCGCTTTCCCAAAACCACCGCTCTGGGTAGAATCCGAACTTAAAAGCCCCTAGAGCAAGTACGAAAACAACCGCTATCAGGATAAACCTGCGCGGGTGCTTTCTCTTTTTTACTTCATCTATCCCGTAAAATATCTTTTCCTCGTCCATAAGTTCCGCCCCGGAGATATAGGGTCTGCAAGAGGGCAAAGAACTGCCTTCGCAGGCAGATTATAACCGTAATGTCCACTTTTCCCACAAGCGGAGTTCCCACTCGCGGACTGCAGTACGGATCATTACCCAAGTCCCTCAACCACTTCATTTTACAACGAGTATTCTTCAAGCTATAAATATTAGACGGGAAGAGCTTGAAGTTCCGTCCGGCGTATGAATTCAACCTCAGAGCAAGAACTTATCGGGAGAAAAAAACCATGAACAGAATGCTTAAGAGCCAGAAGACGGGGTTTGGGGTTTTAATGCTCGCGGCAGCGATAATTTTCGGCGTTTCCGGCAATGTGCTTGCCCAGAGCGGCAGTTTTTACGTCGGCGCTTCGGCCGGGATTGAACGCACGGACATCGAACACTCAAAAACTGTTGACAGCACAGGCGTGCCAAGCCATTTTCTGCAGAGCGGGAACATCTATCATACCAGTGATTCGGCAAGCGAAACGGGTTTTAGCGGCGGGCTTCTTGTCGGCTACAGACTCAGCCTTGATCCAAGTGACACATTCTACTTGGGTGTCGAGATCGACGGACAGTTCCACGACGGCACGGCAAGCGGAACGCTTCCCGGAGACGGACAGTCCGAGGGCCGAAACCAGTATGGAGAAGCCTGGCCCGATGAGTGGAGCGTTGAGAGAAAAAACAGCTATGGAGTGACGTTGATGTTCGGTGTGAGTCCTCCGTTTCTGGTTTCGCTTCTGGGCCCGGGCACCGGTGTCTATGCCCTCGGCGGATTACGCCGCCTGGATACGGAGTTAACTGTTGACTACAACGGCTGTCTGAATCCCCGCGAGCTTTGCGGGCCAGGCGAGTTCGAGTCAGGCACGGATTCCCGCGACGAAACTTTCTACGCGTTTACGGTAGGAGGGGGGCTCGAAAAGATGATCGGGGACAAGATAGGAATCCGCGGCGAAGTACGCCACACGCAGTACGGAGAAGAGAAGCGGGGAACTTTTTCGGAGGAGGAGGTCAAGGTTCCCGTATCACTTGACGGAAGCGAAACCGGTTTTTCAGTAAAAGCGGTTATATACTTCTGATCGCTTCTCGGCCATTTGTCCTGAAAAGCCTCTCGGCTTCGCTCTAGAAGGTGCTTACTCCCTTAACGACTTTTACGGCCTCCGGGAAAGAACCGCCAGCCCGAAGCCCCACATGAAAGCGTTCCCGATAGCTTCCCCCGCGCCATCCCTTTCGGAACCTCCGGTTTCTGCGCACGCCGAAACAGATTGAAAAAAATATCCCTTTATGTAATAATAACGCTCATTGCCTTTTTCAGGAGTGGATGAATGAATCCCGCTAACCCTTTTGCGTCCCTTCGGGAAGAAATGGATAAGCATGTGGTCGGACACGATGAGGTAAAGACCGCTCTTCTTCTCGGAATAATCTCGAGAGAACACATCTATATTGAAGGCCCTCCAGGTACGGCGAAGACCATGCTTTCGGAGATCGTTTCCAAGGCGGCCCAACTCAATTTCTTTTTCTACCAGCTTCACAGAGACACCAGACTCTCGGAACTTGTCGGAGATCTGACTATAGTGAAGGAGGAAACTGAACTCGGAGAGAGGATAAAGCAGGATATCGTAAAGGGCGGAATACTGACATCTGAGATCTGCCTTTTAGACGACATATCGCGCGCGCCCGGGGAGTCGCTCAACATACTTCTTCGAATACTTAACGAAAGAAAATTCTTCAACGAGCCAATTCCCCTTCTGACCGCTATAGCGACGAGCAACCCCACCGCGGACGAGTACTACAACGAGCCTCTTGATCCAGCCAATCTTGACCGGTTCATTCTCCAGGTAAAAGCCCTTGGAATTTCCTACGGAAGAAAATGGGACGAAGCTAAAAAGGTTATCGAGCTTTACTCCGAAAGGCCGTTTGAAGAAAAGATACCGAAAAGGGTAAGCAAAAAACTTTTCGACAAAAGCTACAAAACACTTGAAAAAATACACATTCCGCCCGACGTGCAGGAAGGTCTTGCGAATTTCGCAACCATAATGATCGAGGACTTCGGGCTTAACGAGACTAACTCGCTTATTTCCGACAGAACGTTTTTCGTAAAAGCGCTAAAGCTTATCCGCTCCCACGCGCTTCTTAACGAAAGGGACGTATGCTCGAGAGAAGACCTTGACGTTTTAAGATACATGACTGCCTTCCGGGTTCCCCCCGACGTCTACGAACAGATGGACAATATTCTTCGGAATATAGTTCAGGATAAAAAAAAAAGCCAGATGACAAGCTGACCCCGGACCCGGATCAGATGCCTGATCCGGAATTCGACCAGGATTTCTCTCAGGAACCCAAGGGGGAAATTCCCGACGAGGAAGCGGACAAGGAAACCGAGAATCCGCTCGCCGAGGCCCAGAAAACTTTTTTTGACGCGCTCAAGGACCTTAAGCAGAACCTCGATAACAACCAAAGCGAAATGGCTCCTCCAGAAGGCCAGGACGTGCCGAGCGACCCCACCGGAAATCCACAGGACAGCGGGAACACGGAGAGGGAGGACAAATCCGCGCGGGCATACATGAGCAGCAAGTCATCCAAGGCCGGAGAAGACGACGAAACGGTAATCCCGGGAAGGGGAAATACGGAAACCGCCGAGAACATAAAACGCATCATGAGAGTGCTCGAAGGCAATTTCCAGAAAACCATGGCAAAAAAAACCTCCCACCCAGGAGGATCTCCAAGGAAATGGAAGCGCATGTCCTCTTTTGACGAGATCGAGGATATAGACCCCGTCGAGGCGTTCATATGGTCCGAGCACACTTCCCCCAAGCTGCCCAGAGTTCACCTTCGCGAAAAGGAAACGCTCGGAGGGGAAATAGCAATTCTCAGGGACATCAGCACTTCGATGATGGGGGTGTACAGCGAGTGGTCTTCATCCGTCGTGAAGGGAGTAATAGAGCTTGCGAGAAAAAAGAGAATGAGAATCGGCTATCTGGAATTTAACCACCGCTCAAGAAAACACACGAAGAACTCCCGCTTTTTCACCAGGGACTACAGGTGGATAGAAAGGCTGGCGGAGAGCACGGACTGTTCCGGAAACACAAACTACGAAGAAGCGCTGGGAGCGGCACTTAAGGAGTTCCGAGGCAGAGGGCTTAGAAACAAGCACATACTCTTTATAACCGATGGGATTCCAACTTCCGGCGATCCCAATGTCGAAGCGCAGAGAGTGCGCGCAAAGAGCATAGGCGTCTGCATACATTCCATATTTATCGGATCGAAGAACTACCCGCCAATACTTGAAATAATTTCAAAAGAAACGGTAGGAACACAGTTCATGGCATCCAAGGGCCGGGACGACATAATACGTATAGAGAGAAAGGACCGAGCTTATCTGCAGGCCGAGCAGGAAAAGATTGCCAGATCGCAGCATGACGGCTTTGCAAAAGCGTTCAGGGGAGAGTTCTAACACGCTCGTGATATCCTTTTCGGATAAAACTTTCCATTCTTTCCAATATAGCTCCTTCTTTGTTCTAGAACTTCCTACAGGGAATTCCACATCCGGAGATATTGGCCCCAGAAGTGTCCGTAACCGTGAGCACTTCGAGTGTACAGGCAATCTAGAATCGTTATTTTAGTTTCTTTAAAACTCTGTTCACGGCATTTAAATGATCCCCGTAATTGGTCGAGAAGAAATGACGTCCGCCTCCGTTTGCAACGAAGTAAAGATAGTCCACGTCCGCCGGTTCAAGGGCCGCACGGATCGAGTCAAGACCGGGAGCGGCTATCGGACCTGGGGGGAGCCCAGAGACCACGTAGGTATTATAGGGAGAAAGAGAGCTCAGATCTTTTTTTCTAATATTGCCGTCGAACTTCTCGCCAAGAGCATAAATCACCGTTGGGTCAAACTCAAGCTTCATCCCTTTGCGAAGCCGGTTGCGTATTACGGCCGAAACAAGAGGTCTCTCCCGGGGAAAAGCCGTTTCTTTCTCTATTAAGGAAGCGATCGTCGCGATTTCCTTAATTCTGGATTCCGTCCTTTCGATACCAAGAGTAGCACAAGCTTCCCAGAACCTCCCGAGCATCGCTTCAATCACTTTTTCCGCAGAGCAGTCACGCGCGAAGAAATAAGTGTCGGGAAAAAGGAATCCCTCAAGACTCAAAACATCCACACCAAGTCTTTTCGTGGAATACTCACCGTTTTCCGCAAGCGCGAGAAACTCTTCCCGGGGAACTATCTGCGAGGAATCGAGAATCTCGGCCATCTGCACAAGAGTAATCCCTTCGGGAAAAGTAACTTTTCTTAAAGACACTTCGCCGCGACGCAGCTTCCTATGAACAGTATAAGGCGCCTCGCCTGCCGAAAACACGTATTCGCCGTGCTTAAGCTTCCGATGTGTTCCGCTTAAAAAAGCCGAAAGAAAAAGAACCTCCGCTTTTCTTATCACTCCCTCTCCCTCAAGCTTCTCCGCTATAGCGGACAGGCCAAGGCCTTGGGGTATGTCGACAATTTTTGTCTCAGTTGAAAAACCGTCTAGGAAATAGAACCAGGCACACAAAGCCAACAGAACGAAAACAAAAATCGCAAGTCCCTTTGAGAACCGGTTAAATCCACGAGTCTCATTCATCTGGAAAGTATCACCATCTCGTTTCGATGGATTATCTCGTCGCTGTATCTGTACCCGAGCACGTTCTCTATTTCAGATGATTTTTTCCCGAGAATCTTCCTCACCTCTGAAGAACCGTAGGAACAAAGCCCTCTTGATATCTCAACCTCAGAGGAATTAAAGCAGCTCACAAGCTCTCCTATCTCGAATTCCCCCTCGACTTCCTTTATTCCCGAAGGAAGAAGACTTTTACCTTTTTTGGTAATAGCATCGGCTGCACCCTCGTCCAGTATAAGTTTCCCTTGAGGCTTAAGCGTATAGGCAATCCAGTGTTTTTTCCCTGTGAGCCTTTCCCTTGTCGGAAGTATCACGGTTCCGTATTCGTGGCCGTTAAAGATGCTCAGAAGAGAATCTTTTCTTTTCCCGTTTGCAATTATAGTTGGCACCCCAAAGGCGGCGGCGGATCTTGCAGCCTGGATTTTGGTTTTCATTCCCCCGGAAGTGGTCTTGCCGAAAGTATCTCCAGCAAATGACTCTATTCTGGAATCTATCTCCGGGATTGTGGAAAGCAGCTTGGCGTTTTCGTCTTTCGCCGGATCCTTGTCAAAGAAACCCTCCACGTTGCTCAGCAGCACAAGAAGATCCGCCTCCGTAAGAGAAATCACAAGCGCCGCGAGATTGTCGTTATCTCCGAACATGATCTCCTCGAAAGCAACCGTGTCATTTTCGTTTATTACGGGAATTACCTCCATCTCAAGCAGCCGTCTTATGGTCTTTCTCGAGTTAAGGAATCTTTTCCTGTCGGAGAATCCGTCACGGGTAAGCAGAATCTGAGCGACGTTAAGCCCGAACTCGGAAAAAGCCTCTTCGTAATTCCTGATAAGCTCGGTCTGACCGCAGGCGGAGATCGCCTGTTTTACGTCTATCTCCACGGGTTTGCTCGAAAGACCGAGTTTTTTCATCCCCGAGGCTATGGCTCCCGAAGAAACTATGATCGTCCTCACCCCCCTCTGTTTAAGGTTAAAGACCTGCCTCGCTATTCCCTCAAAGACGGATTCGTCAAGAGATCCGTCGTCGTGGGTAAGCACGCTGCTTCCTATCTTGACGACGGCGGTCTTTACCTTCTTGATAAGATTCTTTCTTTCCTGCTCGCTCATGGCGGTCTCTATTGTACCTAAATACGAAAACCCATCATATTTGACAATAAAAGTGGGTCTTGATATCTTTTCAGTTCGCTTTCATCGCGGGAATAGCTCAGTTGGCTAGAGCGTCTCCTTGCCAAGGAGAAGGTCGCGGGTTCGAATCCCGTTTCCCGCTCCACTCCCTGCGTTTCCCGTTCATATCCCGGTTTCTTCGAAGAACTCCCCTATCTTCTCGCGGATTACTATATCCGCCTCGTCATCGAAGGGAGTCTCCATCAGGTTTACAATCACAAGCGCAGCCCCCTTGGAAAGAGCCAGACGAGGAAGTCCGCTTGCCGGAGCAACCAGAAGGGAAGAGCCCATAACGATGAGCACTTCGGAGTTCGAAACGAGATCAATCGATTTTTCCCATGGCTCTTCGGGAAGGGCTTCTCCGAAAAAAACGGCGTCGGGCTTCAGAATCCCCCCACACTGCGTACAGAGCGGAGGATTCTCCCCTTCAAAAACCCTGTTCATCACATCTTCCATCGGATAGTACTCCCGGCACTCGAGACAAACAACACGTCTTAGGGAACCGTGGAGTTCAAAAACGTTTTCGGAACCCGCCTTTGTGTGCAGGCCGTCCACATTCTGCGTTATAACACCCTTGAGCCAGCCCTTTTTCTCAAGACGCGCAAGCGCGTAGTGAGCCGCATTGGGTTCGGCGGCCGCTCTCACCGGATAGGATTCCATTGCGTATGAATAGTAATTCGCAGGATTTCTCAAAAATCCGGAGAGTGAAACCACCGACTGGTCCATTTTTTCCCAGAGACCCGTTCCGGGGGAACGGTAGTCAGGTATTCCGGATTCAGTGCTTATTCCGGCTCCCGTGAAGGCAACTGCCTCTTGGGTCTTCTCAAGCAGTTCCAAAAAAAGCTTGACTTCTCTTTCCATAAAATACGCCCGGCACTACCCGGCAAAAGCAATGAAGTCGGGAGTTCCCTCAACGCTCCCGCACCATCTCCTGACCGACGGATAAGGCTCCAAGTCAAAACCTCCTTCCTCGCAAAGCATCGTGTATGGGTAGCACGCGATGTCAGCTATGGAGTAATCCCCGGAGAGAAACTCGGTTCGGGAGAGATGGTCTTCAAGAATCGCAAGCGCTACGTTTCCCTGCGCGTGAAGTTTTTCCATCACCCCCGGCGGTACCTGGTCGGGGGGCAGGAACTTCGCGAAATACCTCGCGAGCGCAAGGTTTGGATCTATAGTTGTCTTCCCGAAAAAAGTCCACTGCGCAATCAGACCGTAGGTCTCCGGGTCGTCTGACAGGTAGGGATTCGGAGAGAACTTGTTCGCCAGATAGAAAAGTATCGCGTTTGATTCCCACATGACGAAATCCCCGTCCGAAAGAACCGGAATCTTGCAGTTGGGATTAAGCGCGGAGAATTCCTCCTTTTTATGCTCCCCCGCAAATATGTCCACCGTCACTCCCTCGTATTCGACCGAAAGCTGGTGCAGGAGAAGCTTCGCCTTGTAGGCGTTTCCAGAAAGCGGATGTTCATAAAGTCTTATCATTTTAATCCCTCACGTATTGTAAGAATTCTTCGCTCAGAAGCTCAGGGCCCAGTATCTGGCGCAGAGTTTCCTTTCGGGGGAACACGTAGGTCACCGCGGCGCTTGCAAGCTCGGTTCCGTCCTCATCCCTTATGACCGAATCGACTTCAACTCTTCTTCCCCTGATCTCCCTTATCTTGGCTCTCACGTCAAGCATTGTGCCGCTTGGAACCTTCTTCATGTAAGCAATGTCTATCTTCGCCGTAAAGGCAATCTTGCGGGTTTCATTGAACATGGCCCAGAAAGAAACCTCGTCGACAAGGGCGCACTGAACTCCCCCGTGCACTATCCCCGGCCAGCCGCAGAAATGTTCATCCGTACAGATGGTAGTGAACACCTCATCGGTTTCCTGATCATGAAAAAACTTAAGGCGAAGTCCGTGCTCATTGTGCGGACCGCATGCAAAGCAGTTATAGCCCGGGAAACCGGAAAGCACGTTTTCGATTTCCTTTACCATCAGTCTCCCTCCGCGACTTTCGCGACCGCGGCCACAAGCTCGTCAGGCTCAAGGTTTATGACCTTCACCCCCTGGGTGCTGCGCCCCGTGTTGCGTATCTGGGAAACGCTTGTTCTTATCAGCTTCCCCGCCTGGTCGCTTATAATCATGACTTCCGTTTCGTCATCCACCTGAAATGCTGCAACCACCCTTCCGTTTTTCTCGGTTATGTTGACGGTTCTTACCCCAACCCCTCCCCTCCTCGTAAGCCTGTACTCGGAGATTCTGGTGCGCTTGCCGTAGCCCATTTCCGTTATGGTAAGTATCTGCGCATTCTGATTCTTTATGACCTCAAGGCTCACCACCTCGTCGCCTTCTCTGAGATTTATACCCTTAACGCCGATTGACACCCTGCCCACATTCCTTGCGTCAGTTCCCTTGAACCTGATCGCCTGACCGTTTTTTGAAGTGAGAAGCACTTCGTCTTCCTCAGACGCGAGTTCCGCCCCCACAAGTTCATCTCCCTCTAGTATGTTAAGGGCGATTATTCCCCCCGCGCGGGGATTTGAATAGGCCTTAAGTTTGGTTTTCTTGATGATTCCGTTTCGAGTAGCCATGACTATGGAGACATCCTCTGAGAAGTCCTTTACGGGCAGCACGGCCGCCACCTTCTCCCCCTTGTCAAGGTTGAGCAGGTTCACCATGGCTCTTCCGCGCGCCGCAGGGGAAGACTCCGGGACCTGATAAACCTTAAGCCAGTAGCATCTTCCGAAACTTGAGAAAAACAGAATGCTGTTGTGTCTTGACGCCGTGAACAGGTCGTTAACGAAATCGGTATCCCTGGTGCTCATTCCGGTTCTTCCCCGCCCGCCCCTTCTCTGGTTCCTGTATACGCTAAGCGGTATGCTCTTTATGTAGCCCCCGTAGGTGGTGGTAACCACCATCTCCTCGTCGGTTATAAGATCCTCGATGGATATTTCCCCTACATCCTCGACGATCTCGGTTCTCCTCGCGTCCCCGAATTTCTCTCTGAGCTCTGTGAGTTCTTCGACCGCAAGATCAAGTATCAGTTTTTCGCTCCCCAGTATTTCTTTGAGTTTCGCCACGGTTGCGATAAGCTCGCGTCTTTCCTCAAGTATCTTATCCCTCTCAAGCGCCGTAAGCCTCTGAAGGCGCATCTCCAAGATGGCCTGGGCCTGGCGCTCCGAAAGCAAAAACGTCCGCACAAGACCCGCTTTCGCGGCCGCAGGGCTCTCGGAACCTTTTATGAGCTCCACGATTTCATCCAGGTTATCAAGAGCAATCTTGAACCCTTCAAGGATATGAAGGCGCTCCTCGGCCTTTTGAAGCTCGTACTGGGTTCTGCGGGTAATTACTTCCTTTCTGTGCTCTATGAAGTGGGCAAGCAGCTCCTTTAGGCTGAGAACCTTCGGCTGGTTTCTCACAAGCGCGAGCATTATGATGCCGAAGGAGGTGTACATCTGCGTATGCTTGTAGAGCTGGTTTAGAACCACCTGGGCGTGTTCTCCGCTTTTCACGTCGATAACGAGCCTTATTCCTTCCCTGTCAGATTCATCCCTTATGTCGGAGATGCCCTTTATCTTCTCCTCCCTCACGAGCTCCGCGATTTTCTGTGCTAAGCGCGCCTTGTTAACCTGGTAGGGAAGCTCGGTGACGATTATCACATCCCTGTCCCCCTTCTTCTGCTTCTCTATGCGAACCTTGGCCCTCATCCTTACTATTCCGCGGCCGGTGGCATAGGCGGAACGGATATCATCGTGACCGCTCACGAAACCCCCAGTAGGGAAATCCGGTCCCGGCATGATCTCAATAAGTCTGTCCACGGTAATGTCGGGATTGCGTATCTGGGCCACTACGGCGTCAAGAAGCTCTCCCAAGTTATGGGGAGGAATATTGGTCGCCATACCCACCGCGATTCCTGAAGAACCGTTTAGAAGCAGGTTGGGCACCTTGGTCGGCAGTACGCTTGGTTCAAGTTCCCCCCCATCGTAGTTGGGATAAAACTCGACTGTTTCCTTGTCCAGATCCTCAAGCATCTCCGAAGAGATTCTGGAAAGCCTGACTTCCGTGTAGCGCATGGCCGCCGGACTGTCCCCGTCAACGGAGCCGAAATTCCCCTGCCCGTCTACAAGCGGAATTCTCATGGAGAAGTCCTGCGCCATCCGGACAAGAGAATCGTAGATTGCCGAATCTCCGTGAGGATGATATTTACCCATGACATCCCCCACCACTCTCGCGGATTTCTTGTAGGGACGGTTCCAAACGTTTCCGACCTCGCTCATTCCGTAGAGAATTCTCCTGTGAACGGGCTTGAGTCCGTCGCGCACGTCGGGAAGAGCCCTTCCGACTATCACGCTCATTGAATAGCTGAGATAGGACTCCTTCATCTCATCTTCAATGTTTACAGTCTGCACTCTGGATGAAGTGTCCATTCCTGAAAAAACCCTCCGGAGGAAAGAAAAATAATACTTAGCGGAATAAACCGGTTAGATGAATATTCTACATGAATAAATTCACGGCTTCCAGAGTCAGCTGCAGACTTTGTCAGCAGATTATTCAGGCTTGAAACATGCTGCGAAAAACCAACAGCCTGCCAACTTCAACTGACGCAATTCGTGCTATAATTTAGAAAAAAACACTTGGGGGTAATCAAGAATCCACAGATACTGCAAACTAACGGTCATATTGGTTGTTTTACTTGTCGCCTGCTCTGACCAGACCCCGAACCGGATCGTCGAATGTGAAGGGTCGATAGCACCGTGCACTTTTGAAGAGATAATACCCAGAATACTGCGTAGCCATCCATCCACTCCTTTAGAGGTTGCTCCATTTACCATAGACTTCATAAAAGAAAGATACGGAGTTGAGGAAATGGACTGTTCTCATCCGCTTTTAAGCGACAATTCCGAATTTATCAGAATAGCAGAGCTTTCTCCGGAGCCGGACATAAAGATATGGTATTCCCGCGAAGAACTCGAAGAATATGCCACCGAAACCACCTGGGAGTGTGATAACGGCGAGAGCTTTACCGAATACGTGAAGGGAATTCCCAGATCAACATCCGAGTTCCTAGTTATAGATCAAACCTCAGAATATGGAATAGTTGAAGGCACTGTAACGGATCCCGAAGTACTTAAGCAGCTTGAAATATTGTGGGAAAACTGCGAAATAGGAACGGAACCACCGAATTTTACAGGCATTTTTACGAGTGGGACAGGTTTTCTTCCCCCGGAAGATCAAAGATTTTGCGTAACGCTTGACATACTCCCCGGAGGGAAGCAATGCTTCGCTAAGACTACTCCCCCAGAATTCGTCGAATATTCAAGCCATAACGGAGAAATTAGCCGAGAACTGATACCGGTTTCCGAATCAGATTACTGTCGTCTTAAGGGAAGCACGGATAGCCAGGCACGAAGGATAAAAATATTCTGATACCTTTGCGGCAGTTAGAACATTGCAAACCTGATTACGGATGTGGGGCAAATCCGGCTTCGCCGAGAAAACCGGCATAATCAATATGCGCGTACTTACAGGACAATCCAAAGGAAAAAGACTTAAGGTTCCGCGGGGGAAATCACTCAGGCCCACCACCGCCAGAATAAAAAAGTCCATGTTCGACATACTGGGTTCCGAAGTACAGCAGACAAGGGTGCTTGACCTGTTCTCGGGCTCGGGAAATCTGGGAATCGAGGCTTTAAGCCTAGGTGCCGAGTCCTGCGTGTTTGTTGAGAAAAACCCCGCCACGGCAGAGATAATCGCCCAGAACCTGCGTTCTTGCGGGTACACTGAACAATCGAGGATACTCAATTTTGATTTCAGAAAAGCATTGAGTATGTTAAGTGCGGAAAATTGTGGGTTTGATCTTGTCTTCATTGATCCCCCCTATGAGTTTTACGAAAGAACCGACCCGCACTCGCTTGCCCGCGAGATACGGGACGTCCTCCGGGAGAAAGGAGTTATGGTCATTGAACATCCGTCTGGAAACATTATGAAGTCCGAAGGATTTGACGTGAGAACCAGAAAATACGGAGGCACCTCCGTAAGTTTTCTAAGGAGGCTTGATTGAAAGGCAAAACTGTAATCTATCCGGGTTCCTTCGACCCTTTCACAAACGGGCACCTGAACATAATCGCCCGGGCATCGGAGATCTTCGAGAAAATCATAATCTCGGTCGGACACAACACTTCCAAGAAAACAACGCTTTCGACCGAAGAGAGAGTGTCTCTCATTGCCGAGGTGACCAAGAGCTACCCTAACGTTGAGGTTGAAAGTTTCGAAGGATTGCTGGTCGACTACATAAGAAAAAAGGAAACCAACACCATATTGCGCGGAATGAGGTGCCATTCGGATTTCGAATACGAACTTCAGATGGCTACCGCGAACAAGCTTATGAACGAAGAGGTGGAAACGCTGTTTATGGTGACTGAAAGTCAGTTCTCTCACATAAGCTCATCCCTCATAAAGGAAATAATTTCTTTGGGAGGTTCCGCAAAGGGTTTTGTGCCGGCGGTGATTGAGGAAAAACTGATCGAAAAACTCTGCCCGGCCGAGGAACGGAGGAAACAATAAAGTGAGACTTTCAGAAAGAGTCAACAACCTGAAGCCTTCTGCAACTCTGACCATAACGGCCAAAGCCAAGTCGCTTCGCGCCCAGGGAGTCGACATCATAGGATTCGGAGCTGGGGAACCCGACTTCGACACCCCGGAGAACGTGAAAAAAGAGGGCGTGGCTGCGATTAAAAGCGGTTTTACGAAGTACACCGCCGTGGGTGGAATCGACGAGCTCAAAGACGCAATAGCGGCGTCTTTGAAAAAAGATCACGGCCTTGAGTACTCAAGGGAAGAGATACTGGTTTCCTGCGGGGCAAAACACTCGATATACAACATCACCCAGGCGCTTTTCGAACCTGGAGACGAGGTCATAATTCCGGCCCCCTACTGGGTTTCCTATCCCGACCAGGTGGCGCTGACGGGCGCGACCCCGGTGATCATAGACACAGACGAACACGGGCTTTTTAAAATCACCCCGGAGCAGCTTCAGGCGGAAATAAAGGAAAGAACGCGGGCTCTTATTCTCAACTATCCTTCGAACCCAACGGGAACCACTTATCCGCGCGGGGAACTTGAGGAGATAGTAAAAGTCGCCCTGGACGCCGACCTGATCATAATTTCAGATGAAATATACGAAAAAATAATCTACGCAGATACTGAACACGTATCCGTCTGCTCTCTCAGCGACAAGGCTAAGAAATCCACCATACTCGTAAACGGAGTATCCAAATCCTACTCGATGACCGGATGGCGCATAGGATACGCCGCGGGGGACAAAAGAGTAATAAGCGCGATGGCGAAGCTGCAGGGCCAGTCAACCTCAAACCCCTCTTCAATCTCGCAGATGGCGGCCCTTGAGGCGCTTAAAGGACCGCAGGAACTGCTCGGCAAAAGGGCAAGGGAATTTGAGAGAAGGAAGAACTTCATAGTGAAAAGGCTGAACGAAATCCCGGGATTTACCTGCTTTGACCCCAGGGGAGCGTTCTACGTGTTCCCGAGCATAAGCGGTTTCGTGGGAAAAGCATACGGAGACAAGAGAATCGACGGATCCGTTTCGTTTACCGAATTTCTGCTCGAAGAAGCGAAAGTGGCCGTCGTTCCCGGCATAGCCTTCGGAAAGGAGAACTACCTCAGGATATCCTACGCGACATCCATGGAGAACATAGAAGAGGGCTTAAACAGAATTGAAGAGGCGGTAAAAATCCTGCTCTGAACCTCCCCGCAAGCAACAACAACGGGCAATGTCCATATTTGTTTCCCCCGCTCTTATAAGGTCATGTCATCCCAACCTTCGCCGGACAAAAGCACAGCTTGCCACATCCTGTCATTTTATGTCTTATCCACCGTTTGATTAGCATCCGAAGAGATGACACAGTAATAATATTTCCGGCGGATCAATCCAGCCACGGAGCCAGGAGTATGGCAGCTAACGGGGACTTTCCTTTGTTCACAAGTCAATTTTCCCGCGCTCATCACTCGGTAATCGGGTTTTCAGGTGCTGGATAAAAACCCGGATATTCTTACGCCTGCACTTGCCCTTTTCGTTGTTTGACGAGAAAATTCATGCCCGTTAAAATGTAGTATATACTACAAATTTGGAGAGGCTTAATGCGCACTGTTTCCCTGAAAACGGCTAATCAGGAGTTCTCAAGGCTGGTAAAAGAAGTTGAGCGCGGAGAGGATTTTCTGATCACCCGACGCGGTCGTCCAGTCGCCAGACTTATACCCCACACCGCCGACAAAGCGGTCGATGCCGTCTGGACCTCGGCTTATCAGAGGATGATGGCTCGATTGGACGAAGGCGCTTCTCTCGGCGGTCTCAAGGTAAAGCGAGAAGACATCTATGATCGTTAAAGGACGCTTCTCGGTTGATACCAACATTTTAGTCTACGCGGTTGACCGCGATGCCGGAGAACTTCATGAACGGTCAAAGGATCTCATCGGACGCGTAGCACGGCTTGACTGTTTGCTTACGGTTCAGGCACTGGCCGAGTTTTTTCATGTAACGACACGCAAAAAACTGCTTGAGCCGTCCCGCGCAAGTGCCTTCGTACTCGATTGGCTGGACGTGTTTCAAGTCATCCGCGCGGACAACGCGGCCCTTGTTGATGCCATGGAAGCGGTAAATGAACATCTGCTCTCGTTCTGGGACGCGATGATCTGGGCCGCGGCACGGCAGAACGGATGTTCCGCGATTCTCAGCGAAGACATGCAGGACGGCCGACGACTGGGAGGTGTCGAGTTCATCAACCCGTTCTCCGAGAGTGCTGCGGTTCGTTTAGCGACATTGTTCAAAGCATGATGCCCGCGATATCCCGGCGACTTAACCGGCAGTTTACGAAACTTCTGTTCCCGCAGCAGCAGTTGGGCACGGAACGCAGTATCCTGAGTAACGCGACGAAAGAAAATGCATGCGATTCCCTTAAAAATCGGTTTCCCCGCAACGCTTTCAGGACGCCACGCCGTCCAAGGCAAAGAAAGCTTTAAGGGAATAAAGCTTTTTGCCGAGGAACTGCGCGCCAAGGGCGGAATAGAAACTCGGGAAGGAAAGTCCCTGGTTCCGGAACTCGTCTTCTACGACGACGAGAGTATCCCCGAGAAAACAAAGGAGAACATCCTCCGCCTTATAGAAAAAGACAGAGTAGACATATTGCTGGGGCCGTATTCAAGCAGCCTCACGCTTGCGTGCGTTGAGACCGCAGAGAAGGCCCAAAGAGTAGTGTGGAATTATGGTGGGTCGCTTGATGACATTCCTTCTCGCGCCCGGGGAAAAACGGTAAGCGCAATAACCGGGGCATCTTCTTACTTCCAGGCGGTTATGGATATGATCCACGACTGCTATGCCGAGGCCGTGGAGATCTCCGTTTTGCGCCTCGAGGGAAGCAGATTTTCCCAAACCGTGTGCGAAGGGGCTCTGCTTCGCGCGGAGAAACTAGGCATTTCGGCAGCCGTTTATGATTTTCCCTCCGGCACAGAAGACTTCTCCGCCATACTCTCCCGCCCAAAAAGCCAAGAGGCCTCCTGCGTTCTCTGCTGCGGGGGTATGGAAGACGACATAAATCTCGCCAAGTGGATACGGAGGAACTCAGACTTTGATTTCGGGGTAGTGGCGACGCTTGCGGCGGCGGTAAACGAGTTTGAAAAACGTCTCGGGCGGGAGGCAGACAGTTTTGTCTCGACAAGCCAGTGGGAACCGACGCTTTCTTTGTCCCCGGATTTCGGCCCGAGTCCCGAGGAGTTTTCAGACAGGTTCGCCCGCGCCTACGGATACATGCCCGACTACACCGCCGCGCAGTCCTACAACATGGGACTTATAATCGAGAAACTCATCGAGAAAACAGGTGGGACGGATGAAAAGGTTCTCCTGCGCGAAGCCCTGCGCTCTGAATTCACAACTTTTTACGGAGATTTCCGTATCGATCCCCAGACCCTGCGGCAGACGGGACACCGCATGCTGGTAACCCAGTGGCAGGACGGGGAGAAAAAAATAGTTTTTCCGAAGGAATATTCGAATTCCCTGCTTATAGTCTGAGGGGGTGGTGGAGCCGACGGGAGTCGAACCCGCGACCTCATGAATGCCATTCATGCGCTCTCCCAACTGAGCTACGGCCCCAAACGAAACAGGATTATAAATCTAGTTTCCAGGCAAGAGTATGTCAAACCCGAAGAAAATTCGAGAGGTGGTGGAGCCGACGGGATTTGAACCCGCGACCTCATGAGTGCGATTCATGCGCTCTCCCAGTCTGAGCTACGGCCCCATGAAAAACAAGAATAATTAGTCTATTTCAGGAAACATGACTGTCAAACCTCTTCCCCAAGGAGGCCTTTGCAATGCAGCGATTTTCGGGATTTGGTTTCCGCAGCGAATCCGAAGAGGGCAGACAGCGAGGAGTTCCGGTCATATTCCCGCATGAGCAAAGAAACCAGCCTGCGTCGGCCTGTCCCCGGTCCGAAGACGGGGAAACTCTTGAAGCAAACCGGGCTTCTGCCGTTTATTTCCAGGCAGGCGGGAATTCTCAGCCCCGGGCTCTTTTTCTTCCCAGCACTGCAAAGACAAGAAGAGTCAGGAGAAACAAGCTGAATGCGGAAGAATCATCTTTGGGGCTTAAGGCGCAGCCCCCGTTTTCAGAACTTGTCGTTATCACTCTGAGCTTGCGAAGTTGAGAAATAAGGGTTCCCGGGACCTCTCCTGTGAGATCAAGCTCTACGACTCTTCCCTTTTCATCCGTCGTGACGCCTGTGTGCCAGTCCTCGAAGTCATAGGGGTCCTCGTAGT
>JAPOQQ010000068.1 GCA_026710625.1 Candidatus Dadabacteria bacterium | reverse complement strand
CAGAAGAAAAACAGGGTGACTGACGCGACTTTTTTCATGACTTAAAATCCCTCTCTTTTTGCCAGTTAAGATACAAGTTCCAGTTAAACACAGATTTTAATTTTTTGCCAAATTGATAATACCTAGTTGGTGTTAAAAACGAAATTGAGATAAAATAATTTCCATAATTCAGATTCGTGAATGCCGGGATTTTACAAAGTCCCTTGGTTTTGCGACGATTTGAGGGAAATGGGTGTCTGCACGCCCGGTCAAGGATATAGAAACCTCGTTACAGAAGGGTTCCTGAAGTTCAAACGGCAAAAAGGAGTAACAAAAAATGATTCATAATTTTCGTGAGGCAATTAACCAAGTTGCACCCTGGAATATTATTCTCGCGCTGCTTGTCCTAGCGACGGGCCACTCTATGGCCTGGGATGCAGCTGCGGCGGAAGGGAGCCTTGTCGGCAATCGTCCGTATTCCGAAGCGATATCCGGCAGCCTGCACCCCGTGAAAGTTATCACCCGCAGGGACATTGAGCTCTCAGGCACAAAAAGGATAACTGACCTGCTGGGTCGGTCGGCTTTTAACAGTTTCGGTCTTGAAAGGCCGCTCGTTCTCGGAGGAGGCCGCGTTCTGATCCTGGTCAACGGGCGGCGCGTCTCAGGCTCGGGGGTTGACACGGACATGATTCCGATTTCGGCCGTCGAACGTATTGAAATCTTCAATGACAGCACAAGCGCCCTGCATGGCGGGGAAGCTATCGGCGGCACCATAAATATCGTTTTCAAGAAAGACTATGAAGGTCTTGACATCCAGCTGAACGCCGGGCGTCCCCGCGGTGAGGGCGCCGATTCCGAAAACTTAGGCGTTCTCTGGGGCACAAGCGTGGGAGAGGGAAATCTTACTGTCGGCGTGGATATCTTCCGACGGGACGAGGTGCGCGATATCGACCGCGATTACAGCCGCGCCAGATATCAAGCCGGGGGTTCCTTCGTCGATACCGAAGGAGTGTCGTCCCTAGGCAACACGGTTTTTTTGGTAAAAGATGACGGAGGAAAGGTATCCGGTCCCCTGGGCGACTGCGATGAAAGCGTGTACACGGGAGAACTCACGGATCCTCCGGGCGGATTTTTCGGTACCGTCTGCGGGTTTGCCTATGCGGATATCGCTTGGCACCTGCTGCGCAGGCGGGACGACAGCGCGTTTATGAATTTCAGTTATCCGGTAGGCGATGCGGCCGATATATATATTGAGGGACGCGTGACCAAGGAAGAACTGAGGCTCCTGTATGCGCCGGAGCCGAACGTTTTCTCCGTTGCGCCGGACGAGATGCTGAGAAACAGCCTGATTGAAAGTGGAAACTTTGAAGGTCTTGACGAGAGCAACTTCCCCGAGAGCATCACGGTCGGCCACCGTTTCCTGGGGCACGGCAACCGCCAATGGGATTCTGACCTTGAAGAATATGATATTGCGCTGGGGCTGCGGGGGGAGATTAAAGACAGCATAAGATATGACGGCTATATTCACTACAATCGCTACGACTATGCCGAAAGTGGCCACACGTTCATTAATGAACCCATAATAAACGCCGCTATTCAGAGCGGAGATTACGACATCCAGAATCCGCTTTCCGAAGCCGAAGGGCATAGGGCCGCGATCAGTGAAAGCAGCGTGCGTAGCCAACTGAAATACAAAACCGACTATGTTGAGGCGGGAGTGGCGCTTGACGGCCCGTTGCTTGAGCTTATGGGCAACAAGCTTCGCTGGAGCGCCGGTCTGCAGGTCGCCAAAAAAGACGTAAGCTCTTCCGAGGAATATTTTAATCTCAGCGGTGAGCCGGTTAACGCGGATGATGTCCTGGGGAGCTCTCCGTTCTCGTTGATGGCCGATCGTCGTCGCCTGTCAGCTTTCGGCGATATTCTGGTGCCCTTGGGGAATGCAGTGGATGTGTCGGTTGCCCTTCGCCATGATGATTTTGACGATGTCGGGGGAGCGTTTTCGCACAGGGTAGCGACGCTTTACCGCGTAATCCCCAATATTGCGTTGCGCGCATCATGGAGCGGGGGAGCGCGAGCTCCCGGCTTTTCAACCCTACATGCAGAGGAATTTGTTTATTACCCGTATGTCTGCGACGCTGATACGCCGACTCCCGATTGTCCCAGAGATCAGGTGCGGGTGGTCACAAGCGGTAACCCGGAACTGGAACCTGACGAGGCCGAAAGCCTTGGCGCCGGTGTCTCCGCGGGCTGGGGTCCCTTTTCAGCCGACTTTGACTGGTTCCGCCTCCGCCTCCAGGAAACGCCCACCACGCTGAACACGCAGTTCGTCATCAGCCTGGAAAGAAGCGGGAGGCTTAACGAGTATCCGGGACTGAGCGTGACACGTTCCGACGGTCGATTAACGGAAATCCGCAACCCGCTGACCAACAGCGGAGAGACTGACATGGACGGGTTCACGGCTCGGCTCGGCGGCGACTTGAAAACCGACCTGGCGAATTTCATGCTCAATGCCAACTGGATCAGGATAACGAATTACGAGAGGCGCGTAGGAGTGGAGACACAGCCCGGAGATATTCCGCGCAACCGTATTCACGTTCTGCTCCGCGCGGACCGCAACGACCTGACAATGCAGTGGAACACTCACGCGGTTACGTCCTTCCGGAACGAAACCGATACAAAAAGCTTCAGAAGGTGGGTAGGGCACGATATCGCGCTTAGCTGGAGAAACGCTTTTGGCTTTAACTGGTTCGAACTCACGGGGGGCGTTCTGAATATAGGGAACGAGGGCCAGTCCCGCCCTGATCCCGATGAAGAACACATACTGTATCTGGATTCGATCCTAGGGCGCACATTGTTCCTGACCGCGAAGCTCGAGATCTGATGCGCGCGGCTGCTTTTTCCCGGAGCCGCTCGATACCCTGGCTTAAGGTGGAAATCAGTTTACATGCGTAATCCCGCCTGTTCTGGGTAAAACGGACTGCTGTAGAATAAAAAGACCTGACCCTATAAGGAAATCTTTTCTTTTCGAAAAAAACGCACTCGTGTACTCTTAACAAGAACGTGAAGATTTTTCTCTACTACGACTACATCTGCCCTTTCTGCTTCCTGGCCACCGAGAGAGTGCTTGACCTCGCAAGGGAGTTCGACCTCGAAGCGGAGTGGCTCGGCTTTGAGATTCACCCCGAATACCCGGCCGAGGGAAAAAGACGGAAAAAAACGGAGAGAACCATCCGCATCTCGGAAACCCTCGAGAACGTGGCCGCCGAGGCAGGAGTGGAGATAAAGCTCCCGGGATTCGTAACCAACTCGAGGCTCTGTCTTGAAGGAGCGGAGTTTGCTAAGGAGAAAAACAGGTTCATGGAGTTTCACAAGGCCTGCTACACCGCCTATTTCAGGGAGGGGAAGAACATAGGACTTCTCGAAACCGTTCTCGAGGCGGGCGAGAGGGCGGGGCTTTGTCCCGAGGAGCTCTCGGAGTCTCTTCGGAAAAGAAGCTTTTCAGAGAAAATAGAAAAGAACATGGAAAGCGCCCGGGAAAACATGGTCCTCGGCGTCCCTACCCTTTACCTTGGAGAACTCAGGATACACGGGATCCAGCCCGTTGAATCATACAGAAAACTGATAGCAAGGGAACTTCTGCGAGAGAAGCCTCTTCACTGACCCGGGCATCTCGTTTCTCACCTCTGCGACGGGGCAAGTTCCCCGGCACGCTGCAGATACCTCTTCGTCTCTTCGTATTGCTCAAGCCCGAAACTTGTACCTATCTTTCACGGTCCGCCCCGCGAAACGTCCAGCGGGAGTTCAGGTAGTAGTTAAGCAACGCACCCGGAGCGATCCCGAGCGCCTGGAGCAACACGGGGAAGGCCCGGGGAAACAAAATCGAGAGGGCAACAAAAACCGAGTAGCTGAGCAAAAGGGTCATCAGGGAAACTGCGAGGAACTTAACCCCTCTTACTGACTCCCGCCCGATCATGATGCGGTCGCCAAAAGTCCAGTAATTATTCATCATGAAGTTCGAGAAAATAGAGAGCATTATCGCCACGGGCGAAGCGACAAACTTGTGAATACCAAGCCTGAGCATCAGGTAAAAAGAAACCAAGTTGATCATTGTTCCGCAAAGGCCGGTCACGGAGAACTTAAGAAATGTTAGATGGCTTCTCAGGCGAATCCAGAAGATGCTGAGCAGAAACTCCAGCATGTTCGCCACGCCCAGCTTCGTTTCTCCGCGCTCACGGTCGCGGAAATGAATAGGCTCCTCGACCACACGCGCCCCGCAGCGAATCAGACGATGTAGAAGCTCGACCTGAAACACGTACCCCTTCGCCTGGACATCCTGCAGCCTCGCCTCCCTGAGCTTCTCGGTCCTTATGGCCTTAAATCCCGCGGTGCAGTCGGAAACTCCCCTCAAGCCCCCGACCCACTTGGCCAGCCGGTTCCCCCACTGCGATAGCAACCGCCGCCTCAGGTTCCAGCGCTCATCAAGGGAGCCTCCCGTAACGTAGCGGCTCCCGATGGCCACGTCGGCGCCGTCAGCGATGCGCCCAAGAAGCCTTTCAGCGTCAACCGGGTCGTGTGAAAAGTCGGCATCCATCTGCACCACGACGTCGGCGTCGAGAACATCCATCGCGTGGGTGATTCCGCGTACGTAGGCGTCCCCCAGGCCGCGCCGCTTTCCCTCAAGCAGATGAACCCGTCCGTCTGTCCCGTCGGCAACCTCCCGAACCAAGCGTGCGGTGCCGTCGGGACTGTGGTCGTCAACGACAAGAAACGCCGTATCCGCGTCACCGTAGATCTGCGTAAGCCGCTTGAGCAGTGAAGTGATGTTAAGAGCCTCGTTGTACGTGGGTATAACGAAACACACCCTTGCGTTACCGGCGCTCAATCAGAACCCTCCGCGGGGCAAAAGCGGCACAAGAGACAAAACTGTCTTTGGAAAAGCTTTTCCCTTTCAATGTCGATACTCTCCGAGATTATTTTACCGAAACCGGCATAAGGAAGTTATTTCCCAGTCCGCAGGTGAACCTCGTTTATCATCCTTGCGGTTGAAGAGACCACCGTGAAAGTTTTTCTTCCGAGAACTATCACGGTTCCGGGAGCGGGAATCGATCCATATTTGTAAAGAAGGAATCCCCCAAGCGTCTCGTAATCCTCGCCTTCCGGAATGGCGAGCCCGAGGCCATCGTTAAGCCGCTCTATCTCAACGGTGGGATCTATTAGATACTGTCCGACGCCGAGCTTTCTCCACGGGGTCTCGCCAGTGTCGTACTCATCCTCTATTTCCCCCACGACCTCTTCAATTATGTCCTCGAGGGTTATGATTCCGACTGACCCCCCGTATTCGTCGACCACAACGGCCATTCCCGCGCGCCCTCCCTTCATCTCGTCCATAAGCTCGTTCACAAGCTTCGATTCCGGAACGTAGAGAGGAGGAAGAGCGTACTGCTCAACGCTCTTGTCGAGGTCCTGCTCGCCGAGAACGTAAAACGAGTTGAGTATGCCGGTTATGTTGTCGACCCGGTCGCTGAAAATCGGGATTCTCGAGTGGCTTTTCTCCGCTATGAGCCCCCTGACGTCGCGAAGCGTGGACCTTCTCTCAAGCGCGTCCACATTGACAAGCGGGATCATTATCTCTCCGACCGTGGTCTCGGAGTACCCGAAGATTCTGCGAAGAACCCTTCTTTTGTAATCCGAACTCGGCTTGTCCTCGTCTTCCTCCATCACGTCCTCGAGCTCCTCGCGGGTTATGGAACTCATGTTTCTGCCCGGGCGGTTCAATATCCCCCGGGTGAAGAGATTGACGAAGAAAAGCACGGGGTAAAAAAGCTTGGAGAAAACCCAGAGCGGATAGATAATCCAGAGCACTATGGAGTTTCGCTTGCTCTCAAAGACCGCCTTGGGAACCACCTGGCCGAAAACGATGATGAGCGGAGAGAGCACGGCCACTGTGTAGAGACCGCTTCGCTGCCCGACGGTCTCCTCGAAATAAAAGGTGAGCACCAGAGTGTTTATTATGAGCGAAAGGTTAACCCCTATGAGGGTGGTGCCGATGAAGCTTTCGATCTTCGAATGGGCGTCAAGAACCAGCCCCGCGGCGGCGGAGCCTTCCTCGGCAAGGGATCTCATCCTTATCTTGTCGCAGGAGATGAGGGCTATTTCCGAACCGGCGAAAAACGCCTGCAGGATTAAAAACAGCAAAATAAGAAGAACTACCAGTTCAATGGACATCGCCGCGCGCCTCCCTCCGAACGTCAACCTTTATCTCGGAAATCCTTTTCCCTTCCTTGTTCTTTACCGTGAAAACCAGTCCGCCGAAACCTATTTTTTCCCCTTCGGCGGGCAGCCTCCCGAAGAGGTCGAATACAAACCCCCCCATAGTCTCGTTTTCCATCCGAAGCGGGATAACGGCCTCTTCCAGTATTTCCCCCAGGTTCTCAAGCCCCGCCGAACGGGCAACTGAGAAAAGATAGTCGTCGTTGAATTCCTCTATCTTCATTCCCCCGGGAATCGTAATGGCTCCCCCGCGGATCGCGGGAGCGGCCTTCTTGAGCACCGATCTTTCATCCTCTATCTCTCCGAAAAGTTCCTCCAGTATGTCTTCCATGGTCACCAGCCCGTCGAACCTTCCGTACTCGTCAACCACTATCGCTATGTGAATCCTGTGCATCTGGAACTCGCGCAGAAGCGCCCCCGCGGGCTTGGAGCGGGGGATGAAATAAGGCTTCCTGAGGCACTCGCTCACGGTGGCTGCGGCGTTGTGCTCGGTAAAATTCCACTTCAGAAGATCCTTGCCGTAGAGAACGCCCGCTATGTTGTCCCTCCCCTCCTCGTAAACCGGGACCCGGGAGCGGCCCACCTGGCGGACCCGGCCGACGGCATCTTTTACCTCGATGTCGTGGGGAAGAGTGAAGCAGTCTATCGCGGGAGTCATTATCCTGTGGGCAGGCAGGTCCTCAAGCTTGAAAAAGCCGTCGGCGAGATATTTTTCCACGTCGTTTAGCACTCCCTCGTCCCTCCCCATTCCCACCAGTATCTCAAGCTCGTCGGAGGAAATGTCGTTCCCCTGCGCGCGGTGCCCCAGACCCGCCCCGAAGGCCCTTATGAAAAAACCGGAAACGAACATGATCGCCCACCTGATCGGGGTGACCGCGACGTGGAAAAAATAAAGGGGGAGGGCAACCGACTTCGAAATGGTCCTGGGGAACTTCACGCCGGCGGTTTTGGGAACGATCTCCCCGAACACAAGGAGCGTGGGAGAGGCTATGGCCAGGGATATGAGGGCGACTGTCTGCTCCGGGGTGTCCTGGAGGTATTTTCTCGCCGTAAGACCTATTATGCTTGAGTAGGCTATGTTGAATATCTCGTCGGCCAGAAGAACCGTAGTGATCAGCTTGTGGGAATTGGCAAGGAGCTTTTCTATGGCCGCAGAAACTCTGCCTCCCTGCTTCGATATGCTTTCTCTCTGCGGACGGCTGAGGGAGAAAAGCGCCCCCTCGCTGAAGCAGAAAAATGCTGAGCAGCATAGCAAAAAAAGAATCAGAATGAAATTTTCGCCCAAAAAATTCTACCCCTGTGGAGGAATCAGCAGAAGTGCTCAAACCCCCCGGTATCGTAAAAAACCTCCTCCCCTCCCTTGTCAAAAAACCTTATTTTCCGCCCGGCGGTAACAGAGCCGATTTTCGAGATAGCAATCCCGCAGAGGCGTGAAACCTCCTCTATCGAGGCGCGGTTCCGCGCAGAAGAGGTGAAAAGAAGCTCGTAATCCTCTCCCCCGGAGAGCGCAAGGCGGTAGCCGTCCTCCGAGAACCTGCCGCAGAGAGAGAGAAAGCCGGGAGAAAGCGGAATACTCCCGAGACTTACCTCGGCACCCAGCCCATGCTCTGAGGTGAGTTTCTCAAGGTCGCGGAAAAGCCCGTCGCTTACGTCTATCATCGAAGAGGCTATCCCGCGTTTCGCGACCATCCTGCCGACCTGGAGGCGTGGCGTGGGCTCTATGTGTCTTGAAACAGCGCCCTCGCATCCGTCAATCCCGCGATCGCCTGAGAGAACTCTCAGGCCCAAGGCGGAATCCCCCAGGGTCCCGGTCACGTATATGTCGTCTCCCTCGGAAGCTCCGGAGCGGAGCACCATATCATCCCCCAAGACCTCTCCAAGCGCCGTCATGTTTATGAAAACGGTCTGTGATTCCGAGAGATTGCCCCCTATAAGGCAGACATCAAACTCCCGGCAGCCCTCTTCCACCCCTTCTGAGAGATTCTCTATGAACTCCATTGAGTCCGCACTTCGGCAGCCGAGGGAGCAGAGCAGGTACCTCGGCACCGCCCCCATCGCCCCTATGTCGCTCACGGCGACGCAGACGGCCTTTTTGCCAAGCTGTCTCGGGGTCTGCGTCCCGAGATGGAAGTGAACGCCTTCAACCAGAGTGTCGGTCGAGGCAACAAGGCATGCTTTGTCTCTGATTTTTACAACAGCGGAATCGTCCCCTATCCCCGTCAAAACTTCTTTCTGAGTAGCCTTGAACCGGTCGGCTAAAAATCTCAAGGCGTCTTCTTCACCCATTTTCAGTTAAAAATTGTATTGTAAACGCAGTCGAGTGTCAATTGAGCCAGTGAGTCTGAAAAAATTTTTCCTCCACTGCCACGGGCATGAAAACGGGATTTCCGGCGGGTGGAAAACTGTTTTTTCTTGACACGAAAAACCGATGCAATTACAATTAAATTTCACTTTCCGAGGGTGGGTAGGAATTTTTTCTGAAATATCTGTTTTAAGGTTGTTCTTTGCTTTTCAGGAGAAGAGCTGTTGAAAAAGACAGAGCAAGTTGCACGCGACAACCTAGCTACCGAAGACCACAAATCGCAACAAAAAGCAGAGTTTGACTGGGACGCCGTTCTTGACGGCGTAAAGAAAGACCTTTATTTCCCCCCTTCCTGGCTGTTCTCCATAAAAACCGCAAAGGTCGAGGGAAAGATCGTCACGCTTGAAGCGAAAACCCACTTCCAAGCCCTCTGGGTGAAAAACCACTACCTGCAACTGATAAACGACACCGCCCGCAATCTCTACGGAGAAGGGGGTTTCGAAGTAACCATAGACGTGGGCGAGGAGAACTCCTGGACCAAGGAAACCAAAAAAAACAGGGCCCCGGACAACCACAGAGGCATAGAATCACACGATCCCCAGACAGCGAGCTTTTTCAGTTCATCCAACACGTTTGACAACTTTGTCGTCGGACCGAGCAACCAGTTTGCCCACGCCGCCTCATTCGCCATAGCGGAGAACCCGGGAATGGCCTACAACCCGCTTTTCATACACAGCGGAGTGGGCCTCGGGAAAACCCACCTCCTCCACTCCATAGGGAACTACATACTCAAAAAGTACGGAACCCGCATGAACACCTTCTGCATCTCGGCCGAGCATTTCACAAACGGGGTGGTGCAAAGCATAAAAACGGGCTCAATGGACAAGTTCAGGAACCTCTACAGGCTGAACTGCGACGTCCTGTTAATAGACGACATACAGTTCATCGCCGGGAAAGACAGCACGCAGGAAGAGTTCTTTCACACGTTCAACTCCCTGTACACCGCAAAGAAGCAGATAGTCATAACGAGCGACAAGCCTCCAAGCGTGATGAAGAACTTCGAGGAGCGCCTGAAATCCAGGTTCGAGTGGGGGCTAACGGCCGACATACAGCCGCCGGAAGTGGAAACAAAGATAGCCATCATAGAGAAAAAGGCCGAGGAGGAAAAAATCGGGATCCCGGCCGACGTGGCTTCGTTTGTAGCCCAGAATGTCCTCTCCAACATAAGGGAACTTGAAGGTTCGGTTAACAAGCTCTTTGCCTACTCCAAGATGTTCAGGGAGGAAATAACCCTCGAACTGGCAAAGCAGCTTCTCAGCAACCTGGTAAGGAAAGAAGCCCCCAGAATAATAACCATAGACCTCATCCAGAAAGAGGTGAGCACCTTCTTTGACCTCACCGTAAAGGATCTGAAATCCAACCAGAAGCAGAAAAAAATCTCAGAACCCAGACAGATAGCCATGTTTCTCTCGAGAAAATACACTTCCTCATCATTCCCAGAGATAGGAAGCAAATTCGGAGGGAAAAACCACTCCACAGTGGTCCACGCAGTAAAAAACGTCGAAAAAAAGACCGAGAGGGATCCTTCAGTCTCAAACGCGGTCTCGGCGATCTCGGCCACCCTCGAGAAGTTCATCACATCCTGAACCAGCCAAAAGACAGCCTGTCAGAGAAACCTGAAAATGCTGTGCAAGAATCTTTGTTTCCGCACAGGTGCGGAGCGAACGAAACAGGAAGATGTGAATACCTGTTGGGAAAAAGAAAAACTATAAACATATCCCAAATCGAAAAATCCAGATGTTTCAGGTGATTTCACTGATTTCACCCTTTTCACAACAATTACTACTACTACCACTAGAAAAGCTTTAAATCTTGTAAAGAATAGAAACAGCAGTAGAAAAACACTGAGGCTTGCAGTTTATGGTTTTGTGGGGAAAAGTGGTTATTATCATATGGAGAAACTATTTACACACAACGGAAAAAGAGAAGAAAGTTTTTTCCGGAACCGGAGGTTTTTTTCTCAAGATGATGTTTAAAATCAAAGGTGGGGATTTTTCAAGAAAGCTGGGAATGATCCAGGGAGTCGTCGAGAAAAGGACGACCATGCCGATTCTCTCCCATGTCCTTATGAGTTCTACAGACAAAGGTCTGTTTCTGGAAGCTACTGATCTTGAAAACACGGTCACGGTTTTCTGCGATGCTCAAACCGAAGGGGAATTCAAGATGGCGGTTCCCGCCGGAATCCTTTCGGATCTTGTCAGGGAGATTAAAGAGGAAGAGGAAATTTCGGTTACCGCTACCGAGAATAACTGGATCGAGGTCGTTACCAGCTCGGGTTCTTTCAAGATAGCGGGGCTTGCGGCCGACGACTTCCCCAGGATACCCGAGGTTTCGTCGGAAAATCTTTTCCAAGTTTCCTCTGAGAGGCTTGAGGAGTTGATATCCAAGACGGTTTTTTCCGTTTCCGACGATGAAATGAGAAGGAGCCTCTCTGGAGTGTTTTTCGAAAAAAGAGCGGAGCAGACGCTCAGGCTTGTCGCCACAGATGGTCACAGGCTCAGCTTTGTCGATGAAAAAATAGAGAACCTTAACCTGCCAAAAGATATTCTGGTTCCCAAAAAAGCGGTTATGGAGATAAAAAGGCTTCTTCGTCTCTCAAAGGAAGTCAGGATCGGGAACAGCGGAAACTTCTTCATTTTTGAGTCAAAAGATGAGAATCTTGTTTTCATTTCCAGGGTGATCGACGCTGAGTTTCCGGACTACATGCAGGTGGTTCCGGTCTCGACGAAAAACACAGTTAAGGTCGATGCCTCCAAGCTGCTGGTTGCGCTGAGGAGGGTTTCCCTTTTTTCCGCGGACAACGTGAGGGGCGGAGGCAGGTTCGTGGAAATGGCCTTCGGGGAAGGAAGGTTGCTTCTGGGCGCCTATCTTAACACCGGCGAGGGAAAAGAGAGCATACCGGTTGAGTATTCAGGGGATGAAGTGAGGCTTGGTTTTAACTTCACTTACTTCCAGGATGTTCTTGACGCTGTGGGATCTTCTGAAGTGATAATCGGTTTTTCCGGCCACAAAAACCCGGTTTACGTGGTTCCCTGCGAAGAAGGCGAAAAGCAGGACGGCTACGTAAACGTAATAATGCCAATGGAACTTGACGCCAAGGCGGCGGAGGGGCAGGCGAGGGGATAATCCTCGCACCTTTAAGATGCTAGGTGGATTCATCGGAGTCGATTTTTCCGGCGGAAAGGTCAGGACCGTAACCGTAAAAAGGGGATTCAAGGGAACTGAAGTCCGCAAAGCCTCTTTCACCGGAGGGCCTAGGAGCAGCGATACATCGGCTTTTCTCAAGAGCGAAATTTCTCTCGGGACCAGAGCCGTTACCGGAATCTGCTCTCCCCCGCTTCTTCTCAGGGTTCTCAAATTTCCTTTCTCTGATTCAAAGAAGCTCAAGGGGGTTTACCGCTTTGAGCTTGAGAACTCGACCGGGTTCACCCTGGGGGAGGACGTGCTGTCCGACTACCACGAGGTGAAGAGACCGGAAGGGGCTGAGGCCATAGTTCCCGCTTTTGAGAAGGGGGTGTTTGAGGACTATCTGGGTTCCATGCAGGAGTCTGGAGTGGACCCGGACCAGGTGACTTTCACTCCGGTCGCGTTTTCTTCATTGGGAGAGCTCATTGAAGGGCCGAGACCACTTCTCCTTATAGATGCCGATCAGGACCACCTCAACTTCTCGTTTTTCGACGAAGGGGGGCTCAGCAGGGTAAGGAACTGCGACTACGCCATCGAGAGAGTGAAAAAATCCCTTGCCACGGATGTCCTCGACTTGGGGCAGATAAACGGCGACGAGGAGAAGAGAAAGGCGTTTCTTGAAAGCTGCCGCTTCATCGCGGATGAGATAAGAAACACCATGCGCTACTTTGAGGGAGAAGCCGGAGAGGAAGTAAAGAGCCTGGTTCTCACCGGAGAGATATGCGAAGTAGATGGAATTGCGAAAGAACTTACCGAGCAGCTCGGCCGGGAAGTAAAGAGAATTTTCATAGAGCAGCTCGGCCACAATGACTCTCCTTTTTTCGCAAGGGCTTATGCTCTTGCACTTTACGGAGGTTCCTCCGGCAAGGGGGGAAGGTTCAACCTGAGAAGAGACGGATATAGGCCGCGGGGGATGGGAAGGGATTTTTTAAAGGAGTTCCGGGTTCCCGTCGCCCTGTGCGCCGCTCTGCTTCTTGTGGTTATTTTCGGGCGCGTGACGGAAGTGGTCTCCGCCAGGAGCAAGATGAGTTCCATACGCTCCGAGATGGAGATGGATCTTAGGAAGGAGTTTCCCGAGGCTGTGGGGACACAGGACCCGGTTACTTTTTACAGGGGGAAGCTTGAAGTCATCAACCGCAAGCTTGACATACTGAAGCAGGTAAGAGGGGCCCACAGCCCGCTTGAGGTGCTGACGGCGGTTTCCGCCGCCGTTCCGAAGAACGCGAGTTTCTCTGTTGACGAAATAAGGATCGAAGACGGGGGCAGGGCCAAGATATGGGGCAGGAGCGATTCCTACGAGGAGATAGCGTCGATAGAGAAAGCCTTCTCGGAGTCCGCCAGCTTCACCCAGGTGAAGATGGGACAGGTCGGGAAGGCCGTTAACAACAGTTTGAAATTCGAGATATCAATGGTCGTCAGGTGAGAATGAAACGCTTGGGGATTATATACATAACTACCATAATCAAGCCTAATATACTGTAATGATTAAAGAAATGCGCACCGTAGAGTTTGTCGTTCTGCCTACATCTAAGGCAAAGGCAGGAAAGATGTTCCAGATAGCGGGGGGCTGCCGGTACGTCTGGAATCATTTTCGGGAGAAGAATCTTGCTGATTATCAGGCATTCAGAAACGGTAAGGCGCAGCGACGGCAGACCAGTTTTTTCTCCCTCGGAGTGGAGTTTACCAAGCTGAGGCGCGAGACAGACTGGATGCAGGAACTTCCTTGTGCTCCCGTAAGATATTCTCTTAAGTAT
>JAPOQQ010000067.1 GCA_026710625.1 Candidatus Dadabacteria bacterium | reverse complement strand
GCATCGTTATGGGAAGGCGGCTGTAGGTTTCCATCAGGTATTTTTCCTTCGGGTCTTCCATTTTCCTTGGCCTCAAAGGGTTATCTCCGTTCCTATTCCGGAATCGGTAAGAAGCTCGAGTATGAGGGCCCTTTTTACAGTTCCGTTTATTATATGAACTTTCTCTACCCCTTCTTCCAGAGCCTCAAGCGCGCACATCACCTTCGGAATCATTCCGCTGTTTATGGTCCCGTTCCTGATAAATTTTTTGGCCTGCCTTTTTGTTACTGAGGATATGAGATCCCCTTTTTTATCAAGGATGCCGTCCACGTTGGTCAGCAGGATGAGCTTTGCCGCGCGAAGCGCACCGGCTATTTTTCCCGCCGCATGGTCCGCGTTTATGTTGTAGGTGGTTCCGTCCTCCCCCGCGCCTATGGGGGCTATTATCGGGATGATGTCCTTGCCTTCGAGCATCTTGATTAGCTCGGGATTTACTTCTTGGACTTCCCCGACGTACCCGAGATCCGAGTCCTCGGGAATATCTATTTTGTGCTCGGTGGCGAATTTCTGCAGGTCAAATTTCTTCGCCTTTATGAGCTTTCCTTCCTTTCCCGAAAGTCCCACGGTTTCCATCTGGTGTTTATTTATCGACGTTACGATCTGCTGGTTTATCTTCCCGACAAGCACCATCTCAACTACTTCCATTACCCTCTCGTCGGTAACTCGAAGCCCGGCGACGAAATCAGATTTTATTCCCAGACTGTCGAGATGCTCCTGGATCTGGGGGCCGCCCCCGTGCACCACCACCGGCTTTATCCCGACGTACTTCATCAGTATGAGGTCGCGCACGAAATTCGCGAGATCTTCGTTGGCGATGCTCCCCCCGTATTTGACCACTACAGTTTTGCCGTGAAAGGCCTCTATGTAGGGGAGGGCCTCGACCAGTATTTCCGCCCTTTGGGCTGAGCTGTTCATGAAAAACTCCTTTCTGCGAAAAAAAACATTATATAGCAACCGGGGTTTTTATTACAACACCCGGGGATAATCATATATGAGAATTCGGATTTCAGGGGCCGAAAGAAAGACGGCGGTACACGGGATTGAAAAATCTTTCTAAAGACGCAAAACCCCTTAGGGGTGGAGAAGAAATTTCCGCCTGGGAATTCTCGTCTCAGCCACCGCGACTGCGACCACTCATAATTGCCTTGGGGCACAATTGCCGGTCCGTCAGCTCCTGTGCCTGTAGGTCAGTTGCACTCCAAAGGTCCTGCCTTTGGCAAGAGGGGAGAACGTGCCGCCAAGCGGCGCCGCGCCCAACATGCTGGGCAGCTGGCTGTCGCCTCCATGCTTGACTTCGTTAAGCAGGTTCTTGCCGTAAAGGCCGATTGAGAACCGGCCGTTTGCGGGGATTATGTCAATTCCGGCGTCGAGTATGTTCTGCTCCAGGATATATCCCCTGTTGTCATCGGTGAAGTATGACTTGTCGCGGTAGGCGTAGCTTATGCGGGAGGCCATCCGTCCCCAGCTGGCTGCCCCCGTGTTGTGGGTAAGTCCCACGCTGTAGGTCCACTTCGCGGCGCGGGGAAGTTCGAGGGCTAGATCATTTTCATCCAAGGTGCCATCCCGATTCAGGTCGTGTTTCACCTTGGTGTACTCGGGGTTTACGTATCCTACGGAACCGATTAGAAGCAGGTTCTCCGCAATGGCGAACAGTCCGTCAAGTTCAAAACCGTAGGTCTCGACATCGGCGGTGTTGTCGATCAACTGAACTATACCGAGTGCTGGATCGGGAAAGTTAATTTCCCTTTGCATGTCATCAATCATGTTGTAGAAAACCGCCCCGTAGAGACGGCCGCGGTCGTTTGCGACCTTGAATCCGGCCTCGAAGCTGTCGATTGTCTCTTCATCATACGGTCCCGGGGAATGGACGGGCGAGAGGTTTCGGAGGTTATAGCCTCCTGAGCGAAATCCCCTGGTCCAGTGTCCGTAAACGTTGGCCCCGTCGCTTATGTAATAGGCCGCGCCGAGTTTCGGCGACCAGCTGTGCCAAGTCTCTTTGCCTGTAAAATCGAACTCGCAGTCGGGGCCTTCAACGATATTGCAAGACGGTAGTGGCGCAAGGGGACGGCTGGTGGCAATCAAAGCTATTTCGGCCTCTCTTTTCTCACGCGTGTATCGCGTACCCGCGGTTAGCGTCAACTGGCTTGTGAGATCATAGTCTAGAGAGAGGAACAGACCCAGAGTTTCAACGTCGTAGTTCCCGCCTCCGAACTGGGACACATCCGTCCCCGGTGGAAAAGGGAGACCCGATGCCGCAATGGCGTCGACAAGAAGAGAACGGCGCTCGTGATAGTTAATCTCATTGCTGAAATAGTAGACTCCCGTGGTTGCGTGGAGGCGTTCGCAAACCCTGCCTGCATAACGCAGTTCATTGCTCCACTGCCTGTAATTGGACCATCCCTGCGCGCTTATGAGGTCAAGCGGCGAAGCGTCGAGGTCAAGCGCCGAGAAGGTTTCTGAATCACGCCAGCCGAAAATGTTTGTTATCGTGCCGTCACCGAAATCCACGTCCCAGTCCGCCCGGGCGGTGAAAAAATGAGCTTCGTTTTCTCTTTTACCTTCCTCATTGATACTGAAATCGTGGCTGTCTCGGTCAAAGTTGGCAGCCGTGTTTGAGGCGCCGAACCCGTTTGTGTGGCTCTGCGCGGCAGGGCCGTCGCCGTCGACGCTGTCGTACTGGTATCGGAGCACCAGGCTCAGGTCGTCCGTGGGGTCCCAAGTCAGCACAGGCCGCACCATCCGGACATCCAGATCGCCGAAAGCTTCGCCTGTGTGGAGGTTCTCGAACCAGCCGTTATCCTGGTTTGTGTACGCGGTTATCCTGGCGCGGACGGTTTCGCCGAGAGGGCCTCCCACTGTGCCCATGTAGTAGCTGTTAAGACTCTCTCCTCCCCCTTCAAAAGAGGTGCGAAAGGCCATCTCCAGAGTGTCTCCAGGCTTCTTCGTGTTAACGAGTACTGCACCCCCGGTCACGTTGCGGCCGAAGAGCGTTCCCTGCGGACCTCTAAGCACCTCGATGCTCTCGATATCGAAAGTGTCGAACAGGGCGCCGTTGGTGGCCCCGAAGTACACGCCGTCGATGAACACTCCCACAGTCGGGTCGACAGACGGTATGGAACTGTTTATCCCGAGCCCGCGAATGGAAAAGTTGGCGATTCCTCCCACGGTGCCGATGTCGTCAAGCGCGACGTTGGGCATCTTTATAGCGAGACTTTCAAGGTCTCTTACCTTAAGGGCTTCAATTTCTTCGGAACTGAAATGCGTTACCGAAAGCGGAACGTTCTGAATCGGCTCTTCCCGTTTTCGTGCCGTGACCGTGATTTTTTCAAGAAGCACGCTGCTTACTCCGAACGCATCCTGGGCGTTTGCGGCGCTTGTGCTTATAAGCGTCAGAAGCGCGCCCGCGACAAAAGTGCCTAAAAGTGCCTTCAACCTGGATCTGAATTTT
>JAPOQQ010000066.1 GCA_026710625.1 Candidatus Dadabacteria bacterium | reverse complement strand
TGCAAGGAACATGATCTTCTGCCTCCGCAGGCTCTGCGCGCGCTATCCCGTTTTATTGAAATCATAAAAGAGCTTGGCTCGGCGGCGGAGAGTCAGCCGGTAGCGCGCGTGATTAAGGCCCTTCTTCAAAGTACGGCCTATATGGATTACCTGGGGGATGATCACCAGAGGGTGGAGAACGTAAAGGAGCTTTTAAACTCGGTTGAGGGCAAGGAGACCCTTCCTGATTTTTTGAACCGTGTGCTGCTTGCAACTGACGAAGACAGGGGAGATTCAGGAGAGGGGAAAGTTTCCCTCATGACTATTCACGCGGCCAAGGGTCTTGAGTTCCCGACGGTGTTCGTGATCGGGGTAAACGATGATCTTCTTCCGCACAAAAGATCTGCGGAGACCCTTGGGGGACTGGAGGAGGAAAGAAGGCTTTTCTATGTCGCGGTTACCCGCGCCAAGCGACTGCTCTACCTGAGTTACGCTTCCTTAGGAACTGCTATGGGCGGGACGTACCATGCCCGAAGGTCTGTTTTTCTGAAGGACCTCCCCCCGGAACACGTAGTCTATGAATCCCGCAGGAAAGAACTATCCGGCCAGGATTCCAACATTTATTCTGATCCGCCTTTAGAAAAAATAGCGTGTGATTCTAGTGGCGTCGGTTACGACTTAAGACTGAGCCAGAAAGTCACCCATCCGGTTTTTGGTCCCGGGATCGTTAAAAAGATTGATGGAAAAGGAGATGAGGCGGTGGCTACGGTCGCTTTTTCCGTCTCCGGCGTGAAAAAGATCCGCGCGAGCTATCTTGCCGACTAGGAAAGGCAGCTCACAACCAAGCTTTTGGCCCACTCGGGAGATGCGCCCGCGTAGCTTTCGTGCTCAGGCTGCTCCGAGAATGGATTCTCGAATATCTTCCTTACTTTCTCTATCTCCGAGTAGTCCTCCCGCTCAAGGGCTTCCCTTATCGCGGTCTCCATTATATGGTTTCTCAAAACGTACCTGGGGTTTACGGAGTCCATCAGCTTCTTTCTTTCGCGGTCAGGGAGCGAATTTTCCCGAAGCTCCCAGGCGTACTCTGATATCCACTGTTGCCATTGTCCCGAAGTCGCGCAGAGTTCCGCAAGCCAGGGATTTTTTTCAAAAGAGCCGTCGCGGCTTACGTCAGAGAGGCTTCTGAGAAAGATATGGTAGTCCGTTCCGGACTCGGCCAGCATCCCGAGGGTTTTTTCAACAAACCGAAGGGACTCTCTTTTTTCCTTTTCAAAACCGAACTTGCGCAGCATGAGTTCTCTGTAAGTCTCAGAGAACGTCTTGTTGTAGATCTCAATTGCGCGGGCGGCCTGTTTTTTGTCCACCAAGCCTTCCAGGCATTTTGTGAATTTTTCAAGGTTCCAACGCGCGATCGCGGACTGGTTTCCGTAGCTGTACCTGCCGAAATGATCCGAGTGGTTAGAGACGTAATCCCTGTCGAACGTCTCCAGGAATCCGTACGGTCCGTAATCAAGCGTGAGACCCGTTACGGACATGTTGTCGGTGTTCATTACTCCGTGGGTAAATCCGAAAGCCTGCCACTTGGCGACGGTGACTGCTGTTTTTTCTGCCGTCGCGAGCAGAAACCCCCCGTAGCCTTCCTTTGTTCCGCTCGTAATCTCGGGGTAGTGGCGGGCGATTACGTAGTCGGCAAGAGTTCGGATGCTTTTCTCTTCGTTGCGGTAGTAAAAACCTTCGAACGAACCAAAGCGCACGTGTGTCTCCGCGACCCGGAGCATCATCGCGGCGGGTTCTCTGGTCTCCCTCTCGATTTTCTCCCTGCTTCCCACCACACAGAGAGCCCTCGTGGACGGAATTCCCAGATGGTGTAGAGCCTCGCTTCCCAGGTACTCCCTTATGGAGGACTTGAGCGTGGCCCTTCCGTCAAAGCCTCTTGAGAATCTGGTCGCTCCGCAACCCTTTAGGTGAAGGTCCCATCTCCGGCTGCGCTCGTCGATTATTTGCCCGAGCAGAAGCGCCCTTCCGTCTCCGAGGTCCGGGTTATAGACCCCGAACTGCCACCCGGCGTAGTACATAGCCAGAGGATCTGCACCTGCGAGAGGTCTTTTCCCGCAGAGGTGCTCGGCAAGGAGGGGGTTTCGTTTCTCGTCCGGGTCTATGCCGAGCTCCGCTGCCAGGGTTTCGTTAAACGCCACCATGTGAGGGCTCTTGAACGGAACAGGGTCTTTTTTCTGGTAGAACTCGTGTGGCAGCTCCGCGTAGGTGTTCTCAAAACGAAGCTCTGTTATTTTTCTCATCTCACGACGCCCTCTGCACTTCGTTGCACATCATACTGGCGGAGGATCAGGCGACCGGGAAAAATCCCCGCGACCGGGTCCGTGCTAACCCTTGGTCCTATAAAGAAGTATAATATCTTCTCGAGGAATGATGAAATACAGAAAAAACAAGATAAAAACCGAACATTCGATAATAAAGGGACTGCGGCGTTTTCTTGAAGACAACATCTCGGACCTTGACAACGTGACGGGAATCATTCCCGGGGAGATAAAGGTCGGCCGCGCCACGGGGGAGAATCTTGCTGTGAGCTACAAGTACAGCACCCGAAGCGGTGCCAAGCTCATAGCGAGAAGCGGCACTTCGGTGCAGGAGGTGTTTGTCATCACGAAGAACCCCGAGGAGTTAAAGGAGCTTATAGAGCTTCTAGGCAAATGAGCTTTCCCTGAGGGTCACCGCGCCTTCCCCGAGCAGCTCTTCGACGTTTTCTATTAGCTCGTCTCCAAAGTCGACCTTGCAGTTTCCGACCCTTAGGACGGCCTCTGAGCGATCGGTCTTCATGTCGATTATAACGGTTGAGTCTCCCGGGAACTTCTCGAAAATTTCCCTCAGGCTGAGTATGTTCCGCTCGTTTGCCGATTTGCTGGCGACACTTATCCAGACCGCGGAGTTCGTCCTGGTCTCCCTGAGCGAGGAGATGCCGCTTGCGAGAAGGCGTACCTTGTCGTCCGAGATCTCGACCTTCCCCTTCACTATCACCGGTTCCACCTTCTGTTCCAGAAGGGACCTGGACGTGCGCAGGGTGTCGTTGAACACTATTGCTTCTGTGAAACCGTTCAGATCCTCCAGGGTGAAGTAGCCGATGAGGCCGGTCCCCCTGCGGGTGTTTTTGGTTTCGAACGATCTCACCACCCCGGCGATTCTCACCTCGAAACCGTCTCTTGCCCGCTTTATGGATTCGGTGTCGTGAAGGCGGCTGTGTTTTTCAAGCTCGGAAGAATACTTCCGAAGCGGGTGGGACGATATGAAAAACCCGAGCACGTCAAGCTCGTTCTCAAGCCTGATGCGGTCATCCCACCGCTCGGTTTCGGCAAGCGTCGGGGCGGCAACGGAATCCGGAAGATCAAACAGCATTCCCTGCCCGTTCGCCGGCGTGTGCTGTTTCATGGAGTTGTACCCGAGCAGGGACTCGCAGGAAGCGAACAGCCGCGCCCTGTTCGGTTCGAGGGAATCGAAAACGCCTCCTCTTATCAGGCTTTCAAGCGCCTTTTTGTTTAGTTTTTTTGAATCCACCCTGGCGCAGAAGTCGAAGACGGATTCGAATACCCCGTCTTTTTCCCTGCTTCTGACTATTTCCTCGGTCAGGCCGTCCCCGACGTTTTTGATTGCAGCAAATCCGAACAGCACCTTTCCTTCCGACACCGTGAACCCGGAGCAGCTTCGGTTTATGTCGGGCTGCAGAACGTCGATTCCGAGTTTCCTGCACTCGGTTATGCCGGAAATCACCTTGTCCACGTTGTGGGCTTCCACGGACATGAAGGCTGACATGAATTCCGCCGGGTAGTGCGCCTTGAGGTAGGCCGTCTGGTAGGTGATCATGGCGTAGGCGGCGCTGTGGCTCTTGTTAAAGGAGTATTCGGCGAACTTTTCCATAGTGTCGAAAAGCTCTTCAGCTTTTTTGCGTTCTATGCCTTTTTTCTCCGCTCCCGTGAGAAACCTTTTGCGCTGGGCCCTCATTTCGCTTGATTTCTTTTTGCCCATGGCCCTTCGCAGGAGGTCCGCTTCCCCCATGGTGAAGCCTGCAAGCTCGCTTGCCGTCTGCATTATCTGCTCCTGGTAAACGAAAAGGCCGTATGTTCCTCCCAGTATTTCCCGAAGCGCGGGATGCGGGAAATCGACCGCGTCACCGTTTTTTCTCCGGGTGAACTCCTCCGCCATGCCGCTGTCAAGAGGACCCGGACGGTAAAGCGCCAGGGCGGCCGTTATGTCCTCGAATTCCGTGGGCCGGAGTCTGGCGAGAAGGTCTTTCATCCCCGATGACTCAACCTGGAATATCCCCATGGTCGCGCCTTCGCGAAGCAGGGTGTAGACTTTGGGGTCGTCAAGGGGGACTTTTTCAAGGTGGAATTCTTTTTCGTCCTTTCCCTGGTTTTCCCTGACGTACTTCACGGCCTTGTCCAGTATTGTAAGGGTCTTCAGGCCGAGGAAGTCGAATTTCACGTAGCCGAGCTTCTCTATGGAGTTCATGTCGAACTGGGTCACGATCTCGTTTTTGCTTCCCCTGTAAAGTGGGATGTAGTCGGCAAGCGGCTCGTTCGATATCACTACGCCCGCCGCGTGGGTGGAGGAATGGCGCACCATGTTCTCAAGCGACCTCGCAAGCTCCACCGCTTCGGCAAGCTCCTTGTTCTCGGAAAGCCTCTCCCTTATTTCCTTTACCTTGTTTACGGCTTCCTCTATGCTGAACACCTTTCCCCGGAAAGAGGGGACCATCTTCGAGAGCCGGTCGACTTCCGAGTAAGGAAGCCCGAGAACCCTTCCCACGTCCTTTATCACGGCTTTCGAGGACATGGTTCCGAAGGTGCCGATCTGGGCCACCTTGTCCGCCCCGTATTTCTCCGTGACGTATCTTATTACCTCGTCGCGGTGCTCCCCGCAGAAATCGACGTCTATGTCGGGCATGCTCACCCTCTCGGGATTTAGAAACCTCTCGAAAATAAGGTTGTACCTTATGGGGTCAATGGCCGTTATTCCGAGGGCGTAGGCGACCAGGCTCCCGGCGGCGCTTCCCCGGCCCGGTCCCACCGGGATATCGTTTTTCCTGGCGTGGAATATGAAGTCCGAGACCACGAGGAAGTACGCGGAAAATCCCATCTTGCAGATAGTGTCAAGTTCCGAGCGAAGCCGCTCGCGGTAGGTATCGTGAGCCTCTTGGGGTATTTCGTTTTCCCGGAGCATTCTCTCGAGATTTCTGCTCGAGATCTCGCGCATGAATTCGTCAAGCGATTTTCCCTTGGGAGGGACGTATTCCGGGAACCTGTATCCGTCGCTTTTGAACTCGAAATCGCAGCGCTCAGAGATTTTCACCGCCTCCTCGAGCGCGTCTTCAAAACCCTCCATGTCCCTGGCCATCTCCTCCCGGGTCTTCACGAAGAAATCGTCGCTCTGGAACCTCATTCTTTTCTGGTCAGCCACCATGCTTCCGGTCTGAATGCAGAGAAGCGCGTCGTGCGACTTGTAATCCTCCCTGGTGAGAAAATGGCAGTCGTTGGTCGCCGCGAGCTTTATGCCGAGGCGTTCTCCGATTTTCCTAAGCCCACTGTTTATCCTGCGCTGCTCCTCAAGGGCGATTGCCTGTACTTCAAGATAGTAGCGGTCCCCGAATATCTCCTTGTATATCGACGCGATTCTTGCCTGCTCCTTCTGGTCCTTTTTGAAAATGGCCTGGGAAAGTTCGCTGCTCATGCACCCGGAGAGGACTATGAGTCCCTCGTTGTGCTCAGACAGCATCTCGTGGTCAACGCGCGGGCGGCGGTAAAACCCCTCGAAGTATCC
>JAPOQQ010000065.1 GCA_026710625.1 Candidatus Dadabacteria bacterium | reverse complement strand
GAGGAGGTATTAAAGAGAACCTTTCGGATTCCCTTCAAATACCTCCTCAATTAAATTGATCAAAACGCTAAAGACTCTAAAACAGCAAACCGAAATCCGACAGACTCCTAGAATATCTGAACGTCAAAGTCATAGCGGAAACCGAGGCTTAAAGTATTAACGTTATCCCCCTGATCCTTGTCAGTTAATACCCATTCGGCAAAGACGTCTAAGGCAGGATGTACCTCTTTAATCAAAGTGACGTTGTAGAACATCAACTCCTTTCCATTATCTTCATCAGACATGAAAAAGCCCAGAAGCGCCTTAATGCTGCCAAGAGAGTAAGCACCGGCTACGTCGAGAGTAAAGGGGTTGAGATCACTGCCGTTATCGTAATTGTCCGTTATGTACTGGTAAGTAACGGCGAGGTATAGATTCTCCATTACACTCAGGCTGCCGCCGACGCCGAAGAAATTCCTCTCAAGACCGTCCTCGTCCTGGTTCTGCCGCAAGTAGGATGCGCCGATGTAAATCGGGCCGGAACTGAAGCCCGCGCCAATTGAAGCCGCGTCAACGTTGTCAGAATGCTTACCATCATCACCGTTTCCGACCCTACCGTCTACCTGCATGCCTGCGGCTACGTTTAAACCCGCAACACTGTTTGAGTATGTTACCAGATTGCCGCTTCGGAAAGGACCCTGCTGATCATATCCGAAGGGGCTTGCACGATGGTAAAAAATGTCGGTTACTTCGGCTACAGTGTTAAAATAGGGATCCCACTGCTTACCGATAGCTACCATTCCCAGATCCTCGCTTTTAATACCCACGTAAGCCAGGCGCGCGTCGCCGAGATTGCCGTTTTTCTCAATATCAACATCCCACTCTCCACGTAACACTGCGGATAGCGTTTCGGTTATCTGCGTGTTGGCTTTGATGCCGACTCGTGAAAGCGCGTCGGTGATATCGGTTGAGCTCCCGTCACTGTTTTCATAAGTAAGCCTCGGCCAGAACCTACCGTAGATTGAAACATCGGTATCCTTAACCATTGGTTCTTCAACCATTGCTTCTTCGGCCATCGGTTCCTCGGCCATTGCTTCTTCGGCCGCCGGTTCCTCGGCCTCTCCCCCGCCTGCAAATGCTGAAAGCGGTACTGCCAACATTCCGGATGCCAGCAGACAAATCATTAAAACCCTTTTGATAAAGTAATTCATTCTTCTCCTCCTGTTATCACAAGGTGCAATATATTTAGTCAGTCAAAAATCTATCATGTCTAATTCTTCAAGGCAAAACAAACGCAGACGGCTTTAAAAACCATCTAAGGGTAACAGCAGTAAATCCGTTTAGGCTCGGTACTGCAATCGACCCATGTAGGTTTACCCGATATATTGATTTTCATTCTACCATAAATGGCAGATGTTTTTAAAGGGATTTTTCGAAACGAAGGGATTTTTCGAAACGAACGGTCAGAGCCAGAATATCGGGGGTTTAAACATTATGATTTGACCTTCATGTTTTCAGGTGTCCGGTTATGTTGAAGACTCTGAAACTTTTCTGGTTAAGGAAGTCGAATCATGACGTCCAACAATCAGTTCAAGTAAAATCCAGAACCGGACTCCGAAAAACTCCTGCATTTATATTCTGCGAGAAATATGGGCTAATCATCGAACTTAAGAAGGGTTCCTTTCCTTTTTAGCTGGGTTTTTTCTGAAAGAGCATGAGAGATGATGGGAAGGGCTATGGTGGCGTCGCAGTAGCACTGAACCAGGCTGCCTTCGGGATTTTCCTTTCCCCAGGAAACAGCCTCTTCGAACGTGCACCCGGAGAGTCCTCCCCACTGTGGAGAGTCGGTCGTGATCTGGATTGCGTATTTATGAGGATAGTAGGTTTCCTGCACGCCGGTTCCCTTACGATTAAGTCCAGCCTCTCTTCCTGGAACCTTCCTGTCCTCGTAAAGAAGGTCGCCCGTGACGGCGAAAAGCTGAATAAAGTCTTTCGGCACACCGCCACCTATGTAAACCACTCCCGTGTCAATCACGCCTTCCCCCATTCCCATGAATTCCACGTAGTCCTGTATGGCGTCGATTGTGAGATGATGCCCCCTGCTTTCGGCTATGAGCGCTGCGTCTCCATAAGGGCTGTCTGCTATGGCGGGACAGAAAACGGGGACTTCGTTTCTCGCCGCCGCGGCTATGATGCTGTTTATGTTTTTCTTGTCGAGCCACTGTCCGCATCTTTTGAGAAATTCCCTTGAGGAATAACTTCGGGACTTATCAAGGGTCATTATGAATTCACCTAAAAGTTCCGTCATCTCAAGGTAGTCGGGCTCGGTTCCATAAACGTCGTAGTAGCGGTTTATTCCCTCGGAGAAAAGCTTGGCATCGTCCTCATTCGGGTTTCCCTGCCAGTACGAAAAACCCATCGCTTCCACTATGTCCTCGGAGATATTGGCGCCCGTGGGAATGAGAACGTCTATGTAGCGGTTCTCGATCAGCCAGTTTATTATTTTCCACTGCCCGGTCGTGGAAAGAGAGCCTGCGTAGCCGAAAAAAATGGTGAGGTCCGGGGCTTCCACCATCCTGCAAAAGACATCGGCGGCTCTGGCGAGGCTTCTGCCCTGAAATCCTGTCTTCGCCATTTCCTCGAGCAGCTCTGAGATCGGCTTTCCGGGAGAAACCTCTATCGCTTCTACCTTTTTTCGCAGATAGTCAGAATTTCCTGCCATGCTTTTTTCCTTAACGTCAAACCCTTATGTCGACTAGCCTTTTCGGCACATAGACGAAGTTCTTTATCTCCCTCCCCGCTATGTATTCCGCTACCCTGCTGTCCGAAAGTGCCGCTTCCCTTGCGGTTTCCTCATCTGCGTCTGCGCTTATGGAAATCTGGTTCCTTACCCTTGAGTTAACCCTTACGGGTATGGTTATCTCCGCGCTCTCAAAAGCACTCTCGTCCCACTTTATCCATCCCTTGTCAACCAAGCTTCCGCTTTCTCCCGAAAGTTCCCAGAGTTCTTCGGCGAAATGGGGGGCCATAGGATAGATAAGCCTCGTTATCGCGAGTAGCGACGCACGGGCGTGCTCTCTTTCCACGCTTTTTTCTTTCCAGAGTGTGGTGAGTTCATTGAAAAGTTCCATTACGGCCGATATCGCGGTGTTGAACTTGAAATTCTCTATGTCTTCTGTGACTTTTTTTATTGTCCGGTTAGTCGTGGCGGCGAGAGCAGCCGGTTTTCCCTCCGACGGCAGTTTATGGGCTTGCTCTTCGTTTTCCCTTTCAGCGAAAAACCCGGCCGCGAAACGCCAGACTCTGCCGAGAAATCTGAACATTCCGTTTACTCCCTGTTCGCTCCACTCAAGATCTTTTTCAACGGGAGCGGCAAAAAGCATGAACATCCTTACGGTGTCAGCCCCGTAGCGAACTATCATGTCATCGGGGTCCACGGTGTTTCCGAGAGACTTTGACATTTTCGCCCCGTCTTTTACCACCATTCCTTGGGTGAGAAGATTTTCAAAGGGTTCGTCAAGTTGGAAAACGCCGATATCCCTGAGCACCTTCGTGAAGAACCTCGAGTAAAGCAGGTGAAGTATGGCGTGCTCTATTCCGCCTATGTACTGATCCACAGGAAGCCAGTAAGAGGCTTTTTCGGGTTTGAACATGCCGCCTTTAAAATCGGGAGAGGTGTATCTCAGAAAATACCAGGAAGACTCGACAAAAGTATCCATTGTGTCGGTTTCCCGCTTCGCAGGTCCTCCGCAGGCGGGACAGCTTGTCGCAATGAAGCTTTCGATCTTGGAGAGAGCTGGGATTCGCTCTCCGTCAATATCTATCTCAAGCGGGAGTTCCACCGGAAGATCGGAGTCCGGAACCGGAACCTCTCCGCACTGCTCGCAGTAAACTATGGGTATCGGTGCTCCCCAGTAGCGTTGCCTTGAGATTCCCCAGTCCCGAAGACGGTAGTTGATCTTGGTTCCGCCCGCGGCGTTTTTCTGGAGAAACTCGGCTATTTCCCCGAAGGCTTCCTGGGAGGTGAGTTCCGAGAGCCACCCGGAATCCCCGAGAATTCCCTTTTCGGTAAATGCTTCTTTTTCTATGTCGAAGACGCTTCCGTCATCAGGGAAAACTACCTGCTTTATCCCGAGACCGTATTTTTTCGCGAACTCCCAGTCCCTCTGGTCGTGCGCAGGAACGCTCATTACCGCACCCGTTCCGTAGCTCATGAGGACGAAATTCGCGGTCCATACGGGTATTTTTTCCCCGCTTATGGGGTGGATGGCGTCTATTCCCAGAGGGATGCCGCTTTTTTCCATGGTTTCAATCTCAGCCTCGGAGACAGGAGCCTTGCGACACCGGGCAAGAAAATCCGCCACCTCGGGGTTTTTCTTCGCCGTCTCGCCTACAAGCGGATGCTCGGGGGCTAGAGCCAAGTAGGTCACCCCCATGATAGTGTCCGGGCGCGTGGTGAATATCTTCAAGACGCTCTTTTCCCCGTCCACGCGGAATTCGGCCTCGACTCCATCGGACCTTCCTATCCAGTTCCTCTGCATGGTTTTAACCGCATCGGGCCACCCCTTCATCTCTTCGAGTTCATTCAGCAGCTCTTCTGAGTAATCGCTTACCCTCAGGAACCACTGCGGTATTTCCTTTTTTTCGACAACCGCTCCTGAGCGCCACCCCTTTCCGTCAATCACCTGCTCGTTTGCGAGCACTGTCTGGTCAACCGGGTCCCAGTTAACAACGGAAGTCTTTCTGTACGCTAACCCCTCGCGGTGAAGCCTGGTGAAAAGCCACTGCTCCCAACGGTAGTATTCAACGTCGCACGTTGCGATTTCCCGGTCCCAGTCGTAGCTGAACCCGAGGCGCATGAGCTGCTGTTTCATCTGGGCTATGTTGGCCCGCGTCCAGGTCGAGGGATGTATGGCGTTTTGTATCGCCGCATTTTCGGCGGGCAATCCGAAAGCGTCCCACCCGATGGGGTGAAGAACGTTAAAGCCCCTAGCCCTTTTGAATCTCGAGACAACGTCCCCGATCGTATAGTTCCTCACGTGCCCCATGTGGATTCTCCCCGACGGGTATGGGAACATTTCAAGAACGTAGTATTTTTCCCCGGAAGTCTCTTCGGAGACTCTGTAGGTGCCTTTTTCCGCCCAGAAATCCTGCCACTTTTTCTCGATTTCCTGCGGTTTGTATTCTCTTTGGGAATTATATACTTGACTAACCATGTGTCAGCCTCATATCAATTTCACGGGTCGCCGGAGTCCTTTTAAAGACGGAACGCTCCTCGCCGTGCAGTTGCGCCATTCCCAGACGCCGTATGTTCATCGCGGCATTCGTGTCCGCGTTGGACATGTAGCCGCAACTTACACACCGGAACCGTGCCTGGGTTTTACGGTTCTCTTTATCTGTATGCCCGCATTCAGAACATCTCTGACTTGTATACGCGGGATTCACTTCTACGAGCCTCCCGCACTTGTACTCAAGATTCCTTCTAAGTTCTCCCAGGG
>JAPOQQ010000064.1 GCA_026710625.1 Candidatus Dadabacteria bacterium | reverse complement strand
GGGTTAAGTATCTATGATTTAAAGGCCTAACTCAATGCGATAAATCTCAATCAAGTCGCTGTGGTATAGTATTACAGAGAAGCGAGGATGGGGGTAATGCCGAATAAGCCCAGTTTTTCTGATTTAGCCTACAAAAACAAAAAGAAAGTAACCCGTAAACAGCGGTTCCTTGAAAAAATGGACGGGATATTGCCGTGGAAACTGCTGCTTGAACCTATACTAAGCAAATATCCGAAGTCGCGTAAGGGACGCCGACCTATTCCGGCCAAGGTTATGCTGCGAATTTATCTGATGCAGCAATGGTACGGCTTGTCGGATCCGGCAATGGAAGAAAGCCTTTATGATATTGAGTCCATGCGCCGTTTTGCCGGGGTGTCAATGCAGAGGATTCCGGACGAGACTACTATCTGCAAATTCCGCCACTTTCTACTGAAACATCAAATGACCGAAGAGTTGCTCCGTCTTACCGGGGAGTGTTTATCAGAACGCGGATTAACGGTGAGCAAAGGCAAGATTACTGAACCCATAGTACGTAGGGTCAGGCAAAAAGCCAGCGCGGGCAAGAGTACGCAACGATAGAAAAAGGGCAGATCTCCACCCTTTCCCTTCCAAGTAGTACATTCGAAATCAACAACAAGCTGATTGTAAAGCGCGACACAGATCTTTGCCTTCAAAAATTCCACTTTTTAATATCCGAGCATCATCCTCAGTAAAGGATGCACAGATAGAGAGAAAGAAGGTTTATGTGGAAGTATCGTGGTTCTTCTGAGTCGGTTCAGGCACCAGATCGTCTTACTGGTGCATCATATTCAGAAATTCCGTGTTGCTTTTAGTTCCCCGAAGCTTGTCAAGCAGAAATTCCATTGCTTCAGTGGTGTTCATCGGATTGAGGATTTTTCTAAGAAGCCATATGCGGTTAAGTTCGGACTCCGGGATAAGAAGCTCTTCCTTTCTGGTTCCCGACCTTTGAAGATCTATTGCAGGAAACACCCTTCTCTCCGCAAGGCGGCGGTCAAGGTATACCTCCAGGTTCCCCGTTCCCTTAAACTCCTCGAAGATAACCTCGTCCATGCGGCTTCCGGTATCTATAAGGGCGGTAGCTATTATAGTAAGGCTCCCTCCCTCCTCGGTGTTTCTCGCCGCCCCGAAGAATCTCTTGGGTCGTTGAAGAGCGTTTGCCTCTATTCCTCCGGAGAGTACTTTTCCGCTTGCGGGAGTCACCGTGTTGCTCGCTCTTGCAAGCCTGGTAAGGCTGTCTAGCAGGATAACGACATCCTTTCCGTGTTCGACATACCTTTTAGCCTTCTCGATCACCATGTCGGCGACCTGTATGTGCCTTTGGGCCGGCTCGTCGAAAGTCGAACTTATGACTTCTCCCTTGACCGACCTCTGCATGTCGGTGACTTCCTCCGGGCGCTCGTCTATGAGCAGAACGAAAAGCTCAATTTCGGGGTGATTCTCGGTTATCGCATTGGCTATTCTCTGGATTATTATGGTCTTGCCGGTGCGGGGAGGAGCCACTATCACGGCTCTCTGCCCCTTCCCCACGGGCACGAAAAGATTCATCACCCTCGAGCAGAACTCGCCTTTTTCATATTCAAGATCTATTTTCCTTTCCGGGTGAAGGGGAATGAGTCCCTCAAAAGGCGTTCTCTGCCTGCATACCTCGGGAGAGTCGTAGTTTGCCTCCTCTATTTTGAGAAGGGCCAGGTTCTTCTCCCCTTCTCTCGGGAGCCTCACAAGACCTCTTATCGTATCCCCGGTTTTCAGGCTGAAAGATCTTATCTGGGATTTCGAAACGTATATGTCGTCCGGACTCGGCAGATAGCTGTATTTGGGAGATCTTAGGAAACCATAACCTTCGGCCAGGATTTCAAGTACCCCCTCGGCTATTATGGAACCATGGCTTTCACTCTGTGCCTTGAGCAGGGAATAGATAAGATCCTGTTTCGCCATTCTGGCGGTATCTTCAATACCGGCCTGCCTGCTAAGCTTTATCAGGTCCGAGGGCTTTTTCGCCCTGAGATCATTTAGGTAGAGCAGCTTGCCGTTTCCGTTTTTCTGCTCCTCTTTTTTCTGGACAGCATCTGCAGCTTCCGCTTTAGAGACTTTTGCCATACAGTGAAACTCCTTGAATTAAGGCATTGTTAAAACTCTTGGTTCAAAAAATAATCGAAATCTTTTGAAGTGTCAGGAATGCGACAATAGCACGCGCTTAAGAGTTCAAAGTGAAAAATCAGTACAACTGATACAGTTAATAGTATTGCCGCGCAACAAGCTTGTCAATATCTAAAACCGAACTTGTCAGGAGAAAAGAACCTTTGCTCCGCAGAAAACCCACACCGCTTTTCCATGAAAACCCCGCTCCCGCCTGACAAGCGCACTTAACACTAGGACTCTGCGGCTACAACCACATTTTAGTAAATACACGAATGAGAAAAAATGTCAATAGATTTAGGTCTCAACAGCACTCCCTGTCCAGTACTCTTCTAAAAACTTAAATCGAGCGAAAAAACAAAAATCGAGTTTAATTAATTCACGGGTTGCCTGACCGAGAGCTGCCTAACTCCTTCCTGCGCCAAAGAGCGCCTACGATGGACAAGCGCCTCGGTCAAGCGCCGTGATAAATGCCCAACAGGAAGTTCGCGCCAGAGAGCGCCAGTACTGGATCCGACAAGCATCACGGTTAACCCGAATTTATAGGAGGTATTAATTTACATGAACAATCATGAATCTCTATTTTTTGCAGGTATTGACTGGGGACGAAGTTCTCACCAGGTCTGCGTCGTTGATCACGAAGGTTCCGTCATCGGAGAAAAAAACTTCACACACTCAGGAGGCGGTCTTTTGGAAATGACCCAGTGGATGAGAAAAATCTCAGACTCTGAGGCCTATGACATAGCCGTGGCTATAGAGGTAAATCACGGCCCTGTCGTGGAAAGTCTTTGTGAGCAGGGCTTTATGGTTTATTCCATAAATCCGAAGCAGCTTGATCGTTTCAGGGACAGGTTCTGCGTCTCAGGAGCCAAGGATGACAGAAAAGACGCCTTGGTGCTTGCCTCGACGCTCAGAACGGATCGTTCTCACTTCCGCCGCATTGAACTCCAGGATTCCAATGTCATAATCCTGCGGGAATTCAACAGAACCAGGGAGGAACTCGTTTCGGAACGCATCCGTTGCGTAAACCGTCTTCGCGCACTGCTGTGGAGGTATTACCCACAGTTCGGCGAACTTCTGGGCAGCGCGGTAAGACCATGGCATCTGGAATTATGGGAACTTATGCCTTGTCCTTGTGCGGCAAAGAGAAAAAGGGTCTCAACGGTACAGAAACTTCTCAGACGCAACAGGGTGAGGCGTATTGACGCGAAGGAAGCGCTCAGGATATTGCGTGGCAAGAAGATAGAACTCAGCGAGGCAACAGTACAAAGCTGTATTGAGCATATAAGAACTATCATTGAACGCATGAAGGTGGTAGACCGTCAGCTCAAGCAGACCCAGGACTCTATCAGGCGAGTTATTGAGACCATGAACTCAAAACTCAGGACCGAGGGAGAAGGGCCAACCGATATCGAGATACTCAGATCCATTCCAGGTGTGGGGACTGTAGTGCTCGCGACGCTGATTGCCGAGGCGTGGAGTCTTGTGCGCCGACGGGACTTCGCGGCGCTTCGATGTCTCGGGGGTGTGGCTCCGGTGACGAGACAATCTGGCAAGACAAAGCTGGTCATAAAGCGAAGGGCTGTGTGCAGGAGCCTCTCAGCCGCGTTTCATGTTCTGGGAGGAATAGCCGTAAAGCATGATCCAGTAAGCAGGACAAAATACGAAGAGCTTCGGGGAAAGGGTCATGGTTACTGCAGATCCGTTCGTACCGTGTGCGATCGTCTTTTGTTCGTCGCCCGCGTCATCCTGGAAAAAGGAGAGTTGTTTGACAAGGAGTTCAACAAACCTTTACGGGATACCGCGTGAACAAAAACGGAGAAATGAAATCGTCAAAGAGAAAAACGAGGAGGAATCTTAAAAAAAATTCGCTCTATACATAAAATTTAGGCTTGATGAAAGACAGGAAGTCCATCGTGGGAGTTTTCGAAGCGCTGTGGCAATTTGAGGGAATTTTCGGTTATACTTTGAGGAAGAATATGCAGAAATGGAGAAACAGGGGGGTGAGCTAATATGGCAGGTCATTCCAAATGGGCAAACATAAAACACAGAAAAGCCGCAGTTGACGCCAAGCGGGGAAAAATATTCACCAAGCTTATCAGGGAGCTTACGGTTGCCGCTAAGGAAGGGGGAGGCGACCCGGAATCCAACCCGCGTCTTCGCACCGCTGTAGCGACCGCGAAGGGCGCCAACATGCCCAACGACACGATAGAGAGGGCCGTAAAACGGGGCACCGGGGACATCGAGGGAGTAGTCTACAACGAGATATTTTACGAAGGGTATGGACCCGGCGGAAGTGCCGTATACGTAAAGACCCTTACTGACAACAGAAACAGGACCGTCTCCGAAATAAGAAGAATATTCACAAAACACGGCGGAGGGCTCGGGGAGAACGGCTGTGTTGCGTGGATGTTCGATCTTAAGGGAAGAATCGCGTTTGCCGGAGACTCGGTTGATGAGGATACGCTCTTCGATCTGGTGATAGACGCGGGGGCTGACGACGTGCGCACCGAGGACAGCGATATAGTGGTTATAACCCCCACGGATAACTACGAAACCATAAAGAAAGCGGTCTCCGACTCCGGAATACAGTACGAATCAGCCGAAGTCACCATGATACCGCAGACAAACGTTAGAATCGAGGGCCGGGACGCAGAACACATGATAAGGCTGATGGAAGCGCTTGAAGACAGCGACGATGTTCAGAACGTGTACGCCAACTTCGACATAGACGAGCAGTTACTCGAGGCAATTGGATAAGATTTCCGACACCAGGGTCATGGGAATCGACCCCGGATCAAGATCCTGCGGCTACGGGGTCGTGGACGGCGCAGGAAACCGGTTAAGCTACGTAGCCAGTGGAACAATCACTCCTGCACCCGGAAACTCCGCTTCTGAAAGACTGAACGATATCTATGTCGGAATCCTGAGGGTAATCGACGATTACGCTCCCTCGGTCGTATCAGTCGAGGAAATGTTTTTCGCCAAAAACGCGAGAAGCGCCATAAAGCTCGGCCAGTCGAGGGGCATAGCGATCCTGGCGGCGGCGCAGAGAGGAATCCCGGTAAGCGAGTACGCACCCACTAGGGTAAAGCTCGCCCTGACCGGCAAAGGAAGAGCAGGCAAGGAAGAGATGCAGAAAATGCTTTCCTACATGCTCGGAGTCAGCGAATTTCAAAGCACGGACGAGTCAGACGCACTCGCGATCGCGATCTGCCACTTAAGTCTTTCGAAATACGGGCTGCCGGACGGCACTATTGGCAGTGCAAGAAACCGGCGCAGGAAAAAGAGATTCACTGCAAATGATCTATCTGCTTAGAGGCGCAATCGCTTGTAAGGAAATCGGGACCGTTGTCATTGACGTAAACGGGGTCGGTTACGGCGTTACCGTCCCACTTTCCACTTACTATGATCTCGGGGCCGTGGGGGAGGAAGTTGAACTCAAAATACATACAAGCCAGAGGGAGAACAGTATTGAGTTGTTCGGGTTTCTCACTGAAGCGGAAAAAAAACTCTTTGAAAAGCTCATCAGCGTTTCCGGCATAGGACCGAAAGCGGCCACAAACGTGCTTTCGAACATTTCCGTTTCAGAGCTTGTAAGGTGCATAATAAACGGGGACTTGGCGCAAAGAAAAATCCGCGGTATCGGCACTAGAACCGCTACCAAGATAGTAAACGAGCTTAAGGACAAGCTTGACGACCTTGCGGCGGACGAAAAGTCCTCGATACCAAACACCATGCTTAACGACACGATTTCCGCGCTGCTTAATCTAGGCTACACAAGGGCCGAAGTGGAGAAAAAAACCCCCGAAATCAAAAAAATCATTGAGGTCTCAAGTTCCATAGAGAATGTGCTTCGGGACTCTCTTAAAGTGATCAGAAACTAGATGTCACAGAACACAAGAAAAACCGTTTCGCCCGAATACACGGAAACAGACAAGCTTACGGACGTAAATCTTCGTCCTGCTTTTCTTCGGGACTTTATCGGGCAACCGAGCATTAAGGAGCAGGTCGCCATATTCATCGGCGCCGCCAAGGCAAGGGGCGAGGCCCTCGATCACGTCCTTCTCTCCGGTCCCCCAGGACTTGGGAAAACCACCCTCGCCCACATATTCGCAAATGAACTCGGCGTGGGGCTGCATCTTACCTCGGGACCTGTTCTCGAAAGAACCGGAGATCTCGCTTCCATGCTTACCAATCTCAACGAAAAGGACGTGCTTTTCATCGACGAAATACACAGGATAAACAGGGTCGTCGAGGAATATCTTTATTCCGCCATGGAGGACTTCGAAATCGACCTCATGATAGGAGAAGGCCCGACGGCAAGATCGGTGAAAATAAACCTCAACAGGTTCACCCTCATAGGAGCGACGACCAGAACGGGGCTTCTCACCTCCCCGTTCCGTTCCCGCTTCGGGGTCGAACTCAGGCTTGACTACTACAGCACGAAAGAACTCTCGAGCATAGTGAAAAGATCCTCCGGGATTCTTGGGGTCGAAATAACGGACGAAGGGGCCCGCGAGATGACCTCGAGAGCAAGAGGAACCCCCAGGATAGCCAACAGGCTTCTTAAGAGGGTAAGGGACTACGCACAGATGAAATCGGACGGACGCATAACCGAAACCGTGGTCAGGGATGCACTTTCGATGCTTGAGATAGATTCAAGGGGTCTTGATAACCTCGACAGGGCAATACTCACCGCCATAATCGAGAAATTCGGAGGGGGTCCCGTAGGAATAGACACTATCTCAGCCGCGGTGAGCGAGGACAAGGATACGATAGAAAACGTCTACGAACCCTTCCTGATAAGAGAGGGGCTAGTGGAAAAAACCCCTAGGGGAAGAAAGGCTACGAAGCTCGCTTACAGGCACTTGGGACTCAGCCTGAGCGAGGGTCAGCCAAAACTTCTCTGATCTGGGCAAAAGTCTGAAGACATTCAGTCAAGCGGTATTTCCCTTATGAATTCATCCCAGTGATTCCCGGAAATGGAGTCTATTATTTTTCTCGGCTCCTTGTAACCCTTCTCTCCGGGGAATAATTTCCCATATACTTCGTCCCTCACCTCAAGCCACCTGTCTATCGCCGCATAGTTTTTGAATTTTACCACGGTTTTGTAGGTCCAAAGCGGCTTTACGGTATGTATTCTCTGTGAATACATCCTGTAATCGTCAACGGTGATGCCCATCTTTTTCATTTCCTGCCAGAAAGGAAAAAGACGGGTTCTGTATACCCTGAGAAATTCCTCGCGGTTCTCGGGCGCCACGGTATAGAAACTTTCTTCCACCACGACCGTGTATCTGTCTTCCTCCGCGCGAACCGCCGCGGCAGTCACGAGGAAAAAAACCAGGATAAAAATAGCTGAGAAACAATGCTTTCTTGACACCTTGATCCCTCCATTGAGCGCATTATTCACGGATGTTCGCAAACCCCCCGCGGTCTTTCAATTGTACCTGACAGCAAAGTTATGTTTAATTCCCCAAAACGGGTAAAATATTATGATTAGGGTTTCCCATCTGATTTCTATCGGCGGTTATCTTTTCGCCCGGCATTGGGTTATCCGGCCGCATGCCGCCCGCGACATGGCTTGAAAAAATTACCGATGAAACCAGAATTTTCGAATTTCGCCTAAGCGCCCTTTATGAATCTGTTCACGGAAGGAACAAACAACATATTAATGCTGCTTGTAAGCACCGGGCCCGTGGTCAAGGCTGTGCTTCTGCTTTTAATTTTCATGTCGGTTTTTTCCTGGGCGATTATCTACACGAAATTCCGTCTTCTAAGAAGTTCTTCCAAGAAATCAGCCACGTTTCTCAACCTTTATCATTCAAACGAAGACATGAGGGCGCTTCTCTCTTTCTCAGAGAAAGTCGGTGGTCCGGTTGCTGAACTGTTCAGAGCAGGCTATGCGGAAGTGGTTAAAACGGAGAAAAAGAAAAGCCGAGGGGAACTCGATCCTAAGGGGCCGGGAGACATTTCTTCCCGTTCCGAATCCGTAGACTCGGTAGAAAGAGCACTTAACAGGGCAATGACCAAAGAGGCATCAAAGCTTGAAAAGTCTCTGGTTTTCCTTGCAACCACCGGCAGTTCAGCTCCGTTCATAGGATTGTTCGGAACCGTGTGGGGCATTATGAACTCCTTTATAGGACTTGCGGGAAGCAAAGGTGTTCCCTCTCTTGAGGTCGTGGCTCCGGGAATCGCGGAGGCGCTTATAGCAACCGCCATCGGTCTTGCGGCCGCCATCCCCGCTACAATAGCCTACAACTACTTTGTCAACCGGGTAAGGGCCATGGAGGTGGAAATGGAGCATTTCTGTGCCGGATTTCTCAACACAGCGGAAAGATATCTAAACAGGTAGCGGGGAATTTCGCCTCATGGCAGCGGGAAAATTCAACACTGGCTGGCGCAGGTCAGTCCTCTCAGAGATAAACGTCACTCCCTTTGTTGACGTAATGCTGGTTCTCCTGGTTATTTTCATGGTCACCACTCCAATACTTTATCAAGGGATCAGGGTAAACCTTCCGCAAACGGCATCTTCTAAAATCCCGGTCAAAAACCAGAAGCAGATAACCGTGACCGTGACAGGGTCCGGAAATATATTTCTCGAAGACGCCAGCTACCCGCTTTCAGAAATCGCCACCGCTCTCGGCAAATTAATGGCGACGGAGGGAACCACGCCCGAGAGCGGACGGGTTTTTCTCAGAGCAGATAAATCAGTCAAATACGGATTCGTGGTAAAGGTCATAGACGAGATAAAGAAAACTGGCGTTGAAAAGCTAAGCCTGATCACGGAGTCAAAAAACATAAGGGATAAATAAGCGGACATGTAAAAAGATGAAGGGAGAAAAGAATCAGTTTCATAAAGGGCTTTTTATTTCCCTAGGTCTTCATCTGCTGATTGTCTGTCTGCTTGCTCTTGGAGTCGGAAGGCACGGGCAAGTTTCCCCCGAGCAATCAATAGAAGTGTCACTCTCGACCCATGTTCCGCGCGCCAGCGAGAAAAAATCAGTTGTTAGGACTCCCAGCCGTCCCCGGAAACCGGAGAAACCCCCAAAGAAAATCAAAAAAACTCCCAAAGAACAGGTAAAACCTCCTCAGAAGAAAAAAGCGGACGCGGTAGCGACGGAAAAAGAAAAAAGCCCGGATCCCCCCCCGCCACAGACAAAACCAGACGAGGAACCAAAAGAACCTGCAGCAGCAAGCCAGGAGACACCACCGCGCACAAAACCTGAAACGGAAAAGGAAGAAGAAGAAGAAGCCGAGAAAAAAGCTTTTGAATCCGGGAAAAAAGAAGTGATCAGGAACATCAAAAAGGAATCTGTTCTAAGCAGCATCAAGAAAAGTGCCGAACAAGCGTCTGTTGAACCGGTTTCCAAAAAATCCGGCCCGGGAGTCATATCACTTGTGCTTGACGTCTATTACAGAACAATATCGAAACGAATACAGAGAAACCTGATTCTGCCACTTAACATAGATTCCGGTATCCTTCTCGCGGCTCAGGTAAATTTTTACATGACAGAAACCGGCGAGGTGTACGATGTGGGAATAGAAAGGAGTTCCGGAAACGTGAAGTTCGATTCTTACTGCATAAAGGCCGTAAACGACGCTTCGCCTCTTCCTCCTCCGCCAAGTGAGTTGAGAGAAAGGATAAAGTCGGATTTCTTTGTTATCTCCTGTGAAAGCAAAAAGTGATTCGCATGCGACTTATACTCGTAAGACACGGAAAAACAGACTGGAACGAAACCGGAAGATGCCAGGGGATAAGCGATGTTCCGCTTAACCCCACCGGAATAGAACAGGCGGAGAAAGTGGCTTTCTCCCTTAAGGACGAAAGTATAGACCGCATATACTCAAGCGACCTTGTAAGGGCGAAGACAACGGCGGAGAAAATCGCCGCATACCACTCAATTGAGATTGATATCAGGGATGATCTCCGGGAGATGGATCAGGGAATTTTCGAGGGGCTTGATTTCTCCTACATAAGGGAGAAGTATTCTGACGTGCTTGAGCACTGGCGCAAAGACCCGGAAACTCTGCAGTTACCAGGCGGAGAGTCATTAAAAGGCGTTCAGCAAAGGGCCCTTGACGCCATAGCAGAAATCAAAAGCCGTTTGGGGTCGGAGAACATAGTGGTTGTAAGCCACAATATGGTTATAGGTACACTGCTTTGCAGTTTTACCGGAAACTCTCTTAAGAAATTGCGCGATTACATAGTAAATGAAGCCTCAAAAAGCGTCGTTGAAATATACGACGACAGGTTCGTTATAATATCCTTTAACGATATCGATCACCTGCACCCTCCCGTCGAGTAAGTCAGGCCGCAAAAACTCATGAAGGACGAAATACTGAAAATCATAAAAGAGTCCGTGGATTCGCTCGCGTTACCTGGAAGCCCAATGGGAAACGAAACAGAATTCGAGGTATCGGTACCGAGAAAAAAAGAATTCGGAGATTTCTCCACGAATGCGGCGCTCGTTATAGGAAGTATGAAGGGCAAAAACCCCCGTGAAATCGCACAGAAAATAGTTGAGGCCATAGAGCAGCGCCAGCACAGCTTCATAGAAAGACTTGATATTGCGGGACCGGGATTCATAAATTTTTTCGTTAACGAAACCCTGTTCGAATCACAACTTAAAGAGATTCTCCGTCTCGGCGAAAAGTACGGAGCCTCCTGCGAGGGTTCTGGACAGAAAGTGATAGTTGAATTCGTAAGCGCCAATCCTACGGGCTACCTTCATTTTGGCCACGCCCGGAACGCCGTTGTCGGAGACTCGGTGTGCAGAATACTTTCCTTTTGCGGATACGAGGTGACCAGAGAATTCTACATAAATGATGCAGGCAGACAGATGGATATGCTTGGAGAGTCGGTATACTCGGCTCTCGCACGGTCCTACGGACTCGCAAGAGAGCTTCCAGAAGACGGTTATCGCGGCAAGTACATCTCAGAACTCGCCGGGGAAATTAAAAAGTCGGAAGAATGCCCTGAAGTGCCCGGGGATGAATCAGCAGCTATCGAGTTCTGCAGGGAGTTTGCTTACTTAAGGCTTCTTGAGGAAATAAAAACTGACCTTCTGGACCTTAGGGTGAATTTTGACAACTGGTACAGCGAGAAAATCCAAATACACGGCCACGGTTCTGAAGAGGGAAAACTGAGCAACACTCTTGCCAAACTCGAGGACCTTGGGACAGTTGAGAGAAAGGAGCAGGCCCTCTGGTTCAGGGCTTCCCTGTACGGGGACGGCAAGGACTGGGTAATAATAAAAAAAGACGGTGCTCCGACTTACTTTCTATCCGACATAGCTTACCATGTGGATAAATATTCAAGAGGATTTTCCAAGCTAATAAACGTCTGGGGAGCCGATCACCACAGCCACGTATCGCGTCTTAAATCTTCCATGAAGGCTCTCGGCCTAGATAAATCTTCTCTGCATGTGCTCCTTATACAATTCGTGAGACTCGTGAGAGACGGTGTGGAAGTCCCGATGTCGAAAAGAACGGGAGATTTCGTTACGCTCCGCGAAGTGCTTCGCGAAGTCGGGTGTGACGCCACGAGATTCTTTTTGCTCATGAGAAGCTCCGACAGCCACCTTGATTTTGATCTTTCACTGGCGAAAAAGGAATCCAGCGAAAATCCCGTTTACTACGTTCAGTACGCAAACGCTAGGATTTCAAGTCTGATAAGAAACTCCGAGAAAGCGGGAGTGAGTGCCTCGGAGGAATATCTTAATCTCCTTTCAGACGATGAAGAACGAAGCATAATGAAAATACTTCTCAGGTTCCCAGAGGTAGTCCGTTCGGCGGCCGAGTCGCTTTCCCCGCACAAAGTGGTTTATTATCTTCAGGAATTGGCGGCCGAGTTTCATTTTTATTACAATAAGACGAGAATTCTGGACTCGGAGAACGCCGGCATGGCTTCCGCAAGGCTTTACCTAGCACGCTGCGTACAGGTGGTAATAGAAAACGGTCTCGGTCTTCTCGGAATAAACGCTCCCAGAAGCATGTAAAAATGGCTGAAGAAAAAAAAGAAAAAAATCCCCGGGTTCTGCGGCTTTCTCTGGTTTTTCTCGTTGTTTTCACAGTGGTGTTTTCCCTCGGAGTCGTGGTGGGGAAAAAATTCATCCCCGCGGACGAGCCTGTCTCGGCGGAAAAATCTCCCGGACTGCTGGAAAAACTGTTTTCGTTTGCCTCACGAGAGAAAACCCCAAGCAGCGAAGCGGAAAAACCGGCCATCGCTCCGGATGGAAAAGACACAGCCGCCCGTGACAAGTACCTGTCGGCGATGATCAATCCTGACCATAAATACACCATTCAGATCAGCTCTTTCCTGAGCAAGAAAGTCGCTAACCGAACCGTGAGATTCTACAAAGACAGGGGATATCCTGCTTTTATAAAGGAGTATTCGCCTTCTGAAATCACAACTTTCTATAGAGTGAGGATAGGAACCTTTCAATCCAAGGAACAGGCGCGGGAATACGGAAATGAAATAAAGGAAAGAGAAAGGGACTTCAAGTTCTACGTAACTGTTAACGACTGAACGGCAGAGGACGGCTGTATGCCGTCTGCTCGCGATAGACTACCGAGGAAATTACAGGGTATTATTTTTTTATGGAAAACGAACGGTCAACACCTACCCCCGAGGAGGCTGACGAGAGATCTAAGACCGGGAGAAAACCGGACTCCTCCAAGCTTCTCTCAGGCGGGATCAAGTCTTGGTGGGTTTTTCTCATGAAACCCATAGAGGACTTTCTTATAGAAAGGAAGTTTCGCCCCAACGTACTCACCATTACCACCCTAGTGGTTTCCGCGCTTGCGGGGTGGTTTTTCCATCTGGGCATGATCTTCATAGCCGGAGTCCTGCTGCTGGCCGGTTCGACTTTTGACATTTTCGATGGAAGAGTTGCACGAGCCCAAGGCCTTAATTCACCCAAGGGAGCTTTTTTTGACTCCTGCGTGGACAGATATTCAGAAGTTCTTATCTACCTGGGTCTTCTGAGCTTTTTCAGAGACACTTTTTTCATTTATATCGTTTTCCTTCTAGTCAGCTGTTCCATGATGGTCAGCTACACAAAGGCCAGAGCCGAGGGACTTGGAATAGACTGCGAGGTGGGAACAATGCAGAGAGCCGAGAGGGTAGTTTACTTGGGGGTCCTAGCGGCGTTTAACTTCCTTGGCAACATAGTTACCTTCCTTATGGGACTTGGAAACAGGGATTACCTTCTGAAACTCTCAGTCATCATTCTCTTACTCTTTTCCTTCTACACTTCAATAGAGAGAATGGCTCATGTAATGGGCAAGATGGATGATGCCGGAAACGGCGGGACTGACGGAACTGCAAAAGCCGCGGACTAGGAGGTTCTCTCTCTTATTCTGCTGGCTTTCTTTGAAAGACCTCTTAGGTAGTAAAGCTTGGCTCTTCTTACGCGACCTTTTCTTTTTACTTCTATTTTCCCTATAAGCGGGGAATGCAGGGGGAAAATTCTCTCGACACCAATACCGTAGGAAACCTTCCTTACCGTGAAAGTTTCCCTGAAACCGGAACCTTTTTTGGCTATCACGGTGCCCTCAAAAACCTGGATCCTTCTCCTTTCACCTTCCTTAATGTTGTAGTGGACCGATACCGTGTCTCCGGCCCGAAATTCCGGCAGGTCCGTTCTCAGGTGCTTTTTTTCAACTTCTGCTATAATTCCCATTTTCTCAATCTTCCTTTTCGCGGGATGTTGAATATACAGAACCTCTTGGGGATTGTCAAAATATTAAAAGGGCTTTTTTTCAGTCGCTCTCAGAGCCTCTTCGAAGCACCGGTCCCAACCAGCCTCAACGAATCAGGCTCCGCAGGAAAGCAGCCTGTCAAGCACTATGGCGGCTGCACTTCTTACCGAAAGATGGTTGAATCCACTGTAGCCGTTTATAGGTTTCAGCACATAATCGGCCGCTTTTATCGTTTCAAGCGTGAGTCCCCACCCCGTACCAAAAAGAATCAGAAAAGGCTCCGTGTTTTCGAATATTCTTTCCCGAAGCGCCCGGTAGCCAGTCATGTCGTCTGAAAAGCGGGCGTCAGTAACTACTATTTTGGGTTTTTCCCCTTCAATCTTCTCTATCTGCTCGACGGCCTCCTCGATAGTACTCATTATGGTTATGATGCCGAAAGCCTTGCTTTTGGTCTCGTTAAAATTCCTTCCCTCTCCCTCGATCCAGTGATCAACGAGTCTGCCCGCAAGTCGGCGCTGCTCTTCGACAGGGTTTATCAGATAGAATTTCTTGACTCCGTACGTAGTAGCATCCCTCGATATGTCGTGCGCGTCTATGCTCTTAAAAGCAGTCGAGACAACTTCGAGACGACTGTTATACGCCGGATAATGCACAAGGGCTATGTAAACCCTAAAACCGGGGGAATCCTCGGCCTTAAGTTTTTTCAGAAAGGCGTCTTCTTCTTCGGAGAGCTGCGCATCATCAAGGCAAGCGGGATTCTGCATGAAAGTGCTTTTTATACTCTCCCGCCTCCTCCATCTCCTTATTTTTTCGTGATCTCCTGAAAGAAGCACCTCGGGGACCTTCTTTCCCTTGTATGTACGCGGCTTCGTATACTGAGGATACTCAAGAAGCCCGTTTGTAAGAGACTCAGAGGCAAGAGACTCAGTGTTTCCGAGAACTCCTGGAAGGTATCTTGATACGGCATCCACTATCAGAGAACATGCGTATTCTCCCCCGGAATTTATGTACTTCCCGGTTGATATCTTCATGTCGACGTAAAGTTCGCTCACCCTGTCGTCCACCCCTTCGTACCGACCGCAGAGGATTATCAGCTGTTCAAACCCGCAAAGTTCCTGAGCCTTGCGATCATCAAATTCCTCTCCCTTGGGGGTCGTGAGAATTACGGCGGAGCGAAGCCCTTTTTCCCTTATACGACCGATGGCATTCCCTATCGGTTCTGGGGTCATGAGCATTCCGCTTCCCCCTCCGTACGGAGTATCATCCGTTTTTCCATGTTTCTCCGCTGAATAAGCTCTCAGGTCGTGGACGTTTATCTCCACCGCCTTTTTCTCAACGGCCCTGCTTATCACTCCGGACGAAAAAACGGAATCAAAAAAACCGGGGAAAATTGTCACTATGTCAAACTTCATCGCAGTATCACCGGACTACTCGAGGAGTCCCTCCACCGGTTCCACGGTGACCATCGAACCGTCAAGATCCACCGCAGTCACGAACCTTTTGACAAACGGAACCAGAAATTCCCGTCCCCGTTCCGGACTCTTTATCACGAGAATGTCGTATCCGCCCGAATCGATAAGATCCTTTACCTCCCCGATATTATCTCCGTGGGAGGTGCGGACCCGAAGCCCGATGAGGTCAGCCCAGTAATATTCATCTTCTCCCGGGGGCTGCAAATCGTTTTTTTCGACCAGGACATGGGAATTTTTAAGTGCGTCGGCGGCCTCGGGGGTATCGATGTCCTTTAGCTTAACAATCGCGACGTTTTTCTGGATTTTTACCTGGGACAGATCGAATCTTCGGGGTTCTTTCCGGTCGGGAACTTCTACATAGACTTTCCCTACCCCGGAGAGGGTTTCGGGATGCCCGCCGAAGGCGAACACTTTCACTTCACCGTGAAGACCATGTCTTTTGGTTATCTTCCCGTAAAGAACAAGGTTTTGTTTCGCGCTTTCCGGCAATGCTATTCAAGGATCTCTAAGACGGCGCGCTTTTTCATCTTCGCGGCCGAGGCGCTCAATATGCTGCGAATCGCCTTTGCGGTTCTTCCCTGTTTTCCGATTACCTTCCCCAAGTCTTCGGAGGCCACTCTAAGCTCAATAACCGTAGTTTTCTCGCCCGCCACCTCTGTCACCTGAACCTCCTCGGGGTTGTCGACAATGGATTTAGCCATGAATTCGACAAAATCTTTGAGCTGACTCATAAGGAGCATTCCTCCTGAAACTAGAATCTTTGTGTATGAATTTTGCGTGGAAGAAAATGTGCTACGTAACCTGCGATATGAGCTTGCTCACCCTGTTGGTTGCCTTGGCGCCGTTATCCACCCACGCTTTCACTCTTTCCACGTCTACCTTGAGTTCGTGAGGTTTTTTTCGCGGATCGTAATGTCCCAGTATTTCAAGAAACTTTCCGTCGCGCGGGGAACGGACATCCGCGGCGACTATCCTGTAAAACGGCCTCTTCTTAGATCCTATCCTGCTCAATCTTATCTTGACCAAACTGCTGTTACCTCCTGAATTCGGAGCTAAAGATATGCTCCCGTCATCTGAATTTCATCATTCTTTTTGCTAGTTTACCCATTTTCCCCATGTTTTTCATCATGCTTCGCATTTGTATGTAGTTTTTTATCATGCGGTTCACGTCAGGCACCGTAGTTCCGCTTCCCCTTGCGATTCTCTTTCTGCGGCTGCCGTTTAGGATAGCATGATTTCTTCTTTCGGGCACCGTCATGGAGTTGATTATCGCAAGGCTCTTTTTTATCTCCTCCTCCGCCTTCGCCATCGCTTGGGGGTTATCGGTGACTTTTTTCATCCCCGGGACCATGTGAGCTATGCTTTCTATTGAACCGAGTTTGCTCATGGCCAGTATCGATTCCCTGTAGTCTTCGAGGGAGAACTGCTTTTTCGATATTCTCTCTGCGAGTTTTTTCGTTCTTTCCTCTTCAAAAGCGTCTTCCGCCTTTTCTATGAGGCTGAGGACATCTCCCATTCCCAGAATTCTCGAGGCTATTCTCTCGGGGTGAAAGACCTCAAGCGCATCGGCTTTCTCTCCCGTTCCGAAAAACTTTATAGGCTTGCCTGTGGTAGCCTTTATCGAAAGGGCTGCCCCTCCCCTCGCGTCCGCATCCATCTTCGTGAGAACCACGCCGTCGAGATCAACGGCTTCATCAAAGCTCTGCGAAACGTTCACGGCATCCTGTCCCGTCATCGAGTCGGCAACGAGGAGAATCTCATGGGGATTTACCTTCTTTTTTATGCTCCCCAGTTCATCCATTAGCTCGCGGTCAAGATGAAGACGTCCGGCTGTATCTATGATCACCGCGTCTGCCCCCTGTTTCGCGGAGGCCGAGACCGCGTCCGCGCATACGTCCACGGGGTCCGAACCGGCCACGGTATCGTAGACGCTTACATCTATTTTTTCTCCGAGTACCTTGAGCTGCTCTATCGCTGCGGGACGGTAGATGTCGGCGGGAACCAGCAGTGGGGTCTTGCCGTGGCGCTCCTTAAGGAACTTGGCAAGCTTCGACGCCGTGGTGGTTTTTCCCGAACCCTGAAGCCCAACCAGCATTATTATCACGGGAGGCGCGACGTTTAGATTCAGGGGTTCGTTTTCCAGTCCCAGAATACCGGTAAGTTCTTCTTTGACTATTTTTACAAACTGCTGTCCCGGATTGAGACTTCTTTCGACTTCCCGACCCAGGGCTCTTTCCTTGACAAGTCCGGTGAACTGGCGAACCACCCTGAAATTGACATCCGCTTCAAGAAGGCTGAGACGCACTTCGCGAAGCGCATCCTCTATGTTCTTTTCGCTCAGCTTTCCATAGCCTCCTATCCTCTTGAGGGTGGTGCCGAGTTTCTGTGAGATTCCTTCAAACATTGCTGCGTCGCCTGCCGGTTTCAGATCTCCGGGGGCCCCGATTACAGTTTATATAATACCGGAATTACGAAATACAATCCTTCCCAGGCCCAACCCGAGGGCCCATTTTTCAGGCGCACCAGAATGGACAAAACGTTCTAAACTACTATAATTAGTTTGATTTGCGTTTTATCGGAGACCCCGTTGAAACTTGGAATATACGGATACATAAAGCAGTTTCTCAGAGACCCCAAGAGCACAGGTTCCATAACTCCTTCAAATGAAGAACTATCGGAACTTGTCACCGAGGCCGCACGGCTCAGCGAAATGGGGACCGTGGTAGAACTGGGCCCGGGAACCGGGGTTTTCACCGAGAAGATTCTTGAGAAGAAGAACCCTGAGACGCTGTTTTTCGCAATAGAGATCAATCCCGAGTTCTGCGAAGCGACCAAATCACGATGTCCTTCCGCCACAGTCTACAGGGACTCTGCGGAGAACATGAGAAAATATCTCGAGCAGCATGGAGCAGATTCCTGCGACTGCATTATTTCAAGTCTTCCTTGGGCCGTATTTGACCACGGAACCCAGGACAAGCTGCTTGACGTGATCTGGAATGTACTTAAGCCTGGAGGCAGGATGATCACCTTCAGCTATTCAGTCAGCATGATGGTTCCAAACGCCAGAAGATTCCGCTCAATCCTGCGAAACAAGTTCACAAGCGTCGTCAAGTCGAAAACCGTCTGGTCCAATTTTCCTCCAGCGTTTGTTTACAGTGCGGAAAAATAACATCGTCTCCGGTACTGGCCAAGACCACATCAACAAGCTGATTCTCCCCCGCAAGAGCGGTTGGGTATACTTAATAAATAACGCGTAAGCGGTTTCTTTCATGTCCCAACACCCGCTCTATCTGATTGACGGCAGTTCATACATATTCAGGGCGTATTACGGCGTAAGGGCCGATCTTTCCACCTCCGATGGGTTCCCAACCAACGCCGTCTACGGATTTGTGAACATGCTTCTTAAGTTTCTCAGGGAATACGAACCGAGGTACCTGGGGATGGTGTTCGATTCCAAGGGAGAAGTGTTCAGAAACGAAATATACCCTGAGTACAAGGCCAACAGGGACGAGGCTCCAGAAAGCCTCCAGCTCCAGTTCCCTAAGATTTTCGAACTGGTACGGGCATTCTCAATACCGATGCTTGCAATGGAGGGGTACGAGGCCGACGACATCATAGGGACCATAGCCACGGCGCAGGGGACATCGAAGGTGGTTCTGGTCACCGGAGACAAGGATTTCTGCCAGCTGGTGTCTGAGAACGTGACTCTTGTTGACACAATGAGGGAACGCGTAACCGGAGTGCAGGAAGTGCGCCAGAAGTACGGAATCGAGCCCGGACAGATGATTGATTTCTTCGCTCTTGTGGGAGACAAGGTTGACAACATTCCGGGAGTGGCAGGCGTAGGGGAGAAAACCGCTTCGTCTCTTATATCCGAGTACGGGGATCTTGACGGCGTATACAGCAACCTGGAAGAACTTCGCCCCAGTGTCGCACAGAGACTAATAAAGCACAAAGACGACGCGTACCTTAGCCGCGAGCTAGTTACCATAAAAACTGACGTCGAAGTAGGAACCGGAATCGAGGGCTTCAGGTACGGTGGATACGCGGCCGAAGATCTTCAGGAAATATTCTCAGAACTTGAATTCGGAAAACTCCTAGACGAAATTGGTGCATCCCGCACTCCAGGCGAAAGCGAAGCGGTAAGATACGATTCCTACGAAACTGTTTTCGATGAGATATCTCTCGGCCGGGTCATAAGCATGGTAGAAGAAGCGGGAGAACTCTCAATAGATCTCGAGACGGATTCCAAACTGCCGATGAACGCTCGCATAGTGGGCTTTTCGCTTTGCCCCGTCCCGGGGCGGGCTTTTTACGTTCCCGTGGGACACAGCGACATTATGGAAGCCGAAAAACAGATGAAACTTGACGTCGCGCTTTCGATGCTGAAACCCGTTTTTGAATCCGAAGACATAAGCAAAATAGGACAGAACATAAAATACGAGATGCTAGTGCTCAGAAACCACGGAGTCAGGCTCAGGGGAATTTACTTCGACACTATGCTTGCGGCTCACCTGCTTGACGCTTCCCGGGGAAGCTACAAACTTGACGAACTTTCAAGAATGGAGCTTGGCCACAGGATGATCTCCTACGATGACGTTACGGGCAAGGGAAAATCCAAGAAGAACTTCGCCGAAGTTGATATCGAGACGGCGACAAGATATTCCTGCGAAGACTCCGACGTGACGCTCATTCTTTCAAGGAAATTTCTTGAAGCTCTCAAGCAGGAGGAACTCTGGGATCTCTACAGGGAGAACGTTCTCGGACTTCTTCCTGTTCTCTGCGACATGGAGTTTACGGGCGTAAGCGTCAACACCGCGATTCTCGAGGAGATGTCAGAGGAATTTGAAAAGGACCTCGGTTCCATCGAGGCCGAGATATACGAAAAAACCGAAAGAGAGTTTAATATAAACTCAACGAAGCAGCTCTCCGAGGTGCTTTTCGAGAAACTGCGGCTTCCCGCCAGAAAGAAAACCGCCAAAGGCGCTTTTTCCACTGATTCAGAAGTGCTGAGAGATCTTTCGACAATCCACGAGGTGCCCCGTCTCATACTGAGGCACAGGTTTCTCTCCAAACTGAAGTCCACTTACATTGATCAACTCCCGAGGCTTATCAATCCGGCCACGGGAAGGATTCACACCTCTTTTAATCCTGCCGGCACTTCAACCGGAAGGCTGAGCTCGAGCGATCCCAATCTTCAGAACATCCCGATAAAAACCGGGGATGGGAAAAGAATCCGAAAATCGTTCGTGGCAAAAGACGACTGCGTTGTACTGTCGGCCGATTACTCACAAATAGAACTTCGCCTGCTCGCCCATTTCTCGGGGGATCCAACCCTGCTTGAGGCGCTTCGAGCTGACAAGGACGTGCATGTCGCAACGGCCTGCGAAATCTTCAACGCAGGCGAAGACCGGATTACCTCCGAGATGCGGAATCTCGCCAAGACTATAAACTTCGGGATAATATACGGGATAAGCGCTTTCGGTCTTTCAAAACAGCTCGGTACCACGGTCTCGGTCTCGAGAAATTACATAAACAGGTATTTTGACAGATATTCGGAAGTAAAGACCTATATGCAGTCATCGGTTGAAGAAGCCAGAAGCAGGGGCTACACAGAGACGCTTGTCGGAAGAAGAAGGCCCATACCGGAGCTTGTGTCGGGGAACAGAGTGGAAAGGAGCAGAGGTGAGCGGGAAGCCATAAACACTCCGATACAGGGGTCCGCGGCGGATATAATAAATCTGGCGATGATCCGCATATTCAGAAGATTTGAGGAAGGAGGATTTCGCTCCAAGATGATTCTTCAGGTTCACGACGAGCTTCTTTTCGAGGTTCACGAAACGGAACTTGAAGAACTGAGAATTCATATAAAAAACGACATGGAAAACGCCTGGGAGCTTAAGGTGCCGCTCAGAGTGGAGATGCGCGCCGCAGAGAACTGGGCTGAAGCCCACTGACCTAAAAGAATGCAGCAATGACAAATTCCGGAAGAAAAATCTTGATTTTGCGCACCCTGGTTTTACTCTTTGCCTTTCTGCCGGCCGCCTCCTCCTATGCTGATGTAAACCACAAAAAAATCCTCTCCTTTATCTCAAAAAGCCCCCCGTCGCAAAGGAAAATCGGGATCATGGTCCGCTCAGCCGATACCGGCAGGACGGTTTTCCGCTATAACAGCAAAAAAGAATTCATCCCCGCTTCCAACAACAAAATACTTTCCTCCATAGCAGCTCTTTCCCTCCTCGGAAAAAATTTCCGGTTCAAAACGGAGTTTTATCTGGGCGGAGGTATACACTCGGGAGTCGGCCACGGCGGTCTTTACGTAAAAGGGTTCGGAGATCCCACGATAGACATCGGGAAACTTCGGGAGATTGCCGGGCGGATTAAAGCACTCGGGATAACCAGAATCGACGGTGGCATATATCTTGACGGTTCATATTTTGACGACATCCTCTACGGACAGGGCTGGGACCCTGAATGGTTCGACAAAGGATTTTGTCCTCCTGTAACGGCAATTTCGTTTAATTACAACTCGGCCAAGATAAAAATTTCTGCATCCAGGGTGCAGGGAGTCCCGGCAAAGGTGAGAACTGAACCCGCGGAGTTTCCCTTCCCGATTAGAAACAGGGTTTCCACCAGGCTGAAAAGGTCGGGCGTTAGAGCAGTATACAACGAACGAAACGAACTCAAGATCTCCGGATACGTCTCCTCCCGAAAAAAAGCCGAAACCCTGGAACTTTCGGTGCCAGATCCGTTTTTTTACTTCGGAGCGACACTCAAACAAGTTCTCGAGAAGGAAGGAATCGAGGTAAGCGGACCCATAGAGCGCAGGAGAGTGCCCCGGTGGACCGGCAAAATATTCACCCATTACTCAGAACATCTGAGCACTATTATTCATGAATACAACAAAGAAAGCGTAAACATAATAGGAGAGAGCATAGTGAAGGCGATCGGCGCTGAATTCTCCGGCACCCCGGGCTCATGGGAATCCGGAACGCGCGTGATTGAAAATCACCTGAGAAAAATCGGTCTCAATGGAAGCTTCTCCGTGGCCGACGGCTCCGGTCTCTCAAGGCTGAATCGAGTATCCCCCGAAGATATAACGCAGGCACTCGCCAGGGCTTATGACAATCCGGACATTTCCGAGGAGTTTGTCGCGTCCCTTCCAATCGCCGGAGTTGACGGAACTCTCAAGAAAAGATTTCGCGCCCTCAAGGGCAAAGTCTATGCGAAAACCGGATATCTTGAAGGAGCCAGATCCCTATCCGGCTACGTATTCGCAAAAAACGGGCGGGTTTATGTTTTTTCCATCATATCAAACGGCATGGGAGCAAGGGTAAAGAAACTTCAGAACCTGCTTCTTCGGGAACTTGTCTACTGATTTACAGACCTATTCCACTAGATTTTCCTGCTCTGGAAATTCCTTTTCCATAGTAGCGATGTTTCAGTAATCATTCTTGACTGCTACGTGATTTCAGGATGTTTTCAACTAACCTGTAAACAGTTGTTCCGGTGTTTCACGGCCAATCGCGGCAAGCCGGCGTATCTCGCTTCTTCGCGCGCTCGATAGCTTTTTTAATCATATCCTCGGATATTTTTCTTACATTGATGTCTTTGTCGTACCCCGGAATGTGACGTTCCAATCTTTGGGAACAAGTCCTAGAATTGCTGACACCTCTGCCATCTTCGAAATGCAAAAGCAGCCAGAATTCAAATTTGGGATTGCTCAAAGCGAAACCATAATTATCAGCCTCCTGTGCCCATTCGTGAAGTTGTGAAAGCTGATAATCTGTCCATTGGTCTTTATCGACAACAAGCCATGCCTCATCCGAATTTTCAAGGTCTTCGCTATCTAAATAATTTCTCATTCTCTCAAGCACCTGTGGAGGCGCACTGCCGCCTTTTTCCTTGAGAAACTTGATATGCACAACTAGATTCTGGTCATTGAAAATTGCAAAATATTGTGACTCCGTTTTGCTACCTTCGGTGGCGAGCACAAACATTTTCCTGTAACGGCGCTTGCCCAGCGGGCGTACAAATCTTCTCCGTTTTTTCGGAGGCATTACCCGTCATCCTCGGGGTTAACCTCAGTACCGCTCAAAAAGAACCGGGGAACGCCGCCTAATCGGCCCTGCAGGTAGCTTTTGCGGATATCCTTGTCATAGCGGATATTTTTGTAGTCATTAAAGGAAAAAAGGTCGGAATTTCCCTCGGAGTTTTTCTCGGTAACCCACATTTCGTCGCGGCGGAACAGATGCTGATCCATGAGGGAAACATCGTGCGTGGTGAACAGTAACTGCGCGCGGCTCTGCGCGTTGCAGCCAGCCAGATAGGTCTCAATCAGTTTCCTCGTCAACAATGGGTGCAGGCTTCGATCCAGCTCATCAACGACATATACTCTGTTCAAGCCAAAAGGCGGTTCGCCCAAAAAGGCAGGTAGCAGATCAATTACCCTTCGGGAACCTTCTGATTCCTGATGGAATTCAAATTTAGCGTCCGTTCCGTCAGTTCTGGGATGGAACGTGACCAGTTTATTTGCCACAATCTCTCCGTCCGTTCGTGTAAAGACAAAACGCTCATTGCCGAGGCGAGCATCAATGTATCCGCCTTCTTCAATTTTTTCATTCAGGTCATTTTTGAAACCCTCTTCGAAAGGGATGCTGTCAAAGTGTATTTTTTCGAAACCCAGATGAGAGATGCCCGTATCAAGTTGTGGGATTATCTTGTTAATCGCGCCGCGCATCGGATGGTTTTCATCAAGCAGATATCCGAATCTTTGGTATATTGAATCCGGAGCAATCAACCCCAAGGAATTCCCGAACCAGTCATAAACCGGTTTGAAGTCGTAAACCTTCTGGGATACAGAGTTCGTCAGGAACAGTTGATTGTCCCTGGTGCCTTGAAAAGCAAAAAGGAGAAACTGTTTTCTGCCGAGTGAACTGTGAAGATTCGGTTCGTTGCCCTGCCGGTTATAAAGCGTCTTCTCGCTTGTGCTGGTAATCTCTATGAGCTTCTCCTCGACAACGGCCCTTCTGGTCGCGGCAAAGCTGAATTCGTAGATTGTTCCGTCAATCAGCAACTCTATCCTGAAGCGGGAGGGTTTTTCCGTATACCCATTGGCAAGCCGATAGGGCTCCACGGGAATCGGCTTGTCATGGCCTGTTCCTTCAAGAACCAGATTCCTAACAAAATTGAGAGCTTTAAAGAAATTCGTCTTGCCCGACGCGTTGGCGCCGTAGATTGCCGCGACAGGCAAAATCCTCATCTGGTATTTTTCGACCTTGGGAATCCGGTCTCCATGCTGTCTTTCTCGGCTGGCAACCATTGAGAAAGAAACAGGGTCACGAAAAGACATCCAGTTCTCTACTGAAAAACTTATAATCATTTGACATCTACTTATGCGATTCTAGCTCATTTAACAATATTAACATGCGTATATTGAAGTTGTCTGTCAAGAAAAAAGAGAAAAAATCTCGTTAAACAAGATTTCAAACAAAGGCAATCGACTAAAGCTTTCTATCGCTCTTACTTTTTTGTAATGCTGTTGATAGTAGTCAGTAGTAAATATTTGACACGTCGACGTGAATAAAGTTCTGGAAATTACACACTCATCTCAGATTTGCGGTCAGCTTTGTATACTGTCCCCTTTTATTTCCCGAAAACTGTCCGCTAACTTTGCGAATTCCTCAACCGAAAGCGATTCCGCCCTTCTTCCCTGATCGATGCCCGAGTCCGAAAGCGCCCGCTCAACCATCTTCCTCTCAAAAAAGTTGCCCAGCGAATTCCTTATGGTCTTTCTCCGAGAGGAAAACGCGTGCCTAGTAACAGTTCTGAAAGTCTTCTCGTTTGATACTGGAAACACGGGATCTTTCAGCGGATCAAGAACCACCACCGCTGAATCCACCTCGGGAACCGGATAAAAAGCATGTCGAGAAACCTTGAAGGCAAGCTTTACGCTGAAACAGCTCTGGAGAAGTACCGAGAGGGAGCCGTAGCTCTTCCGCCCCTTCGCAGAGGATATCCTCTGTGCCACTTCCTTTTGCAGCATCACTACTATCCTCGAGAAAAGCTCTCTTTCATCGAGAAGCTTAAGCAGAATCTGGGTGGATATGTTATAGGGAAGATTGGAGACTAGCTTCGTTTTTTCCCCGTCGGAAAAACGGCTGAAACCGGTTTTAAGGATGTCTTCGTAAACAAATCTGACATTTGCAGATTCCCCGAATTTTTCGTCAAGAAAAGTTCTCAGCCTCTTGTCTTTCTCAATTGCCGTTACTCTGCCGGCACCGTGTGCGAGATGCTCCGTGAGGCTGCCTTTGCCGGGCCCGATTTCAATCACGTGATCTTCTTTTTGGAGCTTTGCGGTGGCGCAGATCTTACGGAGTATGTTCGGGTCGTTCAGAAAATTCTGTCCAAGCCTCTTGGTCTGACGGAATATCTGCTCTCGCTTCATATCATCCATCCGTTTAAAGCAGATACTGTTTCAGAGCAACTTTTAAACAAAGAATGAAAGCTGCCAAGTTATTCTTCTTTGAACCTGAATATCTTTTCTTTGTCTTTTATCATCCCCAGTTCCTCTCTCAGTATTTTCTCAATGTATCTTTCGTCTTGCTTCAGGGCCTTTATTTCCTCCCTGTGCGCACTGTTCTGCGCTTCCAAGTCCTCTATCTTCTTCTCTATCCTCTTGTTTTCGTTCTTGAGAAAATAGACCTTGGAAATCTCGTTGAAAAACATCAAGGCCACCACCACGGCAACCACCGAGTACACAGCCAACCTGATGAATCTTTCCGGTCTCATATCTCCTCTAAATAGCAAAAGTTCCCACGAGAAAAGGATTGGTCCTTTTTTCAATTCCCACTGTCGTTTGAGGGCCGTGTCCCGGATGGATTTCGTAATGGTCGGGATATTTAAGAATCTCGGAGCGGATCGACTCGACAAGCTCCGTCATGGTTGTTCCCCCGGTGAGATCCACCCTGCCTACGCTTCCGGCGAAAACAGTGTCTCCAGCTATTATCGATTCTCCGAAAACAAAACATATATGCCCCCAGGTGTGTCCCGGAACAAGGAGTATTTCTCCCCTGAGATTCCCCACAGAAAGGGTTTCTCCTTCCTTCACGTAACCATCTACCTCGGGAACTTCGACAAAATCAAATCCGGGGAATCTCATCTTCGCCTCGGGAAGCACATCAAGCACGGGTTGTTCTTTTTCGTGTATGTAAAAGGGTATGCCAAGCATTTTCTTGAAAGTCTCGACACCGGCCACGTGATCCAGGTGCGCGTGGGTGTTAACTATTTTTTTTACCTCGAGCCCCGATCTTTCGATTTCCTCGGATATCTCCGCTATCTGCTCTCCGGGATCAACTAGCATAGCCTCGTTCGTATCTTCATCCCCTATGATGTAACAGTTTTCAATGAATATCCCGCCCGGGATGCATTTTATTATCAATCTGATCTCCTTTGAGTCTTGCTTATACGAAAATCGATGAACCCGCCCTCAGGTGGAAGCCACTTGAATTCAACCGACTCGACCTTTGCGTGGGACGGCCCTTCTCCGCACCACTTAATCAGCTTTTCGAGGTTCTCGGTCGTTCCTTCAGCGACTATTCTGACGTCTCCATCCATAAGGTTCTCGACATGTCCCTTGATGCCAAGCTCAGTCGCTGTTTGGGCCGTCGAGGCTCTGAAATAAACTCCCTGTACCCTTCCCTTTACCAGGATAACGGCTCTTCGTTCCATCCGATTCTTCCAGACTACCGAAAGCCTCTGTCAGTGTCAATGAATGCGGGGATTTGGGATTTCAAAGTGATTCTCAAGTTAGGAGATACGTGGGTTAGTACTCTGCGTTGGCTGGCCGCTATACCTAATACGCATCGTTATCGACACTTTGCTTGTACCCTCACGGGCATAGTAACACAGTCTACGGCTGGAGTCGTGCTCCCGCTCTAATCTTTTGGAAATATTAGAACACTTCCAACTGGTATCTTTTCAAGATCAGCTTTTGGATAGTGTTTTCTCACTCTTTGCTCAGCCATAAAAATCTCGTTTTCTGCAAATAGTGATGCTAGTTCGGACCTGGGAGTTAAGCCTTCCATTTCGCCCCTTTCCCCGCAAACGGCAAGAATCACCCCTTCTTTATTCGGCACCATAACCGGTTAACAACACGAGTCCTTGAACCTCGATTCCCTGAATAAGGGCGATGGAAAATTCTGCATTGGGGTTTACCAAGCGTTGACAGGAAAAACGGCAAAATGTACTTTGTTAATTCAATGAGTGAGTACCGAGCCCATTTCAGATGCATCGACGAGAACTGCTCTGAAACCTATCCCCTTGATGAAATCATCTACAGATGCAGGAAGTGCGACAACCTTCTTGACGTCCAGCACGACATGGAATTTCTAGGGCGGAAGACGCCCGAGGAATGGAAAGAGCTTTTTGACAGCAGGTACAGAAAGCAGGTCTGGCCCTTTGGAAGCGGCGTCTGGGGGAAGAAGGAGTGGGTTCTGCCCTCGCTTGAAAACGAGAACATAGTTTCAATGTACGAGGGATGCACGAACCTTTTCTGGGCCGAGAGGTTCGGAAAGCAGGTCGGCGCTGAAGATCTCTGGATAAAGATGTGTGGCAACAGTCACACGGGATCCTTCAAGGATCTGGGGATGACCGTGCTCGTCTCGGCCGTAAAACAGATGATAAGCGACAACGTGAGCATCCCGGCGGTAGCTTGTGCCTCAACGGGCGATACCTCGGCTGCCTTGGCGGCCTACTGTGCATCAGCAGGTATTCCTTCTATAGTTTTCCTCCCCAAAGACAAGGTATCCATTGCCCAGTTGATCCAGCCCATATCGAATGGATCTCTGGTTCTTTCCCTGAATACGGACTTTGACGGCTGCATGGAGATGGTCCAGAGAATCACCAGCGATCATAACATCTATCTCGCAAATTCTATTAATTCCCTGCGCATAGAGGGACAGAAAACCATAAGCATAGAACTTTGCCAGCAATTTAACTGGGAGATTCCGGACTGGGTGATAATTCCAGGCGGCAATCTCGGCAACGTGTCAGCGCTCGGGAAAGGATTCCTGATGATGTATGATCTCGGCGTCATAAAAAAACTTCCGAGAATAGTCTGTGCGCAGGCGGAGAACGCAAACCCCCTTTACCTGAGCTTTCTTAATGGCTTCGAAGAATTTAGCCCCGTGAGAGCGAAGAAAACCCTCGCAAACGCCATACAGATCGGAAACCCCGTAAGCATTAACAAAGCGATTTCGATCCTCAGGCGATTCGACGGAATCGTGGAGCAGGCATCGGAAGACGAGCTCTCCCACGCCTCGGCGATGGCGGACAGAACGGGCACGTTTAACTGCCCCCATACGGGAGTTGCACTCGCAGTCTTTTTGAAACTGCTTGATAAGAAGGTTCTCTCTCCCAAGGAAAAAATAGTGGTGGTTTCCACTGCTCACGGGCTTAAATTCGTTGAGTTCAAAGCCGGCTACCACAGATCCGCCATTGAGGGGATATCTTCTGAGCTAAGCAATGTTCCGGTGGAACTTCCAAACGACTACAAGGCCGTGAGAGACGCAATACAAAGCAGAATTCCGGTCCAGTAATCATCATAAGAGTCGTTCGGCAACCTGAATGATTCCTTGTTCTCAGCCGCTATCAACAATGTCTGTTCGGATGGCTGAGGCTTTTTTCGAAGCCCGAAACCTCCACCATTCCCAAGCGAGAAGGACCCATACGGGCGCAAATTCTATCCATATCACCGCATCTGCAAATATTCCACCTTCCTCGGAATGAAGGGGAAAATAGTACTGAAAGTAATAAAGCGGGAGCAGTGCGGTTAGAGCAAGAAACCCCGGGCTTGGAGCTATGCAGAGAAACGGAAGAAGCCACGTGTAGTACCAAGGAAACTGCGCCGGGATCAACAGAAACACCCCTCCAATTATGAGAAGAGCCTTCCTGTGGAGACCTAAAGACCTGCATACAAATGCCACGTAAAACTTCCAGAGAAGAAAAATCGCGACGAGACCGATTCTTGAATGCGCCTGCGCATGTCCAGGGTGAATATCAAACGCCTCCAGAACAAACTCCCATCCCGAAAGAACCGCCGCGAAGAACGGGCTGTTGTTCTGCCAGCTTTTTCCGTACGCTACGATGCCGGAAGTCGAATCCAGCTTAAATACAACCAGGGGAAAAAATATGATTAAGACCGCGATGGCGAAAATAAAGACCTGCAGCAACGTTCGCCGTTTCTCCTTAAGGGGGCTTAAAAACATTCCGAAAAGAAGTGCCGGCCAGAGCTTGATTCCCACTGCGAACGAAAGGACGAGCGCCCAGAGTCTTTTCTTTTCGCAGAGAAAAAGCAGAATCGCTCCCAGTACGAACGGAAACGCCAGGACATCCATGTGCAGGGAGTTGAATATTTCTTTTACCAGAAGCGGGTTCCACCAGTAGATAATGGAATATTGACGAGGGATGCCGAGCTTCTTCAGGCTAGCAAGCAGAAGCCCTAGCGTAACCAGATCAAACACCATGAGCAGAATCCTCCACGTCGTGGCACCCATGGGAGATATTTTGTAGGATACGGCAAAGAAGAATTCCGCGACAGGCGGATAGATGGTTTTTACGTGGGGATGATTTACTTTCTCAAGCGTATCGCCGTAGAGGCGCTTGAGTTCCTTAAGTCTTTCGTTTCCCCCGCCTTTCGCCACTTCCTCTGGAGAGTACTCGTAGGGATTCATTCCGCTTGCAACAACGGCGCCGTCCCAGAAGTAGCGGTGGTAGTCGTTTTCAAGTATCGGGGTTGAAAAAAGAAAGAGAACGCGGAACCCGAGACCGAAAAGAATTATGAGAAGAAGCGAACACGCGCGGTTTTTTCTGAAACTTCCCACAGCCACGAAGTAAACAGCCGAGGCGGCAATCAGAAGCGATATGAAAACCGGGATCAGGTCTTTCTCAAAAGCCCCGGAGGAAAGTTCCGGGGAGATTTTCGCTATAGCTCCGAGCAGGAGAAAAACGGCAATTCCGCACAGAAAAAGGAACCAGTTAGATTTATTGATTTTCCGCATCAATAGGTACAATTACGAAAATAATGTTTCATTCGGTTCGGAATCCCGGAAGATGAACAAGAGCAGGGAAAAATTAAAACTAATTCTCAAAAGCAAATCAATCCTGCTCGGAAATTTCACCCTAGCATCGGGAAAGCAGAGTTCCTACTACATTGACGCCAGGCTCACGACCTTGGACCCTGAAGGCGCCCATCTGATATCGGAGATATTCCTGGACAAAATCGCCGCTCAGGGGGATGTAACGGCCGTCGGAGGACCATCCACGGGCGCCGATCCGATGGTGGGAGCCATCATTTCCAGAAGTTATGAGCGGAGCATGCCGCTTCGCGGATTCATAGTAAGAAAGAAGGAAAAGGAACATGGTACCGGAAACATGATAGAGGGCGGACTTACCCAAGGAGACAGTGTGGCCATAGTTGAGGACGTGATTACGACTGGTGGTTCCGTGCGAAGAGCCATTGATCTCGTAGAGTCCGCCGGAGCCGAGGTCCGCGGGGTTCTCTGCGTCGTCGACAGGGGAGAGGAGACAGAAAAAGCTTTCCTTGAGCGGGGCTGTAGCTTTTTTTCCATATTCAGGGTTTCGGAACTTCTCTAGGAAACTCCACGCAAAACCCTTTTGTTTTTCGGACAAACCGGAATGCTATTTGGTTTTTACGTAATTACTGCCGCCGACATTTAGGCGGGGAGATAATTTATTGAGCGTTTTACTTGTTGTAACACTTGTGCTTTCGGGATTTCTGGCCCTTAACATAGGAGCCAACAATTCCGCGGCATCCATGGCAACATCATACGGTGCCGGTGTAAGGTCGAAAAGACAGGCCGTATGGCTCATAGCCATCTTCGCCCTCCTAGGGGCGCTTACGGCCGGAGCTCCCGTGGTGGAGACCGTAGGTAAGGGAATAGTGCCGGCCGAGACCCTATCCTCCGATATAGGCTTCATATTTATAATTCTGCTCTTGGGGATAGGCTTCATCGCTTGGGCCAATGTAGTCCGCACGCCCATAGCCACCACCCACGCCATAGTGTGCGCCATAGTGGGAATCGGTCTTTATACTCAGACGCTTAATTCCGACAGCTTCATCCGGGTACTCAAATGGTGGATTCTGGCGCCGATAGTCGCCTGGTTAATAAATTTCGCCGTGGCAAAGTTTTTCTATTTCAAGATAGTCCATTATCTCGCAAGTAATTTCTCGGAAAAAAGAGTCAACGTTATCCTGACTGTGCTGATTACCATATCCGGAACTTTTATTGCCTTCTCAGGAGGCGCCAACAATTCCGCAAACGCCATAGGCCCCATAGTAAGCCTGGGGCTAATAGACTCCTATCCGGGCGCGATTCTTGCCGGTGTCGCAATGGGAGTGGGAGCAATTCTGCTGGGAGGCAGGGTTCTTGAGACGCTGGGAAAGAAAATAACGGAGATATGCATCATAAGGGCTATCTCGGTTGAGTTTACGGCAGCAGTGATAATACTGCTCGCTTCGTTATACGGAATTCCGGTTTCGATCGCCGAGATAGTAACGGCCGGGGTTGTGGGTTTTTCGTGCGCACAGCACGGATTCGCCCGGACTTCCAAAAACAGCCATGTTGTAAAAATCGGTTTTTTCTGGTTTGTTGTTCCTGTGGTAACCGTAGGGGTAAGTTATTACGTATCCCTCATATACATAAAGTACGGTCTGTCGTCGTACCTGAGTTTTCTGGGTTAAATGAAGTTCTCTGAAGAAGACGTAAAAAATCTCAATCGCGAGTTTGAGCAAAGTTCTCCCGAAGATATCCTCGCCTGGGTTTCTAAGGACCTCGGCCGCTCGGTGGCACTTGCGACCAGCTTTCAGGTCCAGGGAATGGTGCTTGTTGACATGTTCGCAAAAACGGACCCCGGGGCAAGAATCTTCACTCTTGATACCGGGAGGCTTCATTCGCATACGTACGACGTCATGGACAGAACAAGAGAGAAGTACAATATCAACATCGAGGTGCTTTTCCCCGACACGGCCGAAGTGGAGGAAATGGTGACCAGCCGCGGGGTGAATCTTTTTTACAAAAGCGTCGAGAACAGAAGACTTTGCTGCCAGGTAAGGAAAACCAACCCCCTGAACGGATACTTAAAAACCCTCGACGCCTGGATTACTTCCATAAGGGCGGATCAGACGGAGCAGCGCGCAGAGTCAAGCAAGTTTGAGATCGACTACCTGCACGGAAAGATGCTCAAGATAAACCCGATTCTCGACTGGACCGCCGACCAGGTGTGGGACTACGTAAGGAAAAACGACGTTCCCTACAACAAGCTTCACGACATGGGATATCCAAGCATAGGATGCGCTCCCTGCACGAGGGCCATCGAGGAGGGAGAAGATCCGAGGGCCGGCAGGTGGTGGTGGGAGCAGGGCTCGGACAAAGAATGCGGAATTCACTTCAGTCACGAACCGCAGTCCTAAAGAGCCGCGGGCACTCTCAGGTTCCCCGTTGCAGATTCTTTTTTACAATCGGAAGAACTTCTTCTTTGAGCAGCCTCATTGATTTCTGCCATTTTTCCTTAGGATTCCACTCGTGCCCCATGACCAGAAGTACCCCGAATCCCCCGACGAATTCATGAAGCTCGATTATTTTTCGGGCGACATCTTCAGGACTTCCCACAAGCCACATGTTCTCGATCATGTAGTCTATGGTTACTTCCCGATCCGACATTGACTTGTCAACCTTAAACAGATTCAGGTTGTCTCTTATCATGGGAACTAGAGTGAAAAAATAATCCCGGAAATCTCTTGCGAGCGTGCCCTCTATTACCTCTTTTCTCGCCTCTTCGGTTGTCTCCGCGACATAGACGTCCCTTGCGATTCTCCATTTCGCCCTCTGCGGCGTTCTGCCGGCAGTGTCTGCACCCTGCTCATATCCCGCCCAGTGAGATTTAAGCACATCGGGGATAACGAAATTTATGCTCATGGGTATCCAGTCACGCTCCCCGGCAGTCCTCAGGCTCGCGGAATTCTCCGAGATTCCCGCAACCGCTATGGGAGGATGGGGCTCCTGGTAAGGTTTCGTGTGCACCCCAAGATTGACCTTTTCCACAGGATCGGGAACAGCGAACTTCCACCGGGAGTTGGCGTAGGTACCCGGGCGCGGATCGTTCCAGAGGTTAAGTATCATCTCAAGGGACTCGTTCATAAGCTGTCTCTGCTCTCCTGTTCTCGGGTTTATGCCGAATGCCTCGAAGTCTCCAATAAAGCTCCCGGCTCCCACTCCCCAGTAGAATCTTCCCTTAAGCAGGTGATCAAGAACCGCTATCCTGTGCGCCAGCATAAAAGGGTCATGCTGAGGCAGGCATGAAACTCCCGTACCGAAGATTATCCGCTCCGTAAGCGCAGCGGCTTTAGCTATAAAAAGATCGGGGGCCGGTATGTTCTCCCAGCCCGCAGTGAAGTGCTCTCCTATCCAGGCTTCCCTGAAACCGATTTCGTCGAGAAAAACCATCTGCTCTATGTCCGCTTCGAGCGTATCGGAAAGGGAAGAACCGGACGGATGAAGAGGCATAGTGAAGTATCCTAGTTCCATTTCCGAAACATTATACTTCCTTTGAACGTAAAAAGAGAATAGTTTGCGGAGCGGTTTCAACCCGTAGAGTTTGGCAAAAGCCACAGGTATACAGTAATATGATACGGATTCACTACTGTCCCAACGTTTTGCGCTGGATGTATTGTAACCACCTGATTGCATACATAAAACAGCCGTTAAGGAATGCGTCCGACTTGAATCCAAAATCCATTCCCACATGATACCTGTACCTACCACCACAACAGGAGG
>JAPOQQ010000063.1 GCA_026710625.1 Candidatus Dadabacteria bacterium | reverse complement strand
TCTAGGGTCGTAGGGATATTTCTCTTTAATCTCGTCCATGAGCTTTTTCATATGCTCATTGGATTCCTTCGGCATTGCTATCTGAACAACTACGAACTGATCTCCTCGTTTGCCGGTCTTGGGATTTTTCACTCCTTTTTCCCTGAGCCTCATTCTCGTGCCGCTTCCCACTCCGGGCGGAATAGTAAGTTTTACAGGGCTCTCTATAGTCGGCACGTCGATCAGGGTTCCTAGGGCTGCCTCATAGACCGTTAGTGGAAGATCAATATATATATCGTCGTTTTCTCTTTTGAAAACCGGATGGGACAGGACCTTTATTTCGAGAATGAGATCTCCGGCCATGGAATTCATTTGTTCGCCTTTGCCCGGCAATCTTACCTTGGACCCGGTTTTCACTCCCGCTGGAATCTTGACCATTATCTTTTTTATTCCACCATCGGGGGATTTAACCAGAAGTTCTTTCTCTCCACCTTTTACCGCGGTTTCAAAATCAAGGGTTACGGTATGCTGGATGTTTTTCGGTTTTCTCGGCTGCTGTCGCACGTTGCCGAAATCAAAGATATCTCCGAAGCTTCCCCCCGCTCCACCCATACCGTAAGCCCCGCCTCCCTGCGAAAAGATATCTTTGAAGATTTCATCTATATCCGGAAACCCCCGTGAATACTGTCTGTAGCTTCCTCCACTTGTTCTCTGTCCACCAAAACCGCTTGTCCCGAACATGTCGTAGCTCTTTTTCTTCTCGGGGTCGGATAGGGTTTCGTAAGCGTGCTGAATTTCCTTGAATTTCTCCTCGGATTCTTTGTCCCCTTGGTTCATGTCGGGATGATGCTTTCTCGCGAGGTCCCTGTACGCTTTTTTTATCTGGTCCTGCGTCGCGTTTCGTGGTACGCCGAGCACCGCATAAAGATCTTTTTCCGTATTCATGAAAATAAAAACCCCGGTTTTTTCATGATCAATATAATAATACTACTTGAGATTAAAAGAAGTTGACTAGAATGATATCTTCTCGATATTCCTCATAGATCTGGTTGAAAAACTGCCTGGATTTCTGATGGGAACTAATTGGTAGCTTCTTGAGAACTAGCAAGGGTGGTTAGATTTGTGAGTCAGTTTTCTATGGATTCGAGTATCCTGTCTGCAATCTCAAAAAAGGCCTTTCCAGCTACGCTTTGCGGATCAGATTCCACGATGGGGGTTCCCTTATCCCCACCGATTCTTATCCGCGGGTCAATTGGGATTTCTCCAAGAAACGGAACTTCAAACCTCTCCGCCATACGTCTTCCTCCACCCCTGCCGAATATGTCTATCTTGCTGTCTACATCGGGCATATCTAGATAGCTCATGTTCTCCACTATGCCAAGAATGGGAATATTCAGTTTGTTAAACATCAGTATCCCCCTTCTTACGTCCACTAGAGCTACGTCCTGAGGAGTGGTTACTATAACCCCTCCGCTTATCGGGGCCGTCTGCGCCAGAGAAAGCTGGGCATCGCCGGTACCTGGAGGAAGATCAATTACCAGGTAATCGGTTCCACTCCACTCAACATCTTCAATAAACTGCTTTATCGCTCCGTGTACCATGGGACCTCTCCATATCACAGCGTCTTCTTCGTTCACGAGAAAACCGATGGACATTACCTTGAGGCCGAATTTTTCTATGGGAACGATTTTGTCATCGGCGGTTGCGCGGGGTTTTTCGCTTATTCCCATCATCAAAGGAGCGCTTGGCCCCCAAATATCAGCATCCATAAGCCCGACTTTCTGTCTTTTTTTTGAAATTGCCAGGGAGAGATTGGTCGCTATTGTTGACTTGCCAACTCCTCCTTTGCCGCTTGCGACGGCTATGTAGTATTTTATGTCGGGAAGCTTGCTTTTTTCACTGGCCGCGTCGGCAGTTATCTGCTTCTGTGGCCGTGAGCCGATCTTCATCGAGAGGTCTTCAACTCCAGGTATGCCGAAGATCGCTTTTCGGACTTCTTCCTCGATTGCAGACTGAAGTTTCTGGTCGGGCTTGGGAAGTACTATAGAAAGGGTTACCTTCGAACCTTCAACAAGAATGTCTTTTACGAGACCGAAGGATATTATGTCCCGGTTAAACCCCGGATAGTTAACACCCTTAAGAACCTTTATTATCCGTTCTCTGGTTAGTTCCACGCAGAAAGTTCCCCCTAAGCGATACCCAGTTTCTTTTTTCCTTCCTCGGATATCATGTCGGGGTTCCAGGGAGGATCCCATATCACCTCTATAAGAACGTTGTCGGCTCCCGCGTTCTTAAGGGCCATTTCAGCTTGGCCTGCTATGTGTGCTCCCATGGAGCACCCTGGGGTGGTAAGCGTCATTTTGATTTGAACATTTTTCCCGGAAATTTTAGTGTCGTAGATAAGTCCAAGATCCACTATGCTCACGGGAAGTTCGGGATCGTACACATCCTTAAGAGCACCGTAGACTGTTTCTTCTGTTATTTCGGGACTGTCTTCGGGTTTTTCCTTCTTTTCAAACTTGGTAAAAGACACGGAGCTTTTATCCTTAGAGGAATCACCCCTGTCTATTTGGATTATCTTCTTCATCCCCATAATTTTGCCTCCTGATTTTCTCTTTA
>JAPOQQ010000062.1 GCA_026710625.1 Candidatus Dadabacteria bacterium | reverse complement strand
CGTCAGATGGGCGAGGGAGATTATGGAGCTTTATGACGGAATGAAGCTACGCGTACAGGATGCAACTCGTTCCCAATGCTCTATCTATCTCGTGGACTCCATTTTCAGCAAACCCGTTTTCAAAAGTTCGGATTTGATCAGCCAGTTCAGCAACCAGCATGGTATTCATAGACAGACTACTTTTGAGCTGCTCAAGCGACTGCGAGATGCCGAGATACTGCAAGAGCTTCGGCTCGGCGGGGGGAGTCGCTCCGCAGTTTTGTGTTTTCCTGAATTGATAGTGCTGGCGAAGGGGTAATAAGTGTCAAGAAAATTTTGAGTAGCCTGTGGACTTTTCCTCAGCCGTTTGCCGAAGTTCTTGTGATAAGGCGGCAGTAGACGGATCAGCTGACTGGTCTTCAGCGCGGATAACCAGCGCTTTACCGTAGGTCCGGCAATACCGATTTCGTTTCCAAGCTCCGCCATGTTCAGGAGTTGTCCGGTACGGGCGGCGACCAGCACCGCTGGAAAAAAACCATAGCCTTGCGGATTGTATGAGTCAGATAGCGTTGGATATAACCCATGTTTTGCAAATACAACATGGAATAGCAGATTTGCAAAAAACAACAGGCTTCAAAGCGTTTGCGCTGAAACGGTTTTTGCAGGTGCTCCCACTACGTATTTCTTAAAAATGAACAGCTATAGTGCGACAAACAGGATGAGAATTTCATGTCGTAGCGAAAGAGACAGTATCCTCGGTAATAGTATTGCTACGCAATTTTGCGGATGGAAGCGGGAAATATGCCGGTTCAGTTCTTTTAAATGTCCGGGACGTTTAATCATCATGCGGAATTATAACTATGAAAATTGGATGGCAGACTTCCAATTTTCATGGTTATTGGAAAATCGCGGAAGAAAAAAGACTGCTCTTTGAACATGGATAAAATAGTTCCATGCCGATGTTTCTCTCTGCGCTTGATTGTTTTTCTCTTGAGAGAGTTTGACAATTCGGTTATTCTAAACCCATAAATAATGGAGTTTGAATACCTGATATGTCGGATAATGAGTTTCCAAGAGAGATAGCCGCGTCAGTCAGGCGCATGGCAGGGCACTTTCCCTCCGTCGTCGTTACGGGAGCCCGTCAGACGGGCAAGACAACGCTTCTGACAAAACTGTTCGGGGACTATAACTACGTAAGCCTTGACCTTCCGGCAGAAGCGCAGTTGGCTGAAGAGGACCCTCAGTCTTTTCTGTCGCGTCATCCCGCGCCGCTGCTTGTGGATGAAGTTCAGTATGCTCCCAGGCTGTTCCGTTACCTGAAGGTTGAAATAGACAAGCACAGGGAGATGAACGGACGCTTCATCCTGACCGGGTCGCAGAAGTTCGGCCTGATGCAGGGAGTATCGGAGTCTCTGGCGGGACGCTGCGGCGTGCTGGAACTGGAAGGCCTTACGATTGAGGAACTGGGACCCGTATTTCCCCGCGTGGAAGAGAGTGAAGGGATAGCCGGGATTCTGGGTCGCGGGTTTATGCCGCAACTCTGGAAGGATCCGGCGATGAGACCCGCAGACTATTTCGCCAGCTATCAGGCGACTTATCTTGAGCGCGATGTGCGCCAGCTTTTAAATGTCTCGTCGTTGCGGGACTTTGACCGCTTCATGCGCGCCCTGGCTCTTCGCAGCGGGCAGCTGCTCAACAAGTCGGAAGTTGCCAAGGAGACGGGAATAAACAGCAAAACCGCCGACAAGTGGCTGAATGTGCTCGTGGCTTCCAATCAGGTTACGCTGCTTGAGCCCTGGTTTGCGAATCCGGGGAAACGTCTTGCAAAGACGCCCAAGCTTTTTTTCAATGATGTCGGGCTGCTGTGTTTCCTCCTGGGACTTAGCGGACAGGCGGTGACCGGAAGCTACCTGGTTGGAGCGATATGGGAGACTTTTATTTTCGGCGAACTGCGAAAATACCTGTCTCTGGCGGCTCCGGAAGCGACCATATGGCACTATCGGGACCAGTCACGCGAAACGGATTTCATTATTGAGAAGGATGGCCGTCTGACTCTGGCGGAAGCGAAATGGAAGGAACTTCCGACGCCACGTGATTTTGCTCAGGCCCTCAAGGTTCACGAGCTGCTCGGACCGCAGGCAAGATGGCCCGTCATGGTGCTTTGCCGTACCCGTCAGAGCTTTCCGGTTGCGGAAAAACTGCTTGCCGTAAACGCGTTCAGGCTTCGGGAGCACTTGCCATGAAGTTCTGTTTCCGATTCCTTGTCCCGGGGGGTTAGAAGCGGATTTGCGTCAGACGGGCGCTTTGTAAAAGGAATGTTGGGAACAAACAGCGAGAAATGTTTTGCGGTGCCGAATTGCGTGCCGCAGTGGTTAGCGAGACATATTAGGCATTGTTGAGGGGCAAGACTGTTACCCCGCTTTCAATTGGTTGTGACGGAAAGCGACATCGTGGAAGAAGACCAGCAGAGAATAATGTGGCATGGTTCGGGAATTTTCCAGATTTCTTTACTCCTTATCGCATGGCAAAGAACATGCTATCTTTACTGTTATCAACTTTGTAAAGGGGTGCGGAATGCCAAAAGTCAGCAGCAAAAGACAAATCACGCTCCCGGCCAGCCAGTGCGATCAGCTTGGCATTAAGCCTGGTGACAATATTGAAACCTTTGTTGCTGATGGCCGCTTAACCATAGTTAAAAAGGTAAAAGGGGCCGCCCAGAGCCTGCTGCAGCACGTTAAGGGCGATCCTTCAGTAACGGATCAGGAATCTCTGGAAGACTCCTTGGCTTCATGATCGCGGTCGATACCAATGTGCTGTTGCGTTATCCGCCGAATGATGATGCGGCGCAGGGCGGGCCATTTTCCGGTTTCTATACCTTTGATAAAGCCGCCCGGAAGCTGCAAGGGGCCAAGACACCATAGAACCCCGATCTTGATGCGCCAGAATCCTTGAATAAAAAGAGCAAAGACAAAAACGTTGAGCGACTGCCCGACGTTTCTTCCCGTTTTGCAAAGCAGTGCGGGGCTTGGAATTAGGCTTTTTCCGGTTTTCTCAGTAAATTTTTACCGCGGATTCGGGGAGGATGACGAAGAATCCGGATCGAAGCGCAAAACGCAGGGTCTGGTTTCAGGTGACGGAGTATCTCGATGTTAATACGCTTTAAGATCTTTCTGGTTTTTGCCGCATGCTTTCTCTTCGCCCCGGTCGGGGCGGATTCCCTTACGCTCACTCAGGCAAAGATAATGGCCCTTGAGAAAAACCACGACATAAGGGTCTGGATGCTCGGCGTCGACGCCGCACGCGGGGAGCACAAGAGCAGACAGGGAGTCTACGACCCCGAGATAAGCTTCATGGCTTCCTACGCCGATACGACAAACCCCACTGCCAGTGCTTTCATAGAGGACGGAATAGTAAACGCCGAGATCTTCTCCTTCGGAAGCGAACTCTCTGGAAAGCTTCCCACCGGAACTTTCTACAAGCTCTACGATCTTGAAGTATCGAGGACCGAGACCGATTCTCCGCTTGAGAGCCTTAGCCCTTCGTGGTCCGCGAGCCTCGGTTTCAGCGTGGGACAGGAACTGCTCCGCGGCTTCGATATAGCTTCTAACAGGGTGTCCGTGGTGCTCTCGAGAAAGGACAGGGACATATCCATTTACGAATTCGAGCGGATGGTGGCGAAAACGCTTTTTGATCTTGAGAGAAGCTACTGGGGAGTTGTGGCCGCTGCCCATGACCGCGACCTTGAGAAAAAAGCCTACGACCTCGCCCTGGACCTTGAGAGAAGAACCCGCGTAAAGGTAGAGGTCGGGGTTCTGCCCAGGGTGACCCTAACTCAGGCGCGCTCCGAGAGCGCCGCCAGAAAGGTAAGGATGATAAACTCCGAGAACGCCTACGAGGCGTCTATGGACGCGCTTAAGAATCTTCTCGTTATCCCCCTGGAGGAAACCGTTGAGCTGCTTGAGGTAACCGACTCCATGCCGACTGCTTACGAACGGCCCTCAGAAGCCGTGGCTGTGGTGCAGGCGTTTGAGAAACGCCCCGAGATGCGCCGTGCGGAGCGGGAAATGGAAAAGGCCCAGGCGCTTAAGACTTTTTACTCCCGCCAGAGGCTTCCCCGTCTAACGGTCGAGGGCCGTCTCGAGTATCTGGGTATCGGAGGCTCCGAGAACCCCGACAGGCTCGTTTTCGGAGAGTTTAGCGGGGTGCCCCGGCGTTTTGCCGATTCCTCACACGCCTACGACAGCATCGTCGACCGCGATTTTCCGAGCTGGAGCGTTACGGGGAGGCTGAGCTTTCCAATTTTCGGTAGAAAGGCCTGGGGGGATTATGCGAAGGCCCGCGCCGACCATGACCGAAGCGTTATAAGCTACCAGAAGCAAAAAGACGCGGTTCGCCTCGATGTTAGAAACGCCATAAGGGAGATCGCAAGCAGCCACAAAAGAATGGAGGCCGCCCTGCTTTCCACCAATCTCGCAAAGGAAGTGCTCGGGAACGAGGAGGAAAAGTTCAAGGCCGGACTTTCCACCACCAGGGAGATCCTTGAAGCGCAGAGGGACCTCATAAGCGCAGAGGCCAATTACATAAGTGCCTTTGCCAGCCACCGGGTTGCTCTGGCCGATCTTGAACGCGCGAGGGGAACGATGATAGAGAGCAACTACTTTCTCATAGAGAACCACTCGGACGTCGGGCCTTATCTTGAGGTTGACTGACCTGCCTGTTGCGTTACCTTGAGGGACAATCAGAATTGCATTTATGGGGGACTACCATGACTGGGAATCTTGATCAGTTTCACCCGAAGTGGCCATTGCCGCCGCCTGGAGATACTGTTCTGGACATATTGGAAGAAGGGGGCTGGACTCGGGCTGAATTTGCCGACCGCGCCGGTTATACGACAAAATACGTAAACCAGCTTGTATGTGGCAAAGTGGCAATTACGGAAGATACGGCACTTCAGCTGGAACGGGTGCTTGGCGGCAGCGCGGAGTTCTGGTTGTCAAGGGAGGCGAGGTATCGCGAGGCCATGGCCCGCAGGAAGGACATCTGCCTATGAGTCATGTTAACGGATTGAAAGCGTGCTACAGGCGGAGAACAAAGCAGAGTTAACGGGTAGCGACCCCTGAGTTAAATTGATGCATTGGGGGTTATTGCCCGTGTATTAGCACCACATGATTTCTTTCTATTTCCCTGTGGAAATTTTCGGGGAGGCGGGTCCAGTCGCGCGCTTCCACCAGAAAGGGAATGTCTGACTCCCGCAATGCTTCCGAAAGTGCCTTCAGTCGACCGGTTTCAATCCGTTGTAGTCCGGGAGCGCGTAGCACCAGATCGAGATCACTCCCACCGTGGCTTCGGCCATGGATGCGGCTGCCATAAACCCAAGCCTCCACTCCAGGCAAGTGGCGGTGCAGTAACACTTCAATCATCTTGCGATGTCTTGGTGATAAATGCAGTCTTTCAGCCATCGTTCGTTCTTTCTATTACGTCAGCCAAAGCTTTAGTGTCGGTGATAAAATCCGGCAGGAGTTTGATCGTGCTCCCGGCAAAATCTTTTCCATAGCTATGTGCCGTATCGTTGCGATTATCGCGGTACGAAAGCCAGCGCTCGCAGGTCTCTTGATCAATCAGGTCGCGCTTAACGGCATGGCGGAAGAGATCCTTGAAGACCAAACGGTCTGCCTGACGGTTGTCAGCGAAATAAGCACTCAGAACCTTCCTAAGCAACTTGCCGCTCTGCTCCAGAATAATTTCGAACTCTTTTACGCAGGCCGCACGGTAGACATCACAGGCAATTTCGTCCGGATTGCTACGTTCCAACTCTTTCAGGGAATGTTCCAGAGCGTCGAGGCAGCGTCTGAGAAATTCCGTGTCAATGCTCATGGTATTTGGTCTTCGAACTCAACCGCCTTTGGCTTCTTCGGGAAATAATAACTTCTGGAAAACTACCCCCAAAGGATAAGGATTGCAATTCTGATCAAGTCCTCTCGACTAGTTTCCTGACTTCCTATAGCGCGGCAATCAAGGTGATACTGTTGCGCTATAGTTTGAAGTGCTCACGGTCCAGCAGATAGGGTGGACTGGTAGCGGCAACGGTAATTTGTTGCGCCTCTCAGGCCATCAAGACTTCCGATGCCGCTTCATATCGACTGATGTTCTATGGGTTCTGTCCCTTCACTGAGTATGTTTACATAATCTTCATATACGAATATCTGTCCGCGGCTTTTCCCGGTGACCTCCTTCAAGATTCCGAGAGCTTGCAGATGCTTTAAAGCCTTCCTTATTGTTGGACGGGAAAGCTCGAGGCTTCTGTGCGCGTCCGGGACGGATACGACAGGCATTTTCTGCAGGAATCGGTAGACCTGAAACACCGAGGCGGCTGGGCGGCCTAACTGTTCAATTCGGCCGTGGTCGCGTTTGGAAAGATCCAGTATTTTGTGAGCCGTGTCCGAAGCCTGTACCGAAGTGTGTACTATGGCTTTCAGAAAAAACTCAAGCCACGATTCCCAGTCGCCAGTCTCGCGCACGTGTTGCAACAGGTTGTAATAAACATAACGATGGGTCTTGAAATACAGACTGAGATACAGAAGAGGTTCCGTCAGAATGCCCTGTGCACAGAACAGAAAGGTTATCAGGAGCCTGCCGAGCCTGCCGTTTCCGTCTAAAAACGGGTGAATTGTCTCAAACTGCACGTGAACAAGTCCCGCTTTGATAAGCGTTGGGATATCCGGCGTGTCGGCGTGAATGAAGTTTTCTAGGTCTGACATCAGATTCAGTACATCTTCCGTCGGCGGTGGAACGAAGATTGCGGTTGCAGGGTGGGGACCTCCGACCCAGTTCTGCCGGTTGCGGAATTCCCCAGGGCTTTTTTCTCCGCCACGTGCATTGGACAGTAAAATTCGGTGAATATCACGGATGAGTTCAAGAGAAATCGGAGAGCCTTTTTCCCTGATCTGCTCAAGACCATGGTTCATAGCCTTCACGTAGTTTGAAACTTCGAGAACGTCTTGGCTCGAAGGTCTGTCCCGCTCCTCTTTGCTTTCGTAGAGAAGCAGGTCAAAAAAGGAAGACTGGGTTCCCTCTATCTGCGATGAAAGCAATGCTTCTTTGCGGGTGTACATGTAAATGAAGAAATAGGGGTCTGGCAGTATTGATGCAATTCCATCTAAACGGCCAAGATTTCGGCTCGCTTCTTCCAAGAGCCCATAGAACCTGTCAATCCGCACGGGTGGGACTGGAGGGAGATGCGGAGGTACGAAGGCGTAAATCTTCTGTCCGAGAAAAGGAGTTTCCACTAAACTCCCTAGGCGCGACGGTTCGGGTTTGAAATCCATTTTTATGAAATATCTTTTCCTTAGAATTTTCCTTAAGAAAAGATAACCGGTTAAATTTTTTTAGCAAGTTTTTTAAGAAAAGATATCTCTAAATCTTTTCTTAAGCTGGGTTCTAAGGAAAAGGTTTTTGTTTTAGATCTTCTGTTGAGAAAAAAATCCCCGGAAGCTTTCTTAAGTTGAATTCTAAAGAAAGCTTCCTTACTTTAGAGTTTCCGCAAAGAAAGGATATTGCAAAATCTTTTCTTTAACTGGGAGTGCTCAGTGCCTGAAGTGTCTTTTCCCGGTAAAGACCATCGCCATCGAGTGCTCATTTGCGGCATCGATTACTTCTTGGTCTCTAACGGATCCCCCAGGCTGTGCTACAGCTGTGATTCCCGCACGCGCCGCCTCGTCAACGCCGTCTCTGAAAGGGAAAAACGCGTCGGAAGCGAGCACCGAGCCATCGGTCGGCGTGCGAGCCTTCATCCCCGCGATCCTTACGGAATCAACCCTGCTCATCTGCCCCGCTCCTATGCCTACCGTCCGGAGGTCCCTCGCGTAGACAATGGCGTTTGACTTGGTGTGCTGACAGACTTTCCAGGCAAACCGGAGATCCGCCATCTCCTCCTCGGTGGG
>JAPOQQ010000061.1 GCA_026710625.1 Candidatus Dadabacteria bacterium | reverse complement strand
GTGTGTAAGTTGCGGCTACATGTCCAATGCGGACACGAATGCCGCGATGAACATAAGGCGTTTGGGAATGGCGCAACTGCACGGCGAGGAGCGTTCCGTCTTTAAAAGGACTCCGGCGACCCGTGAAATTGATATGAGGCTAACACATGGTTAGCAGAGTATATAAATCCCAATATTCTGAAAGCATTTGCGGGAAACAAGTATCGTTGCCGATCGGGAGTACATCGTTTTGTTTTGGCGCAAAAAGCTTATATACTTGATAATAAGGTTGAATTACGAGATATAAAAAACAGAGTGGGTAATGGAAAATTTAAGACACATACTAAAGAACAAAGGCAGCAGCGTATGGTCCATAGGACCGGATGAGACTGTGTACAAAGCGCTACAAATGATGGCAGAAAAAGAAATAGGTGCTCTGCTCGTGCTTGACGGAGAAAAGGTCGTTGGGATATTCTCCGAGCGAGACTACGCAAGAAAAGTTATCCTCCAGGGAAGGTCATCGGCGAACACGAAAATAAGCGAACTCATGATCAGGGATGTGATCTACGGTTCGCCCGACGACCCGATTCAGGAAAGCATGGCTATCATGACGGCGAACAAGATAAGGCACCTTCCGGTAATAGAAGAGGGAAAACTCTGCGGGATGGTGACGAGCGGCGACATCATAAACCACATCATCTCCCGTCAGAAATTTGAGATCGAGGCGCTCAAAAAATATATAACCGGAGGCTACTAAGCCACTCCTAAATCAGCCTTACGCGGTCAACTGCTCCTGAACCTTCTCGCAGTCGGAGTAAAAACTCTTGGCGACTTCAAGGAACTCTATAGCTTTTGACGCCGAAACTTCTCCGTTTCTGTACTCCCCGAACCTGCGCGAGACATCAAGCCATTTCTCGTCGATCTCCCCGGTTCTCACGATAAGGTTCTCAAACTCCCATATCGTCTGCTCCGGAGTAAACGGATCAACGAGCTTGGTATAGAGAGGAACATGGGCGCTGTCGCAGCACGCCAAGTAAAGCTCGTTCATGCATGCCTCGTAGTCGCCGTGGAGAAAAAGAGCCTGGGCCTGCTCAAGACGCCTCTCGGCATCTGAGAAGACCGGGATTTTTTCCTCGACTGTAACCCCCGCGCACTCTCCTCTTACTCCCTGCTGAACGGCAAATTTTTCCTCTTCGTGTCCCCAGTCGGTGTAAAAATCGGGATCATCCTCGTACGAGGGAATCTCGTTGAACTCGGAAACCGCTTCCTTGATGTACTTGGCGCCGAGCCTTTTCATCGTGAGGTCAAAATGCTCGTTGTCTTCTTTCTCCCTCTCGTATATCTCAAGCAGTCTCTGGACAACCTTGGGAGCGTTTCTGGTCGGAATCTTGGTAACCGGCATAGCAAGGCGCGAGTCGTCTCCGTAAAGCCCTCCGCCGAGGAAAAGCATCTCCGCAGGAACGCTTCTACCTTCTCTGGTTATAGACGCTCCCTGGAACCCTATGCTGGCCGAAACATGCTGAGCGCAAGCGTTGGGACAGCCGGATATCTTGATCCTGAGATCCCCGAGAGTCTCCTTGTATTTCCCAAGACCGTTATCCATCATGCTGGTGAGCTTCGTCGCAAGGCCTTTAGCTGAAGTGATCCCCAGACGGCAGGTATCGGCACCAGGGCAGGCGGTTACATCTTCGAAAGTGTCCGCGCCCGAACCAGAAAGGCCCACCTCTTTAAGGTCGGCGTAAAGCGAGGGAATGGCCTGATCGGGAACCCACCTGACCACAAAATTCTGCTGAATAGTTATCCTTATGGAGCCGTCTGCATAAGTGTCTATCATGTCCGCAAGCGCTCTTGCGGTATCGGACGGAACGTCTCCCAGAAGCACTCTCACGTTAACGATTGAATATCCCTCGACCCCTGCCGGAGAAACGTTTTTTTGCCGCCACTCCGTGAAATCCGGGTCATCCTCCACCCAGCCAGGAGCGTCCGGAAGGTCGTGTCCGTTCGGCTTGGGGGTTTCGTGCTCCCGGTCAATTGCCTCAAGATAGTCGTTCCACGAAGGATCGATCTCAAGCGAAGCCCTTTCCTGCTCGACCACCTCTCTGAACTTCTCAAAACCGAGTTTCCTCACAAGAAACTTCATTCTGGCCTTCATTCTCACTTTTCTCTCGCCATACCTGTCAAACACCCTGACGACCGAAGCCGAAAAAGGTATCATCTCCTCAACCGGCATGAACTCCGTCCAGAGATGTCCGAGCGAAGGCGAAGCGCCGAGCCCTCCACCGACGTAGACCTGAAAGCCGCGCTTTCCGTCTTCTTCCCTTACCCTGGAGCGAAAACCCAGATCATGGATGCGGATTCCCGCGTTGTCGACATCCGGATTGCTCTCGAAGCAGACCTTGAACTTCCTTCCCATGTTCTGGCATATGGGGTTTCGGAGCATAAACTGCTTAAACGCCTCGGCGTAAGGAGTCACGTCAAAGGTTTCCGTAGGCGAAGCCCCGGTTATCGGGGAAGCCGTGACGTTTCTTACTGTGTTGCCGCAGGCTTCACGAGTTGTGATCCCCGCACTTGCAAGATCCCTCATCATGTCGGGAACCGTTTCAAGGTTGACGTAGTAAAGCTGGGCGTCCTGGCGAGTCGTAAGGTGAAAGAAACCGCTTGCGTACTTGTCTGAAACATCCGCAAGACTTCTCAATTGAGCGGAACTCAGCTTCCCGTAGGGAATCTTTATCCTCTGCATCTGGACTCCTTCCTGACGCTGTGCGTACACTCCCAGCTGGAGTCTTATTTTCTGGAATTTTACCTCGCTTATCTTCCCGTTCATGTAGTCGGAGATCTGCTGTTCGAATTCATCGATCTCATCCTTTACAAGCTTGGACAGAGTTGGGGTTTCTTCATCCATGTTTTCTAGCTCCGTAACATAAAATCTTTTATATCTCCCGATATTCTAACATAAAACAACCTTTTTTTGGAAATCACTCTTGTGAATCGCTCTGAGCCGAAAGCCACATCTCAATCACCAGGAGAATATAATCAATTTCCTGTTCCGTAAGCTTTCTTTTCTTAGGGATGCCGTGCCATTTTAGTAGGCAGCTCCGACAGCACGTGGCCGTGGCATGCTGGGCACGAAATACGGGATGTCCGCCCCATGGAGTCTGCTTCCCGTCGTTAGGGGGGAGAGCGGGGGCAAGCCTTTTTTCAAGAAAATCCCTTCCGTGCGAAAGCACTTCGGGGAGGCCTTTTTGCCTGAGATAAAGCGCTTCCTTGGCCTTCAGCCTGAACCCAGAACGGAACCGGGACCTGCCTAGTCTTCTGAAAACATTCTCCAGACGTTCCTTTTCGCCGTTTTTCGCTCTATACATGTAAGAAATTCAGTGCGGTCGCCCCTTAGAGAAAAAATTCCGCATCCGCCCGAGTATCTGTTCCGTCTTTCCGCAGAAAAAGTCACTCCCCGAAACGGAGTTGATAAAGAATTTCCCGTAGTACTTCGACACGATACGCTTATCAAGAACCATAACAACGCCGCGGTCTGTCTTGGTGCGTATGAGTCTCCCGAAGCCCTGTTTGAACCTGAGTACCGCATGGGGAAGTATGTATTCGCGGAACGAATCTATATCCTGTCTTTCCATGTACTCGATTTTCGCCTCCGTAACCGGGTCCGTGGGGACCTTGAAGGGAAGTCTGCATATGACAACCATCCTCAGGGAATCCCCGGGAATGTCTACTCCTTCCCAGAAGCTGTCGGTCGCGAAAAGCACCGAGTTCCCAAGCGTTTTGAATTTCTCAAGCAGCAGGCTCCTGGGCATTTCCCCCTGCTTGAAAAGACTGACCGGGACAGCCCCGATCCTCTCAAGAATTTTTCCCGTCTTTTCATAAACCCTGTTAAGCGAGGAATAAGAGGTGAAAAGCACCAGAGCGTTTCCGTTTGTTACAGAGATCGAGTCTGAGAGTATCCGCGCAAGGGAATCTTCGTAGTCTTCGCGCCCGGGCTCGGGCATGTCCGAGGGGACCAGCAGCAAGGACTGCGTTCGGAAATCAAACGGTGAATCAACGATAAGCCCCCTGAATCTTTCATTATCCGAAAGTCCTATGTTTTTCCTCTGGAAATCGAAATTCTTATCCACGGCAAGCGATGCGGATGTCATAACGACGGTTTTGGTCTTCGAGTAGAGTTTTTCATCGAGCTCCTTGGATACGTCAAGCGGAGAAAGGTTGATGGAGCAGAAAATCGCCGCCCTTCTGCGGTTCCCCTCAAACCACCTTATATAACTCTCGTCCTGCTCGCCGAAAAACCTTCCTATGGCTTCGCGGAAAGCAAGGGATCTCTTAGCGATGCCACCAAGTTCAGCGGTGAGTTTTATGTGGGAATCCGCGTGCGGTGAGCTCTCGACTACTCCCAGCAGGTGGGCAATCTCGTTTTCAAGCGAAAAGAGGGATTTTTCAAGTGCCCCGAAGCGCTCCTCAACGGCAGGCCATTTCTCGTGCCGCACAACCTCTTCTGTGAGCCTCAGGCTCATCGCTGCCTCACCCGAGAGGTCCACCCCAAAACCGTAAAGCGAATTAAAGACCTCTTCGCTTACGACCTCTATACGCTCGACGGCCCTCGCAAGCCCGCCGCCCGAGCGCTCGAAAATCTCCCTGAGTGCGGAATCTTTTTCCTTCTGCGCAAGGTGCGAGATGTAGGATACAAGCCCCTTGTCCCTGTTTTTCCGGGAACGAAGCTTTGAGAGGGTCTTCGCAATCCCGTGCTTGCTAAGCTTCAGGCTGAAATGCGAAGTGGCCGCCTCGGCGATATTGTGCGCCTCATCAAAAACAACCTTCGCGTAGCGGGGAATTATCCCGAAATCCGAATCGGGTCCTGCAGCTCCTTTTATCGCAATATCGGAAAAAAGCATGTGGTGGTTGGCAACCAGCACCGAGGCCCTCGATAGCTCCCTCCGCGACTTGAAGAAAAAGCAACTCGAATAATGGGGGCACTTGGTCCCCGGACAGCTTTCGCTTTCCGCAGATACCCTGTCCCACACATCGTCAGGGGGTGTAAACGCAAGATCGGAAAGTGAACCGTCCGCGGTGGTCTTGGCCCACTCAAGCACATCCTTCATCGATCCTCTTTCCCCATCGTCTATAAAATCGAAAAGATCCTGCCCGACGGCTTCGCCGCGGAGAAGACAGAAGTAGTTTCTCATTCCCTTAACGAGAGCGTAATCAAACTTCCTCGGAAAAAGATTCCGAAGGAGAGGAAGATCCTTGTTTATCAGCTGTTCCTGAAGATTGATGGTATTTGTTGAGACCAAAACCCTCTCACTGTTGCTAATTGACCAGAGGATGGAAGGGATGAGATAGGAAAGAGTTTTTCCGGTCCCCGTGCCGGCCTCTATCATTGAGAGGTGCTCGTCGTTGAATGCATCGATTACGTTTGAGAGAACTTCCAGCTGTTCGTCCCTGTGTTCGTATTTCTCTCCCAAGACACGGGCCACGGGACCTGCTGGCAGGAGATATTTTCTGGCGGATTCATTGTCAACGCGTACCGTTTCCCCAGGAACAAAAGGCTCAACAACTACGTACACCTTCTCGACCTCGCTGTCCACTATGTAGAAACCGACGCCTTTGTTTCCGAAAGCCGAAGCGACTGCCACATCCTGAGGTGAAGGTTCGAGGTTGCCTGAGGGATGATTATGCACAACGACGTTCCCCGTTTTCGCCGCGTCAAGGATAGCCGGAACCGCTTGGCGGTTACCGCGTGCGAGAACTTTCACATCACACACCAGAGAGCTTTCGTCTACCTTGCCGACGAAAAAAACCTCGTTTCCATAGGCCTCCGTTATTGCCTC
>JAPOQQ010000060.1 GCA_026710625.1 Candidatus Dadabacteria bacterium | reverse complement strand
TCCACGCTTCCCACCTTCGGCCCCACCTGCCCGAAAACGGAATCCTCAGAAGCGATCGTAAGGTCGCACATGAACTGCAGTATGTTCCCTCCGCCTATGGCGTAGCCCCTCACCGCGGCTATGACCGGCTTCGGTATGTTTCTTATGAGATAGTGGATATGGGAAACGTAATCCCCGACTCCGAGAAGGCCGTCCTTTCCCCCGGCGCCGCTTTTTTTCTCCTTTAGGTCTCCTCCGCTGGAAAATGCCTTCCCGCCGGCGCCCCGGAGAACCACCACGCCGACCTGCTCATCTCCCCAGGCGTCCGTAAAGGCTTTGATCATTTCGTTTAGCGTTACGTCCCGAAAGGCGTTAAGCGCTCGGGGGCGGTTTATGGTCAGAAAAGCGACTCCGCCCGTTTTTTCATAGATTATGTCTTCAAAATCCATCGGCTACCCCTTGTACCACTTCCCGGTACTCTCCCCGGTAAAGATGTTAACGCACTTGGTCTCAAGGTAGTTGTCTATCCCTTCGGCTCCCAGCTCTTTTCCGATTCCGCTTTGCTTAAAGCCTCCGTAGGGAGTTTCGGGGATTATCCCCCCGTAGGTATTTACCCAGAGGTAGCCCGCCTTTACTGCCTTTGCGACCCGAAGCGCGCGGTTTATGTCCTGAGTCCAGATTCCTCCGGCGAGTCCGTACTCGACGTCGTTTGCCGCCGCGACGGCCTCTTCCTCGGTTTTAAAGGGAATGACGCAGACCACCGGCCCGAAGATCTCCTCGCGCACCAGAACCGAACCGGGAGGTATGTCCTCTATTACTGTTGGCGCTATGTAGTAACCCTTGTCGAATCCCTCGGGGCGGTCTCCGCCCGCGACCACTTGGGCTCCCTCGGAGACACCTTTTTCTATGTAGTTCATCACGTTTTCGTAATGCTCCTTTGAAATCACTGTCCCGAACTCGGTTTCCGGATCCTCTGGGTCTCCGATTCTTATTCTGGATATCCTGTCAAGATAAGAGGAGAGAAACTCATCGTATATTTCTTCGTGGAGCATGAGCCTGGTCACGGCTGTGCAGTTCTCTCCCTGGTTAAAAAAGCCTCCGCGAAGACACGCTTCCACCGCCCCCTCGACGTTTGCGTCCGGAAAAACTATGCAGGGAGCCTTTCCGCCAAGCTCAAGGGACACTCTCTTTATGTTGTCCGCCGCTGTTCTCATGACGCTTTTTCCGACCTCGGTCGAGCCGGTAAACGCTATCTTCCCTATGCCGGGATGCTCGGTAAGCGCCTGGCCGGCGACGGACCCCTCTCCGGGCACCACGTTAAGCACGCCGTCGGGAAGTCCTGCCTCGGAGCAGAGCTTCGCCACCTCAAAGATCCCGCACGAGGTGAGTTCCGCGGGTTTTATGACTATGGTGCATCCTGCAACAAGCGCGGGGGCTATTTTCCAGAAGGAAAGAAGAAGGGGGAAATTCCACGGGATTATATGCGCCGCGACCCCCACGGGTTCCCTTATCGTGAGAGATATCTGGTTCTCGTTTACCTGCAGGGTTTCTCCGTTCAGGCGCGTGTGCGCACCGGAGTAATACTCAAGTGCTCTTACCGAACCGCCTATCTCTACCGCTACGCTCTCGCGGATGGGCTTTCCCGTCTCGCGGGTATTTATAAGGGCGATCTTGTCCCTGTTGTCGGAGAGCGCCTGGGCGATCCGAAGAAGGTGCTTGGCGCGTTCCGATGCGGCAAGCTTTGACCACGAGGAAAAGGCTCGCTCGGCGGCGCGCACCGCCGCGTCGACGTCCTCTTCCCCTCCCTGGGCGATCTCTGCCAGGGGTTTTTCCGTTGCGGGGTTCTCTCTTATCGAATAGGAACCGCTTGCGGGCGGTTTTTCTTCGCCGTCAATAAAAAGATTGCACTTTATTTCCGTATTCGACATGGCCTGAGAACTTATACCGTACAAAGTTCTCCCAATCAAACCCGAAGTCTATTTCCAATCGGGGTTTTGAGGAAGCGAGGCGCAGTTTTTTTATACTGTTTTTTTCGGGAATTTCTTCTTGAAAAACGGGAGGAGGAAAATGCTGTCGTCGGTACTGCAGGGGAGTGGCTGACAGCCGAATATGGAGAAAGAATACGAGGGCGGCTTGTTTATAAAAAAACCGCCCTCGATGAACAAACCTTTCTTCCGCTCGCTTAAACGCGTTTTCTCAAGAAAACAGCCGAGAATAAAACGGACGCTATCAAAAACAGGTTAAGCAAAGTGCTCTGAGGCTTGCTGCCGGTTGCGGCGATTGCGCATCCGTCATCCTCGTCGCCTGCCATCATATCATCGCCCGGTGGCATATCATCGCCCGGTGGCATACTTTCCGAATCCGGATAGATTCCGGAACCGAAGACGAAGTAAGCTGGGGGGAAGCCAGTTCCGCGAGCTGTGTCCACCACCTCGAGGTAGCTTTCCTTGACCGAGGTGCCGGGAACCACGCCCATTCCGAGAAAGTTCTCGACGTCATCTTTTTCGGTTCTTGGATCGTCCCAATGATATATGACGGTTCCGCTGTTTCCATCCGCTAAATCCCCTGGCACGTTCCCGGTATTCCCGGTTGTCACCGCCTTCTGAAAAGCGACCAGGACATTGGGTTCATCTCCAATTGGGTCCGG
>JAPOQQ010000059.1 GCA_026710625.1 Candidatus Dadabacteria bacterium | reverse complement strand
TTTTCGGCGTCGATATGGAAGCCTCGCAAATCGAGATCGCGCGGGCGGCCGCGGAGGCCGGCGGACACCGAAACGCGACATTCCAGACCGCCGACGTGACGGATCTTCCCTTTGAGGATGACTCCTTTGACGTCGCGCACTGCCACGCCGTTCTCATGCACGCCCCGGACACTGTGGCGGTTCTGGCAGAGGCGCGTAGGGTTATCAAACCCGGAGGCATCATCTCGAGCCGGGAGATGTTTGTTGACTCTTCGTTTCTTGAGCCTTCGATGAAAGACGGGTGGGAAACGTTCGCTAAGCTTATCGAGGCCAACGGGGGCCACCCCCAGATCGGCAGGGAGCTCAAGCGGCTGTTTATCGAGGCCGGTTTCCGGGACATAAGCTCAAGCGTTTCGTTTGAGCCTTTCTGCACGGACGAAGACATTGATTTTCTTCACGGGTTCATTACTGGCTGGTTTTTCGCTCCGGACACCGTTTCGGCGGCCACGAAACACGGGATTGCCACCCGGGAGCAGTTCGATGAGTGGCGCCGGGGGCTTGATGAGTGGAGGGACACCCCCGGGGCGCTTGCGGCTTTTGCCTGGGGGGAAACGACGGGGCGCAAGTAGGATTGCCTTTGGGGCTTTGCCCAAGACCTGACCCCATATCTTTCTTCCGGGCTTTCCGCGGCAGGCTCGCCGTCTTGGGGCATTTACCGTATAAAAAAAACGGTTCTCGGGCCGCGTGCACTTGTCAATGGGGCAATCAGTCTTATTTTTACTAATGTAAAAAAGGTTTTTCCAAGCGGAATTTGCCGCTTAATGGAGGTTTCAGATGACCAAGGAGAAAACTGAAAAGCACGAGTTCCAGGCCGAAGTGCGGAGGCTGATGGATATCGTGATCAATTCCCTCTACACGGACAAGGAGATATTCATCAGGGAGCTTGTTTCAAACGCTTCTGATGCCCTTGAGAAACTGAGGTACATACAGCTTAGCGAAAAAGAGATATACGACGAGGCTCTCCCGCTTGAAATCGAAATATCCACCTCAAGCGAAGACAATACGATCACCTTTACCGACTACGGCATCGGAATGAGCAGAAAGGACCTCGTTGAGAACCTGGGAACCATAGCCCGCTCGGGCTCAAGGAGCTTTCTTGACGCGATAGAGAAAAGCGGGACCGAGGGGGGAGACCTGATCGGGCAGTTCGGGGTGGGCTTTTACAGCTCCTTCATGGTTGCCGATTCGGTCGAGGTGGCGACCCGCGGGTACAGGAGGAATTCAGAGCACCTCGTCTGGCGAAGCAGCGGGGACGGAGTGTTCGAGATTCAAAAGGGAAAGGGGCACAGAAGGGGCACTAAGGTCGTGGTGTCTCTAAGGGAAGATGCAAAGGAGTACTCAGACCCCGACGTGATAAGGGACATCCTTAGAAAATACTCCGCGTTTGTTCCCTTCCCCCTTAAGCTAAACGGTGAGCAGATAAATACCACCGAAGCCGTCTGGCTTCGCAGCAAAAGCGAGATTACGGATCAGGAGTACGGGGGCTTCTACAGGTTCCAGACAAACTCCTTTGACGAACCGAGATACAGGCTTCATTTCTCCTCGGAAGCCCCGATTGACATGAACGTGCTTCTGTTCGTGCCGGAGGACAACATGGAGCGCCTGGGATTCGGGAGAATGGACCCCGGAGTGAGCCTTTACTCAAGGCGGGTTCTTATAGACGCCTCCCCCAAGAATCTTCTTCCAGAGTGGGCGAGGTTCCTTAAGGGCGTGGTGGACAGCGCCGACATTCCCCTTAACATCTCAAGAGAGACCATGCAGGACAGCTCCCTTGTTAAGAAGCTTAATTCCGCCATCACTAAAAGGTTCATAAGATTCCTTGAGCAGGGCTCGGCCGACGACCCGGAGAGTTACGGCGATTTCTACGGCAAGTTCGGTTTTTTCATAAAAGAGGGAGTGGCCTCGGATTTTGAGCACAAGGAGCAGCTTCGGGGGCTGCTTCGCTTTGAGTCCTCGCGCAAGGGGGAAGGGGAACTGGTTTCCTTTGAGGATTACCTCTCGGGGATGGGCGAAGGCCAGGAGGAGATCTACTACCTGTTCGGTTCCGCAAGAGAAGCGCTTGAGAACGGGCCCCACATGGAGTTTTTCCGCTCAGAGGATGTCGAGGTTCTTTTCATATACGAGCCGATTGACGAATTCGTGATGTCGACTCTCGGAGAGTATGAGGAAAAAAAGATTGTTTCCGCCGACAGCGTTGACATAGGAGTCGCGGGTAAGGATGCGGAGAGTTCTTCTGAGGAAGAAAAATCGCTTTGCGGCTGGATGAAGGGAGTGCTTGGCGAGAGGGTCGGGGACGTGCGCATGAGCCGGAGGCTCGTTGAGAGCCCCGCCGCCGCGTTTAACTCAGATTCCACCATGACCCAGGGGATGAAAAGGATCATGAGGAACATGAGCGCGGGCGCCGAAATGCGTTCCGTCGTCCGCCTTGAGATAAACGGCGACCATGCGCTTATAAAAAACCTTGCCTCCATGAGAGAAAAAGACACAGAATTCGCCGCAATCATAGTTGAGCAGCTCTTTGATAATGCGCTTTTGGCCGCCGGGTACATGGAGAATCCCGGAAGCATGGTCGGAAGAATAAACAAGCTGCTTGAGCGGCTGAGTTCCGGGTGATGCCCGCAGATGAACTACCTTGCCCATATCCGCCTTGCCGGGGATGACCCTGAATGCCTGATAGGAAATTTCCTGGGCGATTTCGTGAAGGGCAGGCTCCCAGAGGACTGCTATACTCCCGGAATAAGACGCGGGATAGTGATGCACCGCAGGATTGACGCCTGGACGGATTCTCACGAAATAACCAGGGAGTGCGCCCGGCTTATAAGTCCGGAGCGCAGGCGCTGGAGCAGGGTTATTGTTGACATCTTCTATGACCACCTGCTTGCCGTTAACTGGGAGAGGTATTCTGATGAGAGCCTAAGGGACTTTCTTGACAAGGCGTACGGTATAATCCTCGGGGCGGCGGATATCTTCCCCGAGCACGAAGCGGCCAGGATAAACACCATTATCAAGGACGGCTGGATAGAGAAGTACCGGAGCATTTCCGGGCTCGGCGTCGTATTCCAGGGGATGTCGATAAGGGTAAGGAGAAAAAATCCTCTTTCCGGATCCGAGCAAGAACTCGTCGCGCACTACGACGAGATGAACGAGCATTTCAATCGGTTTTTCCCTGAAATTCTCGAATACGCGAACCATCTTCGGAAAGCGGACGAGACTAACTCCTGATGAACCCCGCTTTTTCACCGGACCCTGCGTCCGTCAAAAGTTATCCGGAAATTCAGATGCCCAGACCGAATCCGGTAGAGAAGGTGTAACCGACGTAGGCTCCCCATTCGCTGATTTCAAAATCGTGATCAAGTTTTGCCGTCGAGGAGGTCAATCCGTCTCCCGTGCTTGAATCGAATTTATACCTGGAGTAGGTAACCCTGAGATCAAGACGATTTTGTTCGCTTCCGAATTCTACTCCGGCTCCCACGAGCCAGGGCCACGCGCCAAGTTCCTTGCTGTCCACGCCCGCAACCCGCTCGGTAGTGCCATCGGGAAGAACAACCATGCCGTCATAACTACCGTCAAACGTGAAGTCCGCCCACTTAACGCCTCCGACCAGGTAAATCGAACCGCCGCTTCCCAGGATGTCTTTCTGGGGCGAGAACCCGAGCTTCGCGTTAAATCCCGCACTGTAGTTCTTCTCCAGGTCCCAGTCTCCGGGAAACACGTCGGGAGCGTCCGGCGAAGAAGTGTCGTCAACTCCTTTGAGCCTGCCGTCTACTTTTTTGTTAAGGTTAAAAGCGAAATCAAGTTCGCCTGAAAAATAGGTTTGGCCGGGGAGGTTCCATCGATGTCCCAAGATGGCTTTGACGGAGCCGATTCCACCTTTGCCGTTATCGTTTTCGTAGGTAGAAATGAGTTCCATGTCGGGAAAATTGTGAATTACCGCTTTCCTGTAATCCACGTCGGCGTATTCTCCTCCGAGCGCCGCTCCGATGTAAAAACCGCCCATGCCCTCGGCGTTTGCGCTCTGTGGTTGGGACGCGAGGCAAAAGGCTGTCAGGATTAAAGCCGCGGCAAGCTGCAGCAACCGGGTTGTCGACTGATTAAAACACCGTGCCGTGGCATGTACGGATGACCGGAAAGTTTCCTTTATCATTTCGTTTTTAACCTCCTTGTTTGTTTCGCCGTTATCGTTACTGTTCGATTTTGGTGGTATTATTCTATCTTAAGTAACCCCTGAAGTTCCAGAGATTCCTGGCAGATATATTTCATGAGGCTTTCTGAAAAAGGGGAACTCAGTTCAGGGAACAAAGAGGGTGAGGAACCTGAAAATTTTTGCATGGAACCCACGCTCTTGGTCCGGATTGTCAGCTGATTAAAGGCCTGATATAAACCGAGGCAAAAAATGATCGATCTATACACGGCGGCCACGCCGAACGGCAAGAAGGTTTCAATAATGCTTGAGGAGCTGGGAGCCGACTACAAGGTTCACGCTCTTAATCTCTCTCGGTTTGAACACAAGGAGCCGTGGTTTCTCGAGATAAACCCGAACGGGAAAATACCCGCGATAGTTGATAATGATGACGGCACGGCGGTTTTTGAGTCAGGAGCCATATTGATATATCTTGCCGACAAGTTCGGGAGCTTTCTTCCGCCGGTCGGGGATGGACGCAGAACGACGTGTATCCAGTGGCTCATGTTCCAGATGTCGGCTGTAGGGCCCATGCAGGGACAGCTGAACGTCTTTTTAAAGTACGCCCCGGAAAAAATACCCTATGCGATAAAGAGATACACCGAGGAGACTAAAAGGCTCTACTCGATACTTGACGAAAGACTCTCCGAGGCGGAGTATCTCGCAAAAGAGTATTCGATCGCCGACATAGCCACGTGGCCCTGGGTAAACGCTTACGATTGGGCGGAACTGGATCTCGGGGCTTTTCCGAATCTTACCAGGTGGCATGCCGAAGTTGGCGAAAGGCCCGCCGTGATAAGAGGAAACGGGATTCCCCCAAGCCCGAAGGAAGAGGAAACGGAAGAAGAGAAGATAAAGAGAATTCAGAAACTGCTCTCCTAGTTCCCAAAAGAAACACTCCTGATCATTATTTCTTTAGAATGTTGTCAGAAAACCGCAAAATCTGTCATAATTAACTACAGTAAGCACTATTTGGTGACTGCAACTTGCTGTTATAGTTGAATTATTAGACCTGCAGTCAAATAAGCACAGTTAATTGTTCTTATTTGACTTCTCTTTCTCTCCCGCTTATTATATTGACTGCCATGCTAAGAGTTTCAGAAAAAGAAATACTCCAGCGCTTCCGCACCGACAGTCCTTGGTGGAAGAATCGAGACGACATCAGGTGGAAAGAAGACCCTAAACGAGTTTATTTTACCCCATTTTTTGAACTGGTAACCGAGAAGAAAATCAATCGTGCGGTCGTGCTGATGGGCCCCCGCAGGATCGGCAAAACCGTGATGGTTCATCAGGCGATTGCCGAACTCATAAGGAAAAAAGTTGAGCCAAGACGAATTCTATACGTTCCTCTGGATAACCCTCTGTATTCAAGTCTCTCGCTTGAGAAAATACTCCTTATGTTTGTCGAACTGAATTCCATAGCGCAAGATGAGTCTTCCTATCTTTTTTTCGACGAGATTCAATACCTAAGCGACTGGGAGCGGCATCTGAAATCTCTGGTTGATTCCTACCCCCAGCACCGATTCATAGTTACAGGCTCGGCCGCCGCGGCACTGAAACTGAAGAGCAATGAGTCCGGCGCAGGAAGATTCACCGACTTCATTCTTCCTCCCCTGACTTTTCACGAATACCTTAAGTTCTCGGGTGCAGGGATAAAACTTTTCGGCCGAGAAGACGTCCCTGTCAATTACCTGAGCGTTTTTGTTCGAGAAACTGAAAAAGTCGAAGAGCTCAACGAAGAGTTTGTGAACTACATAAACTTCGGAGGCTATCCCGAAGCAGTATTCTCAGAGGAGATAAGAGCCAATGCTGATCGTTTCATTAAGAACGACGTTATAGAGAAGGTGCTTCTGCGCGACCTGCCGAGCCTGTATGGAATCCGTGATATACCGGAACTTAACCGGCTGTTCACCATGCTTGTCCATAACACCGGGCAGGAAGTCGATCTTCAGGGTATCTCTAAAGACTCGAACGTAGCGAAGGGCACGATATCAAGGTACTTGGAATATCTTGAAGCCGCTTTTCTGATAAAACGCGTGAGCCGGATCGACAGGAACGCCAAGAAGTTCAAAAGAGAGCACAAATTCAAAGTCTATATTACAAACGCTTCAATGTATCCGGCGTTGTTTGGTACTTTGGAAAGAGACAACAGAACTGTTTTGGGAAAGCTTGTAGAGACAGCGGTACTCAGCCACTACTTTCACCTTGCTGAATACTCAGAAAAACCATATTATGCGCGCTGGAAAAATGGAGAAGTTGACCTGGTAACTATGGATACAACCGGAGTGACAATGGCAGTTGAAATTAAATGGTCCGATAGACCGCTTGAAAACTCATCAGAAATCAAAGGACTGCTTGATTTTGCCGAAAAACACAAACTTACCAGTTCTAACAGTTTGGTTTGCTGCACGCTCAGCAAAAGCGATATAAAGCGATACGGCAATAAAGATGTTCTGTTCTTCCCCACAAGCCTCTTCTGCCTCCTGTTAGGACAATATCTGAACACCCGGGAATTCAGAGAAAGCCTGATCAAATCCGTAGTGGAACAACATAATTAACGAGGTTTAAAAACCCGGATATCCAAACAACTTGGTCATGATGATTTGATTTTCTTGTATTTACGTATGCGGTTATATGAAAGACAGTAGAAATTTCTGGGTTAATGAAGTCAATTTACCATGACTAGCACCTGTACCATTTGCTTATAATTTATTCTCCAAGAATTAAGTAGGATATTGCCTGAATTCTCACTGGATTCTCTGCAGAATCTAAGCATTTATCTT
>JAPOQQ010000058.1 GCA_026710625.1 Candidatus Dadabacteria bacterium | reverse complement strand
GTGGATAACCGAGGAGATGAAGGCGGCTTATGGGAAGCTGCATGAACTGGGTTACGCTCATTCTTTTGAGACCTACCGGGAGGGAGAGCTTGTCGGCGGTCTTTACGGAGTGTCTCTCGGCGGCGCGTTTTTCGGAGAATCGATGTTTCACCTCGAAACCGACGCTTCCAAGGTGGCTCTTTTTCATCTGGCGCGGAAATGCTGGGAATCCGGTTTTGATTTCATAGATTCCCAGGTTCCGACGGATCATATGAGGACTCTCGGAGGGAGAGAAATCAGCAGAAAGGAGTTTCTGTCCGCGCTTGAATCCTCTCTTGGGAAAGAGACTCTGCGCGGCAAGTGGGAGATCTGAACTGTCCCTGTCCCGGCGAAATGACAGGGGCCGGAAAACTGGTTAAAATCCTGCTCCATGCCGAAACTGCTTGTCTTCCAGCATGTTCCTCACGAGATACTGGGAACGCTTCATCCGATGCTCAGAAACGCCGGTTTCAGAATGCGTTACGTGAACTTCGGTCGTTCCAATTACAGCATCCCCAAGCTCCGCAACTACGACGGTCTCGTGGTTCTCGGAGGCCCGATGAACGTGGATGAAACCGATGAGTATCCTTACCTCGTACCGGAGACCGAAGCCATAAGGGAGTTTATCGACATGGACGCCCCGGTGCTCGGCATATGTCTCGGCTCGCAGCTCATTGCCAAGGCCCTTGGAGCCCGGGTTCTCAAGAACCCGGAGAAGGAAATCGGCTGGTATGACGTTTCCACTACCGAGGAAGGAAAAAGGGACCCGCTTCTTGGTGTATTCAGTGAGGTTGAAAAGGTCTTTCAGTGGCATGGAGACACCTTTGAGATTCCTCCGGGTGCTTCGCATCTGGCCACGTCTCCTGCGTGCGCAAACCAGGCGTTTCGATACGGAGACAAGGTATACGGATTCCAGTTCCACCTTGAGGTTGACGCACCCATGATAGAGCGCTGGTTCGTTACTCCGGTTAACAAAAAGGAAATCGAGGGGCTCGGCGGCAAGATAAGCCCCAATCTTATAAGGTCCGAGACTCCAAAATACATAGATGCCCTTTCCGATCTCAGCAGGCGAACTTTCGGTGGTTTTATCGATCTGCTCGGGGGCACTCCAGAGAAAAAGGCGCATATGCCTTCTGTATGAAGCTTTATTACCTGCGGTCCGTTTTATAGGTTCTATGTATTCAGGTAGTTTGGCCGAGACATCGCCTGACTAATCTCAGCGGAATTGGCTGGCGTGGAAGCTCCTCGGGAACGTCCGGTTCTGTTTGAGGTAGAGTAGGGATACTCTCTATCTGTTTCATCATCAGATTAAGCTCCCGAAGCATCTCCATATCGGCTGGAGAACTGTTACGGTTAGCCTCTTCAAGCTCTTTTGCAAACTTATTGTCTTTCTCGGTCTTTCTCATACGAACTCCCTGCTTTGTACAAATGAAGGGAAAAGATGCTTGCCAACATACTCTAACATAGACCAGAAATACCCCCAAACCGCTTCTTTGAGTCCTTTTTCAGTACTGTAATCATCAATTCTGAGATTAATATCTTTTTCAAGAATATCCTTATGTATTGGGAATTAGTTCCGGTGATTTCTAGGGTAGCAACCGAGTCATCATACGAGTCATCATAATTCCTGTATTTCAAGGAGGTTCTCAGACCGGATGACGACGTTTCCATCCATCCATCCCATCTCGTATTCGGCCAGAAAGCGGGAAGAGAAGTCTGCATGCAATCCGCGCAGCAGGGTTCGACCGAGCGCACCGGTGATCGCATTTGTCCCCATGCCGGAACCACGATAAAAACATGCTGCGGTATCAAGGGTCGCCCCGTCTGTGATTGCCGTCCTGACACCCTCTGTGAAGAAGTAACGGTACTTCGCATGAGCCCCGCTCCAGTGACTTGGGCCCGCAAAGAAGCCGAAGACCCGCCGTGCACGCGAGACGCAGATCAATTCCGAAATCATTCCAGACAAGCCCATGTCTCTCCAGAGCGTGGCAACCCTTCCCTTCATCTCCGCCTCGTAGGGGTGAATGGGATCAAGCGCGTGGACGATTCCGTAGCCCGCAGAAATAATATAGAGATCAAGTCGACCGGCATTGAGATTGCGTGCGATGTCCTCTCGAAAATCCGTTTGGGAGTTGTAAAACCCACCGTTGTATTGCCTCAGCGCAATACGTGGCCGGATATCTTCATCAACGCATGCGCCCATCCTGTTGCGCATCGTTTGCAGTTTCTGCCAAGTTTCCGGGATGCGCTTCTCGGTCAGAGTCAGCAACACGGCTTGACGGTCCGGGGCTGCCGCCTTCTTCTTGCAAAAGGGGATAAAACATAATGTATCGGCCATGGTTTCCTTCATTCGTGCGGGGTTGAGGATGCGAAGTCTGGGGAGGCTGATGAATGTCAGGGGCGGTGCTGAGAAACACCCTGTATCACATCCCGACCTCGGTGTTTTTTAGGGAATTATCCTTTTTAGTTGACCGTGCTTTCATACAGAGGAGTCAACTCAATGAAAGAGCCTCCCAAGTAAGAGCGTCCGTAGTCAAAAAAACGGTTATTATAAACTAATCTTCTTCTAGCCTTAGCGCCTTTTATCTTCACATCTGGTGCAAACGACATTACAGAAGCAAGGGGCCCCAGTCGGTACAAACACTCCTTGGAGACTATTGCATGAAGCAGTGCAAAATCGGGGAGTTCTTTTTGCTTTTTTTTCACAATTTCTACGATTTCGTTGGACAAACGAGGATCCTCACTCCCCCTGGGTATGCTCAAGTCTGCTCTTACTTCCTTCAATTTGTGAAAATGATAAGAGCAGAGCGGGGGGAATGGCCAAATATCAATATCGTGGTCACAAAGAACTACAAAATGATTTTCCATAATAATCTTCTTGGCAGGTCAATCTTCGGATCCTTCCTCGGGATCCTCATACTCAATATGAATTTCCGAGTCTGACCCGCTCCCCAAAAATATCGAGACTACATCTACAACCAGACACTTACCTTATATAAGGTAGACAGGTTAAAGATTTTGGGCAACTAAGCACATAATTCCCCTTTTCTGTCATCCATCTTTTCGCTGAGACTTGCGTCCTTCCTGGTATTTATAGCTGTCGTGCAGGAACTCGCAGAACGTGAATGCCGCGTTTATCGCCAGTTTCGCGTGATGCCGTGAAGGTCTGTATGTTCTGGAATGGCGGTCGCCCATCTTGTTGCTCATACCGCTTAAGCCGGACACGATGCTGTTGAGACCTGTCAGTACCTGCTTCAGTATGTCGGAAGGCTGCTCCGATGGATCCAGATTTAATACCTGCTTAGTCTTTCTGTATAGCTTCAGAAGGTCGCCATCGTATTTCGGCACTTCCGCTCCGGACCTGCGGATAATTTCTTCCTGAAACGCTTCCAGCAATGAACGGACATTGGTAATCGCTCCATCATAATCGTCTTGGGCAAGCTTGCCCCTCGCCTTCCTGACTTG
>JAPOQQ010000057.1 GCA_026710625.1 Candidatus Dadabacteria bacterium | reverse complement strand
TTCCGAACGTCCAGATCTTGTATTTTGACAACGCGATCAGCCAGGGTGCGGTTCCTACGATTCCCGCCAGAACCGCGCCGGCGCCGATCGTCACTAATAATGCGGGAAGGGCGCAGCACACAAGGGTTCCAGCGGACGTAAGCAGACTGAGAGAGGGGAGAAGCGTTTGCTTCACTCCATATCCGGGATTCGTGTTATCCATGCTCGCACCCCCTCTGAATGGCATTCACGTTGTAGCCGGAGTCCGTGATAAGCTTCGTAAGCGTTGCATCGTCAATGGTCAATCCGGGCTTCGTGGCTACAGCTACGAAGCCTTTGCCGAGATCAACCTTGATTCCCGCAACATCGCTGCGTTTCAGGAAGACTTTTTCCAGGGAACGAGCGCAGAAATCGCATACAAGCCCGCTGACCTTGATATTGATTGTGTCTTCACAGGCGGCGTTTCCCATGTCGTTTGAAGCGGCGGAGGGCTCTGCCACCTGACCTTCATGGTTATGGTTATGTTCGTGTTCTCCATGTTGCGCATGGCTTTGGAGCGCGAAAAAAAGTGTCATAAAAAGAATTGCGGTGATTGATATTTTCATAGTTTTCTCCTTAAAATCTTATTATTAAATTGAACAAAATCCCACCTTTGTCGCTGATTCCGACCTCAACGAGATACTCGTTCTTAAAAAACCGTACAAGAGGCGTAACCGAGATGTTATCTCTCTCCCCCGTGATGTGGTCAACTTGCAGCATGAGCCAGGTGTGGAGATCGCCGTAGTCCCCGATATAAGGGGCGATTCCCACTCGCGCTTTCTGCCTGAAGAACTTCGCTATGTCTTCGGCGTAGTAGACGCGGTTCTCATAGCTCGTAAAGTACCGTCGAGTTTCCCAGTCAAGGGCGATATCGGCAAAGGCGGCGAGCTGGGGTTCGCTGTCGGGCACTCCAAGATCACCGTGAGCTGTGCCAAGGCCGCCTTTAAGATAGAAGTTTGCCTGCGAGGCTGGCGCGTTGTGGCGCTTCACCAGATAGTTAAGCTGCGCGCCGTGGAACTGCCAATTCTCCTCGCGCCAATATTCGGTTCTGTATCCTATCGAATACTTAGCCGTCGGCGAATAATGAACGTGAAGAGAATGCGCGTTCTTGTCGTTTTTCTGCATGACCGTCCATCCGCCCGGATACGAGACCGGACGAGACAGGGACTGGGGAGCGTATCCCATCAGGATCACGCAGCATAAAGTGAAAACTGTTAATTTCATGTTTCCTCCTGAGTATCGATTATGGCCTGGCGACGCCGAAGCGAAGCCGTTTATAGCGCGCGGGCGCGCGCAAGTTTGCTCAGGAGAGGCGTTTTGGAGGTCGGAAATGGGTTTCGATCTGGCGGGAGGACAGAAGCTGATCGGCAAGAATTCCGACAGCAGCTCCCCCATGATGATCTTTTACTTCTTCAATCGGCAGTGCGTTTGTCTGGACACAATGCTGGCAATCGCAGCCATCGCATTGTTCGGAGCTTCTATCTTCCGAATCTTTTGTTTCATGGCAAGGCATGTCCATGTCGGCGTCCATCTGCATTTCGGCGGAAGCCTTGTCCATGTTCATTGGACATGTGGAGAAAGCGTTCGCCATGCCGCCGGTAAAAAACAACGCGACAAATGTTACCAGTAGTACTGTTGTTTTAATTGTGTCCATATCCTAACTATAAACTATTCACTTTTAGCTCAAACTTCAATGGCAAAGGTTCGAAAGAACCAGGTTACGCGGGAGTGTTTGCAGATTAATGAAGAACTGCAATGGCCCGTCTTTATCTGAATTCGGGTATTACCTCTTTCGCGAAAAGCTCTATGGTTGAGGGATTCATCACGTCGGAGAAGAAGATCGTGTATTTGGATATTCCTTTCTCCAGATCTGCGTTGATCTTTTTTACGCAGTCTTCCGGGGTTCCCACGATCCCGAGTTTTTCTATGTCTCCGAAGAATCCGTAGCGTCTCTGGGCCTTTTCGAGTTTTTCGGAGAGATCTTTTCTGTCCTTAACCAGAACGCAGACGGTCTGCTGGGATATCGTTATATCTTCTATGTCTCTCCCGACTTCCTCGCAGTGCTTACTGAGTATCGAGTGCTTGCGGTCAAATTCAATTGCGCTTGTCGCAGGACAGTTCCATTCATCGGCGAGTTCTGCCACTGCCCTTAAAAGGAATCTTTCTCCGGAACCTCCGATGCATACTGGAATGTGGGGACGCTGAACGGGCTTGGGGTTGCAAAGCGCGTTTTCCACCTTGTAATGTTTGCCCGAAAAAGAGGCGGTTTCCTCAGTCCACATCAGTTTGAGTATCGTGACCGCTTCTCTAAGCATCTCTATTCTTTCTTTCGTTGAAGGGAAGGGATATCCGTAAGCGCGAAATTCCTCTTCAAACCAACCGGCTCCTATTGCGAACTCAACCCGCCCGTTGCTTATCACGTCGAGTGTTGAAGCCATCTTGGCAAGCAGGGGAGGGTACCTGAATGGGTTGCAGAGCACCATCGTTCCGAGCTTAACATTTTCCGTTACTGTCGAGAGCGCGGACATTAGAGTCCAGGGTTCATAGATGTCGATGCCGATTATTCCCTGACCTAGAACGTGATCGTAGAACCAAACGGAATCATATCCGGTCGAGTCGCATAACTGCGCCGCGGCCTTTATGTCTTCAAAATCTATTTTCTGCTGTCTCAGCATTACTCCAAATTCGGGTCTGCCCATTGTCTGTCTCCGTTTTTTGGTGTTCGTGCGGGGTGTAAAGCGCACGGGTAATTATCCCTTTAGCTGAAGACGCTGTAAACACGGCGCTGCCTCTTTTGCTTGCAAATAAAAGTTCACTGTTTCGCTTCTTTGTGCTATCATTACGGGCGACGGGAAGGGAAGAAAGCCCACAGTGCCTGAGGAACTTTTTACCGCCTGTTTTAAACAGAACAATTCCGTTTCTTATTAAATCTACGATCCAGAGGTTTCCAATGAAAAACGCAACTGTTTTCGTTCTATGTTTTATTTTCGCTTTGATTGCTTTTCCCGGTGACGGGTACTCTAGTTCCGATTCCAGTAATAACAAAAATACGTCCGCTAAATCGAGCGGCAAGAAAGAAAGGAGAAAACCAATGGTTCTGATTTCGACTTCGCTGGGCGACATAAAACTCGAGCTTTATGAAGAAGAGGCGCCGATTACCGTGGCGAATTTTCTTTCCTACGTGGAAGAAGGATTTTACGACAGCACCATATTTCACAGGGTGATAAATAATTTCATGATACAGGGTGGCGGCATCACCGCGGACATGAAACAAAAGCCGACTAAAGCCTCGATAAAAAACGAGGCCGATAACGGCCTTAAAAATGAACGCGGCACCATAGCAATGGCCAGGACCGCCGAGGTTAATTCCGCTACGTCGCAGTTTTTTATAAATCACGGGGATAACGCTTTTCTTGACCATGGTGCCCGCGATTTCGGTTATGCGGTGTTCGGAAAAGTGGTTGAGGGAATCGAAATTGTTGACAAAATCGCCGCTGTTCAGACCAGACCGGGAGATGTTCCTGTCGAGACGGTGTCTATTTTGTCCATGAAGGTCGTCAATTAACAGACGGCCTCTTTTTTCGTGTCGGAAAAAACTACTTACAAGAGCGCCGGTGTTGACGTGGAGGAAGGCGAGAGGTTCGTGCGGCTTATAAAACCTCTCGTTGAGTCGACCTACGGCGAGAGCAAAATAAGCCCGCTCGGGGGTTTTGCGGGCGCTTTTCCGCTTGATACGGACACTTTTCGCGAGCCACTGCTTGTATCCGCCACAGACGGGGTCGGCACAAAACTCAAAACGGCCTTCTCCGCGCGCAAATTCGATACGATAGGCATAGATCTGGTTGCCATGAGCGTTAACGACGTGATTACGTGTGGCGCGAAACCTCTGTTTTTTCTTGATTATCTGGCTACCTCAAAGCTCGATTCAGAGCAGGCGGCCGAGGTGGTGAAGGGTATCTGCGAGGGATGCGTCCAGGCCGGATGCGTACTTATCGGGGGTGAGACGGCGGAGATGCCCGGATTTTACGCCGAGGGGGAGTTTGATCTTGCGGGTTTCTGTGTCGGAGTGGTGGAGAAAGATCTATATATTGACGGCGCCGGGGTAGGGCCAGGCGACGCGCTCATCGGGCTTGCTTCAAGCGGTCTTCATTCAAACGGCTACTCGCTTGCGAGAAAGGTGTTTTTTGATATTGGAGACTACTCGATTGATTCAAAACCCCAGAGCCTCTCGAAAACCCTTGGAGAGGAACTTCTCGAACCCACGGTCATATACTCAAGGGTCGTTCTCGGGCTCTGCGGAGAATTCGACGTAAAAGCCCTTGCCCACGTGACGGGCGGCGGGATTCCGGGAAATCTCTCAAGGGTCATTCCTGACGGGCTTTTTGCGGCAATTGATAGCAAGAGCTGGCAAGCTGCTCCCATTTTTGACCTGATAATGAAAACCGGGAACATAAGCCGCGACGAGATGTACTCGACGTTTAACTGCGGGGTGGGAATGATAGCGGTGCTGCCGCGGGAGCAGGCCGAAGAAGCTTTGTCATTCACGCGGAACCTATCGGAAGCGGCTTACCTTATCGGCGAGATAAAGAAAACTGGCACCCCCGGCCCCAAGGTCCGCATTCTCTGAGAGCGCGGGTTCAGTTGTAGTACCTAACCCACTTGGGAAGCTTATAATCGAAAGTGGCTGGTATTTTTAGTTTTTCTTCCTCCCAACTCTCGGGGAAGGGATTGTAAGGGGAGGCAATTCTTATTGTTCGCAGCACTTCCCTGTCCAGGTTCTCGAAACCGGAAGGCTGAATTATTCTCACGTTTTCAAGATATCCGTCTTTTCTTAGCGTGAAAACGATCCGCACGTTTCCCTGTTCCCTTCTTGCCTGTGATTCCTTGGGGTATTTCCAGACCTGGTAGATTCTCTCTTTCAGTTTCGTGAAATATGAGATGTACTTGTATTCCGTCGTGTTAAGATCAACGGTGATTTCCTTCTCGACGTCTTTGGTCCCAAGAAGCTGTTCTTCTGTATTGTAGTCGAAAGGAACGTCCGCTATCTTGGGGTTGACCATCTGCGAAGCGGAAGCGCTCGGGGTGCTTCCGGACAGTTGATCGGGACTGGCCTTTCTTTTTTCGGGTTTGTTTCTTTCTCCCTCGGGTATAATGGCGACCCGGTCTTTTTCGGGAGAGGACCTCTCAACGCTCTTTTCCTGTTCTCCGGGTTGAATCGCTCCCGCGGGTTTTTTTTGCACCGTGCTTTTCTTTGTCGGTTGGGGAGCGGACCTTGAGAGTTTCGTCGTGTCATCTATCGTAGTCTCTTTTTCCGCCCTGTGAGACTTGTCGGCGAGTCTTGACGGCTTGTCAGGAGGCTCAGTCTCTTTAACTGGTATCTCGATAAGTTCTATGAACGTTTTATCAAGCGCAGGCTTGAGACTTTCGGGATCGGGCAGTATCTCTGAGAAAAGAAACTGGATCAGCAGCAGATTCAGCACGGCTGAGATCAGAAGAAAAACCGGGAAAGGGACTTCTCTGTTCCTGTTCATCGGGGTTTACCAGTGTTTTGCCGTGTGGTAGGCAGGCCTTTTATATCTTCAGTATATTCTGTATCAGAACCCTGGCAAAGTCGGCCGTTTTGAGGTTGCCTCCAAGGTCCCGGGTCTTCTCGCCGTTTGAAAGGGCTATGTTGTAAGCTGTTTTTATCTTGTCGGCAGCTTCTCTCATATCCTCTCTTCCTTCTGAATCGGCCAGATATCTGAGCATCATTACCGCTGACATTATTAGAGCGAGCGGATTCGCTATTTCGAGTCCCGCTATATCCGGCGCAGACCCATGCACCGCTTCAAAGACCGAGTATTCATCCCCTATATTGGCGCCGGGAACAACGCCGAGTCCTCCGACAAGGCCGGCGCAGAGGTCGCTCATCACGTCGCCGTAGAGGTTTTCAAGCAGCAGCGTATCAAACATGCCCGGGTCCTGAACCAATCTCATGCATCCCGCGTCTATGATGTACTCTTCATACTCGATGTCCGGATACTGTTCGCTTGCCTCCCTTGCCTTGCTGATAAAAAGACCGTCGGTGATCTTCATTATATTGGCCTTGTGAAACACGGTTATCTTTTTTCTGCCTCTTTTTCTCGCGTACTCAAACCCCCATCTGGCGATTCGCTCGCATGCTCTCTCGGTTGCGACCTTCATGCTCATCACAACCCCGGGGGAAACCGTGTTTTCAACGCCACTGTAAAGACCTTCGGTGTTCTCGCGCACGATGACTATGTTAACGTCGGAGAATCTGGTTCTCACGCCCTCAATGCTTCGTACCGGCCTTACAGCGGCGTACAGGTCAAGTTTTTTTCTAAGTTCCACATTTACCGATGAAAACCCTTCTCCTATGGGGGTTGTGCATGGGCCCTTAAGCGCGACTTTATGTTCCCTTATGGCGTCCAGAGTGACTTCCGGCAGGACTTCCCGGTGCTTTTCTAGAGCCGATACGCCGGCCCCTCTTATGACCCATTCGATCTTGGCTCCGGAAGCGGCAATGACGTTCTTTGTCGCTTCGGCGATTTCCGGGCCGATACCGTCTCCTGGGATTAAAACGACTTTTCTAGCACTCATAATCTGTACGTGTGATACGGTTTGAAACCAGGTTTCTATGAAGCATATATGTTCTTAATGTGGCAAGTTACGTGCCAACAAATCACTTTCCGTGCCCGCATATCCGCGAAGCTTTTGTAAGGCACTTCAGCCCAGTTTTTTTAGAAGCAATACCCCAACCAAAAGCAGTATGAAAAATATAACCGTAAATATGTTGAAGTATTTGTCGATAAGCAATTTTACTCTCTCTCCGAAAATCGAAAGAAGACAAGCGACTATCGCAAATCTGGCCGTTCTTCCCACCACACAGGCGGCTATGAACGTCGGGAAGTCGACCTTGAAGACTCCCGCAGTTACGGTGAACGCCTTAAAGGGTATGGGAGTGAAGGCCGCGGCCAGAACGGCTTCAAATACATTTTCTGAGTATTTGTCGCTTACCGTGGCGAACGCCTCTGCGGTTACGATGTGTGAGGTAAAAAAGTCCCCGACAAGCTCCCACACCCAGTATCCTATGAGATACCCGGCTGCCGCTCCCAGTATGGAAAAAACGGAGCAGTAAAGAGCGAAGCGATATGACTTTCTGGGGTTTCCGAGACATAGCGCCATGAGAAGAGGGTCTGGAGGTATGGGAAAAAAAGATGCTTCCGTGAAGGAAACCAGGGAAAGTGCGAAGGGACCATGCTTTCTGTCCGCCCAGCCCAGAACCCATTCGTAAAGGCTTCTAAGCATGGTTCTCTAGTTGTTCCCTGAGCTCTTCTAGGAACCCGTAGTCCGTCATATCAAGCTTTATTGGGGTTATCGAGACGTAGCCTTCAAGAATGGACACTATGTCGGAGTTTTCAATTCTCAGGGAATCAAGCTCGTTTCCGCCTATCCAGTAGTACTTTTTTCCTCGGGGATCGGTTTTTTCCACTATTGGCGCTTGATAGACCCTTTTACCTTGGCGCGTAACCCGTATTCCCTTTACTTCCTCTAGGGGAAGGTTAGGCACGTTCACATTGAGCAGGGTGTTTTCGGGAAGACCGGTTTTAAGAACGAATTCCGCGGCCACCCTTGAATAATGGGCGGCGGTTGGGAACAGAAAGTTTTTTTTCGCCGCGAGCGATACCGCTATTGCGGGGATTTTCATAAGGGTTGCTTCTATCGCGGCGCTCACGGTCCCCGAATACGTTATGTCATCTCCCATGTTTGCGGCCATGTTTATTCCGGAGACTAGCAGGTCGGGCTTCCTGTCGCCCAGAATTCCGTTCACGGCGAGATTCACGCAGTCCGTTGGAGTTCCGTCCACGGAGAATACTCTCTCTGAAATTTCCTCGATTCTAAGAGGTCTCATGAGGTTGAGCGAGTGGCTCGAAGCGCTCTGGTCGCGGTCTGGAGCCACGGTGTAGACCTCCCCCAGATGAGAGAGAGCCTCTCCAAGCGCTTTTAGACCTTCTGAGTTTACCCCGTCATCGTTTGAGAGCAGTATTTTAGGTTTCATGTCTGGGAATGGTCGGGGTGACCGGATTTGAACCGGTGACCCCCGGCTCCCGAAGCCGGTGCGCTACCAAGCTGCGCTACACCCCGAACAAAAAGTTCCGGCTAGATTTTAACCCATCAGGGATTTCTCGCAACAGCCTGAACGGAGGGTTTGACAGTATGCATTATTATTTGTTAGGCTAACCGGACGTTACTAGTAGCGTTATTCTCTTTCCGGAGGGATTTGCAATCAAGGAGGAAGCGCTTCCATGAAAAATTCAGCCTGTAGAAATAACCCTTTACAACTGGAGTTTAGTTCTACCCCCCCCCTTCAAAAACTTGATTCTGTAATACATAAGCGGGGGACATTAGTCTTCCTTATGCTGGCCGCATTACTCGGCGCGCTGTGGCTGTTCACTGCTGTCCCCGCCCAGGCCCAGACCACGCTCTTGTCCGCCACCCTGAACGTAAAGGAGTTCGAGATCGGCGACGGCAGCAAAGGACACGGTTGCTGGAACGGGCCGGATTTGTCATTCAGCTGCTCCAACACGAAAACGCTGTCGGACGACGACTTCGCATATGGCGGGACCGACTATGCCATCACGGGAATCCTTAGCAAACCCGGCTTAGTGGTCATCCAGTTTGACAAGGCTGTGCCCCAAGGCCTTCGCACCGCGACCCTGAACATAGGCAGTTTTGCGCTTACGCTGTCGAACCCGACAACAGTCTTCTCCGGCGACGGCAGGCTTGTGTCTTGGATGAGTGGATCGTATCCGCAATTGACCTTGGGTTCGGCCATATCGGTGAGCCTTGTGTCCCCATCCACGGTATCCCTCTCGGCCTCCCGCAACCCGGTGACGGAAGATTCTCCGGCCACGGTATCCCTCTCGGCCTCCCCGAACCCGGTGCTGGAGGGTTCGTCGGTAACGGTGACGGCGACGCTGTCGCGGGAGCTGTCGAACAACGTGACGATCCCGCTGACGATTACGGACAACAGGGCGGAGTCGGGCGATCACAGTACGCTGACGAGTATCACCATCGCCGCCAACATGATGACCGGCACGGGCACGATCACTACGAACGAGGACACGGACAATGATCACGAGACCTTCACGGTGGCGCTTGGCTCGCTCCCGTCCTCGGTGACGGCGGGCAGCCCGAGTTCGGTGACGGTGACGATCAGGGACGACGACGGCGGCGGTGGTTCCGGTGGAGAAGGAACCCCTGGCGGACTTCCTGGATCTTCCGGACCTCCTGGAGCTCTTGCACCTCCTGCGGGCAGCAGTGGTTCCGGTGGAGGAGTAGGAGCCTCTGGCGGACCTTCTGGACCTCCTGCGGGTGGCGGTGGCGGTGGCGGCGGAGGTTTGCCTCCATCAGGCAGCAGTGATGAGCCTCCGCCTGAAGATGACGAGATCTCAACGCTCTGTTCGCAGGAAGATAGAGAAACCCTTGGGAATTTCTACGAAACGACGGGGGGAGAACAGTGGGATGAGAATGAGAACTGGAACTCAGAAGAGCCCCTGAATCAGTGGTATGGAGTGGAAACGGATGAAGACGGAAACGTAGTATCCCTGCGTCTTTCGCATA
>JAPOQQ010000056.1 GCA_026710625.1 Candidatus Dadabacteria bacterium | reverse complement strand
GTTCATTTTCCCTCGGAACAGGTGTTCATTTTCCTTCGGAACAGGTGTTCACTTTCCTTCGGAACAGGTGTTCACTTTCCTTCGGAATAGGTGTTCACTTTCCTTCGGAATAGGTGTTCATTTTTAGCCGTAATATGCACTTCCGGCAGACTTGAGATATTCGATGATGCGGACGGCGACGGCAGCGGCGAGTGGAAGGGAATATGCGATGACGGGCTGGGGACTCTGGGGACAGAAAAGAACAACAACGTTCGGGTAGTAGGCAGGCAGGAGGCAGAGGTCGCGTGCCGACAGCTGGGCTTCTCAGGGGGAACTCCGATGACCGGACTCCCTGTGCCATCTGGCTTTGGGGGAGAAGTGGGTGACGGGAAAACGCCTGCATCATATTACTTGCTTGACAATCTTGAATGCTCAGGTTCTGAAACCGCGATACTTGGCAAGAACAAGTGTAGGCATTTGCCGCGCGGGCAAAACAACTGCACCGCCAACGAGGCTTTCGGTGTCACGTGTGCCGCCCCGACCTCGAATAACGATTCCGTCGGCCAGATCTTAATCAGGGGTACCGAAAGGAAAACGGGAGTGACGGCGACTGCGGACCACTCCGGGGTCACCGATGCGGACGGCAAGCCAGCACAAGAGAGTTCGTTTTCCTATCAGTGGATCAGGTCTGATATTGTCTGGAATGAAACGGAAATCCCCGGCGCGACCAGTTCTACCTATACTTTCCAGACTGATGATGAGGAGAACTGGATAAAGGTAAGGATCAGATTCACCGATAACGCGGGTAATTCGGAGCAGGTCGAAAGCTTTGACGTGGGACCGATTTATCCTGACCTTCCCGACGGCAGTATCCGGTTGCTCCCCACTACCAATATTGGTACCGGCGAGGAGTCGGATAGCAGCCGAGAAGGCCTTATCCAGATATTCGACAATCAGGCCAAGCGATGGAAGGGGATATGCGATGACCTGTGGGATAGCAGTGATGCGGCTGTTGCGTGTAGACAGATGGGTTTATCTGGAGGTGCCGCGATGACCGACATACTCTGGATAGGATATGCTGCGCCGCCTTTCCTCCTTGATGATATGAGGTGCGACGGCACGGAAGAAACTCTGCTTGAGTGTCCCCACGCGGGCCGGGGAGTGCATAACTGTTCTTCCTGGGAGTATGCGGGGGTCACTTGCGAGGTCGCTTCAGAGACCCAGTGAATTTCTTTCCGGAGCAGGCCTTTGCTGTTGCCGGGTTGCCCGATAACGGTGCTTTTCCCTAAACTAAGACACACCGACTGAGGAAGGTATCATGAAGAACATAAAAAAATCGATTTTTTTCTGCTGTATTGTTGTGCTGGGAAGTGCGTTTTCCCACGTAAGTCCCGCTGCTGCCCACGGCGCGCATGAAGATCACGAGACTGCCACCACGGCCTCCGGCGTATCGGACGGACCGACTCTGGAGAATTTTGTAAAGCATGCCGCGGCGCATCTGCAGGAATCCCGGACTTTTGAAGAAGCGACGCAGCTCCTTCATGAGTTCAGGGACCCCGGAGGAGATTGGAAAAGCGGTTCCACGTTCCTGGTTCTCCTTACCAGCGGTGGCGGCGTGTACATCCATGCAAACAACAGGAAACTTGAAGATCAGGACTGGTCCGATCTTGCTGATGCCAGAGGGGAGAATGTCGGTGAAATGTTTCTTGGTCAGGAAGGGGGCTTTGTCGAGTACCGCGGGCCGGATGGAACACTCAAGCGGAGTTATTCATTTCCGTTCTCCGCCCCGTCCGTTCCGCTTAGCAGCCCCCTCGCGCCTGAGAAGCAGAAGTTCGTGTTGATCGGCGGTTTTGATTACGAACCGCCGGTGGTCAGCGATAAGGTTTCCTACGAGCAGCTTGGCGACTTATATGATTTACGCCGGTTTTCCCCGACCGTGGAGGCAGGGGATGTGGATACACGGGAGGATCTCAAACAGTTTGTGGAAGATGCGATTTCGTTCTTTACACGTGCCCTGGTTGCGGAAGAGGGCGGAAATACCGTGTCGGGTGACGAAAAGGCCCACAACGATTTTGATGTCGTGCTGTTGCGCAGAATATTCAGGCTTGAAGGGGGGCCCTGGAAAGAAGGTTCCACCTATATATATATTACCGAGAGCGAAGGGAACGTGGTTTTTAACGGTGCCAACAGGAATCTTGAGCAGACAAACATTCTGGAGGGAGCGGCGGATGATCCGGATCTCTTGGCTGCCCTTCAGGAACTCATAGACGTAGGAAAACAGGGGGGAGATTTCGTAGAGTATAACTGGGATGACCCGAACGTGATGGGTGACGAACCGGAAGACGGTGGTCCTGGGGGTGGTTCACCCAAGCTCGGATATGCCAAAGCCGTTCAAATCAACAAGGACGATGAAGATGCGGAACCGATTTATTATATTTTTGGTTCCGGAATTTACCTCCCGCAGCAGACTTCTGAGGACGATGGTGGAGGCGGAGGGTGCGCAATCTCGCCGGGAGCGGGCGATGCTTCCGCAAGCGCTCTGATTAGCTTCTTTCTTGCATTATCCGGCATATTTTCTTTCGTTCTCATTCAACGCAGAATTTAAATAACAGGCCGGTTAATTCAATCTGGGGTCCCGCGCAACACTGTTTAAGGCGTATGTCTTCATAATTAGGTTTTTCCAGGGACATGCTTCTTCTCCGCCAGATTCCTTCCTCCCGGTCCGTGGTGTGTACAGGTGGCTTGATGCGGCGGTGTTTGCAGTATTCCCCGGGATTCTTCCCCTAAAAGAGATTTTCAGGTCGCCCGGGGCATAAACGGCTGGCATTTCCTTGCGGACTGATCCCTTTAAACCGGCTTGGCCGCTGACAACCCGTGTTCCCGGTTGAGACCCTTTGTTATGCCTGGCTGTTCTGCATTTTCTGAGCATCCGTTCTGCTTGCAAAAACCAGGTGGTAGAAGTAGAATGACCAAGGACGAAAAGAAGGCCTCCCGGAACCGGAAAGCTGCTCTGACTTAAGACAATCTTCAAGATGAAAACAACACGTTTGGGACAACTGAGAAATCGCCTTGGGTGCAAGGGGTGTTCTTTGGTGCGCATTGGAAACGGAGTCGCTAAGGCCTTGAGTATACCCCGTGTTTTCCTTGTAACTGCGGGGCTCCTGCTCGGGCTTCTGCTTATGGGCGCGCCTGCGGAGGTTAACACCCAGGAAACCAATGTGGACGGCGACCTCAGGTTGGTAGATACGACTACGGGTACGGTGGTGAGCCTTGTTATTACTGTCACGCCTTCGGGCAGGCTTGAAGTATTCGATGACCCGGATGGTGACGGCGCCGGAGAATGGAAGGGTATATGCGATGACGGACTCGGGACGCTGGGAACACAAGAGGACAACGATATTAGGGTAATCGGCAGGCAGGAGGCGGAGGTCGCCTGTCGCCAGCTGGGTTTCTCGGGAGGGACTCCGCTTACCGGACTTGCGGTGTCCGCAAGCGCCGCGGAGGACCCGTCGGCGTATTATCTGCTTGACGATCTTGAATGCTCGGGTTCTGAGGCCAGGATTCTTGGCGAGAACAAGTGCAAGCATTCGGTGCGCGGGGAGAACAATTGCGGCGACAACGAGGCTTTTGGTGTCAGCTGTGAAGCCGCAACCTCAAATGAAGATGCCGTCGGCCATATCGCGATCAGGGGTACGGAGACCAAAACGGGAGTTACGGTGACCGCGGATCATTCCGGGATCACTGACGCGGACGGTAAGCCTACGGAGGAGAGTTCGTTTTCCTATCAGTGGATCAGGTCCGATCTTGCCTACAATGAAACCGAAATTCCAAGCGCGACGAATTCCGCCTATGTTTTCCAGTCTGAGGATGAGGAGAACTGGGTGAAGGTAAGGATCAGATTCACCGATGACGCGGGTAATTCTGAGCAGGTCGAGAGTTTCGACGTGGGACCGGTTTATCCCGACCTTCCCGACGGGAGCCTTCGACTGATTTCCACTACCAGTGTTGAAACCGGTGAGGTGTCGGATTCCAGTTCGGGTCTTCTTCAGATATTTGATGATCAGACCAAGCGATGGAAGGGGATATGCGATGACCTCTGGGATGCCGACGATGCGACGGTTGCGTGCGGCCAGCTGGGCTTATCGGGAGGGACCGCGTTAACGGATATAATCTGGATAGGACAGCCCTCGCTGCTTTTCCTGCTTGACGATGTGGAATGCGACGGTACGGAAGAAGTCCTGCTAGAGTGTGCACATTCAGACCGTGGAACGCATGACTGTACTTCCTGGGAATACGCGGGCGTTACTTGCGAGGCCGCCTCTGACTCCCAGTAAGTTTTCTTTTCGGCGGTAGCGGTCGGGCTATTGCCAAGGTGCCGTTTGACGATCCATGCCCTGCCTGGTCCTCTTTGAATATCAGCGGTTCGACCCATCTGATCCTAGCCCATATCTGCGGTTTGGGTTTTTCCTTTAACAGTCGTGCTAATGTGGTAACATAAGATGCTTCTCGACTGGGGCGTCGTCTAACGGCAGGACACCGGGTTTTGGTCCCGGTAGTGGGGGTTCGAGTCCTCCCGCCCCAGCCAGAAAAAACGATTCAAGAGCCCATGCCGAAACATTCTCTTAAAGGACTTAACCCTCCCCAGATCAAGGCCGTAAGCCACGGAGAAGGTCCGTTGCTTGTGCTCGCGGGCCCGGGATCGGGAAAAACCAGAGTCATAGCCCACCGGATTGCCTACCTGATAAACGACCTTTGCGTTCCTCCCGGAGATATTCTGGCCGTGACCTTCACAAACAAAGCCGCGGCGGAGATGAAAAAAAGAGCGAGGGATTTGGCGGGCGATCTGACAAGCGGCATATGGATCGGCACCTTCCACTCGATCTGCCTTCGAATTCTCAAAATAGAGGCGGATTTTCTTGAGGGCTACACGAAGGATTTCGTTGTCTACGACCGGGACGATCAGCTTAGCCTTTTAAAAAGCTGCCTGAAGGAACTTGACTACGGGGAGAACTTTTTTTCGCCCAAGGGAGTGATTTCCGAATTTGATGCCGTTGAGAACCGAGGGGATGTGTCTTTTAAGGACGATTTTCACGGCCGCAGGCTTAGTGATCTTTATGATTTGTACAAAAAGGAACTTGTGAAGCGAAACGCAATGACTTTTAACGATCTTCTTCTTCTTGCAAACAAACTTCTTTCTGAAAACCAGGGGGTTCGCGATCGCTATCAGGACAGGTTCTCTCACGTGCTCGTGGACGAGTATCAGGACACAAATGTTTCCCAGTACCGCTTCGCAAAGATACTATCGCAGCGCCACCGGAATCTTTTCGTGGTGGGTGATGACGGCCAGTCCATTTACGGATGGAGGGGAGCCGACATAACCAATATTCTCAATTTCGAGAGAGACTTTCCCGGAGCGAGGCTTGTTAAGCTTGAGCACAATTACCGCTCGACTTCCACTATACTTGGCATCGCGAACTCGGTTATAAGGGAAAATGTGGACAGAAGGGAAAAGACCCTCTGGACCGAAAATCCCAAGGGAGAAAAAGCGGTGATTTTCAAGGCCGGCGACAATTCAGACGAAGCACGCTTTGTTGCGGAGCGGATTTCAGGTCTGGTCGAATCCGGAGATTTCAACTGGAGCGACGTGGCGGTTTTTTACAGGGCCAACTTCCAGTCGAGGGTAATCGAGGAGGGACTCAGGGGCGCGAGAATCCCCTACAGGATAGTGTCGGGAGTCGGGTTTTACCAGAGGGCGGAGATAAAGGACATAATTGCCTACCTGAGGCTGGTTCAGAACCCCAGGGACGACGTCAGCTTCCTTAGAATAGTGAACGTCCCCTCGAGAAAGATAGGGGAGGTCACGCTTCGGAAGCTTCGCGAAGCATCTCAAGCCGGTGGATTCGCTCTTTTTGAAGCGGCTGAATACTGCAAGGAACATGATCTTCTGCCTCCGCAGGCTCTGCGCGCGCTATCCCGTTTTATTGAAATCATAAAAGAGCTTGGCTCGGCGGCGGAGAGTCAGCCGGTAGCGCGCGTGATTAAGGCCCTTCTTCAAAGTACGGCCTAT
>JAPOQQ010000055.1 GCA_026710625.1 Candidatus Dadabacteria bacterium | reverse complement strand
GGTTCTTGGATCGTCCCAATGATATATGACGGTTCCGCTGTTTCCATCCGCTAAATCCCCTGGCACGTTCCCGGTATTCCCGGTTGTCACCGCCTTCTGAAAAGCGACCAGGACATTGGGTTCATCTCCAATTGGGTCCGGGTCTATTAATGAAACGCTCAGACCGTGAAGGTTAAAATCAAGCCCGTTCAGGAACGAGGTGCCGCGCACCGGATCCATGGTGAAGGCATATATGGAACCGTGAAAAAAGGAACCAGGTTCCCTGAAACAGGTTGCTTTTTCGAAAATCCTTGCGCCCGTTTCTTGTGGAATTTCTTGAGGTGTAAGATGAGGAAGCTCGCCTCTCCCAAATTCGGCAAACACTTCAGCCCCCGTACTGTTTAGCAGCTCCAGAGTTTTCGCGATAACGCCTTTTACGAACTGTTCGAGGAGGCCTCTTTTCATATTGAGGTCTTCTTCCTCCTCGACCATCCGGGCTGTAACCTCAAGCGTGAAAGAGGAACAGTCGGGACGTATCAGGTCCTCTTTCGCGTGGTCAAAACCTGCTGTGGTTGTTATCACTCCCGCGGGCGTGTCCTGCTTGACCCCGCACGCTACTCTGTTCCGGCCGTCATAGGTATAAGGTGTGCACACCGCCTGATCGGCTCCGTCCGAGTAGTTCCCGGCAGTAATTAAAGTTTTTACTGGGTCCGTTGGTGGTTTCGTTTCATCATAATATCTGCTGCCGTACAGATCCTGATAAAGAGCGTGATTTGTTGTGGCCCCTCTTCGGGTTATTCCTATCAGGTAAGTATCACCGTGATTAAAAACTCCCGGGTCTCTTGACCTTTTTGCGAATACTACCATCTCTCTTGAGAGTTCCTGCCTGTTCATTTCATCAAGATTTGGATCGTCTTGAATCTGCTTTAGGTGTTCGGCGGCATGAAGAAGAAACTTTCTCGTCATTTCTTCCTTGTCTGCATCTGCTGCCATCTCCACATCCTCCGCTGTTACACCTTCTACATCTGGATGCGTATAGGTCTTTTGTTCGTCAGACCTTGTATAGTCATGAGCGGATGCCTGAATGCTGAGCGAAAAACAAAGTGCCAGCGCGAAAAACAAAGTGCCAGCGCAAAAAACAAACTCAAAATTATTCCGTGCATTCTGAACTTCATCCTGATATAACCTCCCGTATTTTTTACTGTGCTAATGTTAATGATGTAAAATCAGTCATTCCTATCATTAAACCACAAGTGAAGCTCGAATTGCAAGGGAGTTATATAACAATTTCAGGACTATAGAACCGGCAAGTCCTAAAAAATAAAAAATCTATATAGCAAATCCCCCGGGATTCCCGGAAGCTTGCCGGGGTTTTTACTTCGATAGGCTTCTGCCTCTGGTGAGAGAATCGGGTTTCGAGGTTCTTGATCCGTGGGACACGGACTTTGAGATATCCGCCCCGGAAGCGGAAAAAGAGGTCTGGAAAGAGTTAAACGTGCTCGGCGGTGAGAAGAACGCAAAGGCAATAGAGTCCTCAGACGGAAGGCTCGCCGTTTTGGATGGTACGGATGTTGACAGCGGCAGGGCTTCAATATCAGGTTACGCTTTTGCCTTCGGAGAGAAGATTCTCGACTACAGGGGAAACTTCCGTCTCACGGGGGATAACCCGGAGAGCACCGTGAACCTCCAAGTCGAATACTTCATACGAAAAGGCGGCGGCAGGATAGTGCGCTCCGTCAAGGAACTCGCCGATGTCCTGGCGGATATCTTCTCCGGCTGAGCGGCTTGTTTGACAACCCCGCCTGTTTCTGTAACCTAGATTTTCCTAGACTTTAGGATTCCGAGGTAACAAAAATAGATATTCTTGACGTCGTTTCCGAAAAACTTCTCGAAAAAGAAGAAGAGATAACCTTTGAAGACGCTCTTGCGCTTACCGAACTTTCTGGAGAGCGGCTTTCTGACCTCATATCACTTGCGAGAAAGGTAACCCTCAAGTACAAGGGCGACGGGGTGTTCCTGCGCTCCATAATAAGCGCCCAGACGGGGAACTGTCCCGAAGATTGCTCTTTCTGCTCCCAGTCGGCCCATTTCGATACTGAGGTGGAGGCCCATCCGCTCATGGCCGCGGAAAGAATACTGGGGGCCGCGAGGCAGGCCGAGAAGATGGGTGCCATGGATTTCTGCATAGTTATAAGTGCCAAGGGCCCGACGCCGAGGATATTCAACAAGGTTCTCGAGGCGGTTGACCTTCTCTGCGCGGAAACTAATCTCAAGGTCGGCTGTTCGCTGGGGGATCTTACCAGGGAACAGGCCTACGAACTGAGGGATCACGGGGTGTGGAGGTACAATCACAACATCGAGACTTGCAGGAGCCATTTTCCCAGCATATGCACGACCCACAGTTATGACGACAGGCTGAAGACAGCTCTTCTGGTTAAGGAAACCGGCATGAACCTCTGCTCAGGCGGCATACTGGGCATGGGAGAGACGATCGCCCAGAGAGTAGAGTTTGCTTTCGAGATAAGGGATCTTGACCCCACCTGGGTCCCGATAAACTTCCTTGACCCGAGACCCGGAACCCCGTTTGAGAACCTCGAGAGCATACAGCCGCTTGAAGCCGTAAAGACCATCTCGATTTTCAGGCTTGTGCTCCCGGACAAGATAATAATGACGGCCGGGGGAAGGGAAGTGACGCTGAGGGACCTCCAGGCCATGGGACTCGTGGCCGGGGCAAACGCCATGATCCTCGGTAACTACCTCACCACTCCCGGGCGCACGCCCAAGGAAGATCTCCGGATGCTTGATGACCTGCAGATGCCGGTCAGGAAAGAAATTCTCAACTAGTCCCCCCGCGGCGTTTTCATGATATTCTTTTCGCTTGGGGCATCCTTTGCTCCTTACGGACCGAGATGAGCGACAGATCAAAACAGATAGGCTCCTACGACAGGGAATTCGTCTGGCACCCCTTTACCCAGATGAAGGATTACGTGCGCAAGGATCCCATAGTGATTGAGCGCGCGGAGGGATCGTATCTGATAGATTCCGAGGGGAAAAAGTACATAGACGGCGTTTCATCCCTCTGGGTCAACATCCACGGCCACGCGGTGCCCGAGATCGACGGGGCGATAAAAAAACAGCTTGAAATGGTGAGCCACAGCACGCTTTTAGGTATTACCAATCCCCCTGCGGCGGAACTTGCAAAGGAACTTGTGGAAATTTGTCCCCCGGGACTGAAGAAAGTCTTTTACTCGGGCGACGGGGCAAGCGCCGTCGAGGTTGCGCTCAAGATGGCGTTTCAGTACTGGTCCCACAAGGGCAGGCCTGAGAAAAAGGCGTTTTTGTGCCTTGATAACGGTTATCATGGCGACACCCTGGGGGCGGTTTCAGTCGGCGGAATCGACATTTTTCACAAGGCTTTCTCGCCTCTTCTGTTCAAGGCCTACAGGGCTCCCTCCTATTACTGCTACAGATGCCCGCTCGGAAAAACCTGGCCCGGATGCGGAATCGCATGCGCGGACGAGATGGGGGAGATATTGAGAAAGCACCATGAGGAGATAGCCGCGGTCATACTTGAGCCGTGCGTCCAGGCCGCGGGAGGCATGGTGGTGGCTCCTGACGGTTATCTCGCAAAGGTGAGGAAGTACTGCACGAGCTACGACGTGCTCATGATAGTTGACGAGGTGGCTACCGGCTTCGGAAGAACCGGGAAGATGTTCGCATGCGAGCATGACGGCGTGACGCCCGACATGATGGTTCTTGGAAAGGGGATGACCGGGGGATACCTTCCGCTTTCTGCGACAATAACGACTGATGAGATATACGAGGAATTCCTGGGGGACTACGAGGAATTCAAGACTTTCTTTCACGGGCACAGCTACTCCGGAAACCCTCTTTCGTGTGCAGCCGGGATGGGGAATCTCGAGGCTTTTCGAAATAACGACACCCTGGCTTCCCTTTCAGAAAAAGTTGAGTTCCTGGAGGATGAACTTCGGGAGTTCGAGGGTCTCTCCCACGTCGGAGACGTGAGGAACAAGGGGCTTATGGTCGGAATTGAGCTTGTTAGCGACAAAAAGACGAAAGAGCCCTACGAGGCGCCAGAGAGGGTGGGATGGCAGGTCGCCGAGGAGGCGCTCTCGCACGAGGTTCTCATAAGACCGCTCGGGGACGTGGTCGTGCTTATGCCTCCCGTGGGGATCGAGATGGACGACCTCGCGAAGCTTCTGCGGGCGACATATCTATCCATAAAAAAGGTCACCGAAGAGGGCTAGTGAGGATGGAAGCCCCTGATTCCCTTGAGTGGATTGAAGATGAATTAAGGGATATACGGGGAAAAAATCTTTTCAGAACGCTGACGGAGATTACCTCGGGGCAGGCTCCCGAGATACTGATTGGTGGGAAAAAGCATATACTTCTTGCTTCTAACAACTATCTGGGTCTTTCGACCGACCCGAGGGTGGTGGAGGCTGCCGCCCAGGCCCTCTCGAAGTACGGTACGGGCTCCGGGGGATCAAGGCTTGTCAGCGGAAGTTCTGATCTTCATGCCGAGCTTGAAAGGAAAATAGCGGAGTTCAAATCGACCGAGGCCGCGATTCTTTTCTCAAGCGGCTATCTTGCAAATGTGGGGACAATTGCGGCACTGGTTGGGGAAGGGGACACGGTGTTCAGCGACGAGCTTAACCACGCGTCCATAATAGACGGGTGCAGGCTCTCCCGGGCGAAAGTAGAAGTGTATCCCCACCTCGATACGGACAGCCTTGAACACTTGGTTTCCCGAAGCCGAGGCGGCGGGAAAAAGCTCATAGTTACAGACACGGTGTTCAGCATGGACGGGGACCTCACGGACCTTGGGGAGATCTGCTTGATCTCCGAGCGCCACGGCTGCATGCTCATGGTGGATGAAGCCCACGCCATGGGAGTTCTTGGGAAAAAGGGCAGCGGAGCCACCGAGCATTTCGAGGTTGAGGACAGGGTTCCCGTGGTCATGGGCACTCTTTCAAAAGCTGTCGGATCCGTGGGCGGATACGTTGCCGGCAGCCGCAGTCTTGTCGACTTTATCCGAAACAGGGTGAGGAGCTACATTTTCGACACTTCCCTTCCCGCGGCCTCTCTTGCCGCGTCAATCGAGGCGATCGGCATCATAGAGGGTGAACCGCAGAGAAGAAAACACTTAATGGAGCTTGTCGATACCTTCAAGGCGGGTCTTTGCGACATGGGATTTAACGTGCTTCCGTCCCAAAGCGCGATCGTGCCCGTGTTGACCGGAGAGCCGGAAGCTACCCTTGATCTGGCCTCGGCGCTTCGCGAGCTAGGAATCTACACTCCGGCCGTAAGGCCTCCCTCGGTCCCCGCCGGAAAATGCAGGATAAGGGCGTCGCTTATGGCGACCCACACGGAAGATCACATATCGCGGGCGCTTGAGGGATTCAGGGCAGCGAGTTCGCTTGTGAGCAGCTCTAGTATCTGAGATTGTAGGTCTGCGGTTCCCGGCAGCCTTTAACGGGAACGGTCGGGACATCAAACAGGTTACGGACTATGAAGGCCTTTGGAGCTTCGATCAGTTCCCTGATGTCATCTACGAATCCTCCCGACGTGGCGTAGCCAACCCCGTCGTTTGCAAGGTCGTGGTTTACGGTCCCGCCTGAGAATTCGCCGTCTCTCTGGGCCTTGATGATGTTGTAAACGGCCGTGTCCACCCTTTTAAGCATCGAGGTCAGTATATATTCCCGCACGGATTCATCGCTGGTTCCGTACTGATCCGAGTCGACGCCTATGGCCCAGACCTTGGAATTTCCCTCCTGCGAACTGAATTCCTTGGCGGCCTCGAAAAGCCCCGCTCCCGAACTCCCGGCGGCGTGAAAAACGATATCCGAACCGTTGTTGAACATCCCTTCTGCTGCTTCCTTGGCCTTGTCGGGGTTAAAGAAGCCGCTTATGTCAGGTGGCCCGTCAGGATTCTGCGGATCGGAGAACTGAGACAGATAGGCTGTTTCGACCTCCAGGTTCCTGTTAATTCCTTTTACCATGGCTAAAACGCCTGCAACGAATCCGGCCTCGAACTTTTCAATGAGCCTGTCGGGGGTCTCGCATACTCCTCCGATGAAGCCCACTTTGCCTGTTCCGCTTATAAGAGCGGCCGCGACGCCCACGAGAAAGGAACCCTCGGCCTCGTTAAAGACTAGACTTGCGAAATTCGCCGGCGCGTTCTCTCTCTGCAAGATGTCTATACCTGCGAAATTAGTGTCCGGATTGGTGGCTGCGACTTTTTTTATCGAATCCTCAAATGAAAACCCGACTGCTATTACCAGATCATTATCCTCGGCCAGCGACTGGAGCAACTCCTCGCGGTTGGTTTCCGTCCCGTCAGTCGTTTCTTCGCTCACCACCGCTCCGAGTTCCTCTTTGGCTCTTTTAGTGCCCTCATAGGCGGAATCATTAAATGACCCGTCGCCTTTGCCCACGGTGTCATAGACGATGCCAACTCTGGGACCATTTTCACCCTTGGAGTTGTCTTCGTCTCCACAGGACAGAACTGCGAAAGACAGAAGCAAAACCAATGGAAAAATCAGGAGGAGCGGGGTTGCGCTTGAGCTTCTTTTTAAGGTTTTTTCAGTCATTTTTCCTCCAACCAGGTTCTCGAAAAAAGATTGCTCTGACGCTACCGTCGCGAAAGCTGCTCTCTCGGCGAAGGCACGGAACGAGGACAATTATATATGAGAACAAAGAGGATTACACCTGAGAACGGGGAGAGGTCTTTGCGATGCAGCGATTTTCAGGATTTGGCTTCCGCAGCGAAAACGGGAGGAACTCTGACTTCCGGGGGCCTTGCGGCGAGGAGTTCCGGCCAGGTTTCCGCATGAGCGAAAAAACCAGCCTGCGCCAGCCTGTCCCTGTTCCGCCGTTTGTTTCCAGGCAGGCGGGAAATTCTCAGTCCCGCGCTCTTTTTCTTCCAAGTGTTGCAAAGACAAGAAGAGCAAGGAGAAACAAGCTGAATGCGGAAGAATCATCTTCGGGGCTTAAGGCGCAACCTCCGTTTTCAGAACTTGTCGTTATTATTCTGAGCTTGCGAAGTTGAGAAATAAGGGTTCCTGGGACCTCTCCTGTGAGATCAAGCTCTACGACTCTTCCATCATCATCCGTAGTGACGCCTGCGTGCCAGTCCTCGAAGTTATAGGGGTCCCCGTAGTTCTCAAACCACTCGGGGTTAAGGTTAAGCATTTCCGCTATGTCTCTCAGCACCGCTCTCTCAACACGAAGCACAAGTTCCTCGGGCACTTCTCCCGGAAGATCGTTTCCCCACAGGGCAAGCTCTTTCAGTTCCGAAAAACACAGAAGTTCCCTTGCCGGCATATCTCCCGAGAGATTGTT
>JAPOQQ010000054.1 GCA_026710625.1 Candidatus Dadabacteria bacterium | reverse complement strand
AGAATACACGGAGAGATGACCGAGTGGCCGAAGGTGCACGCCTGGAAAGCGTGTAGGGGGTTTACGCTCCCTCGTGGGTTCGAATCCCACTCTCTCCGCCATTTCTGTTTTGCAACTCACTGAAAAGACGGGATTTCATGGAAGTTGAAAAGCATCTATCCCCCCTTTTCATCCCACCTATAAAAAGCCCCTCTGGAAGTTATGGAAAATAAATCTGAATCTCAAGTGAATGAGATAGCTTCATAAGGCCTGGTGGGCAGTGAATTGATTATATCCAGTCTCCACTCCCACACAGCAAAGTCTCAACATAGGCTATCAACTCGCTTGCTTTCATGGTCTTTCAGTTTCTATGTAACTTAACCTTCGACTTCCAAGGAATACCCTAAGTGTGTGAAGGGAAACTCCACCCCTTCGGTCCCCAGGGAGTCTGAAAAAAACCCGACAGGGTTCCTATTCTCTCACATACCGGCATGCGATCACGTCTCGTGTTTCCGGATCGATTACGCACTCGCTGTAGTCCTCGCCGCATTCTCGATCGCACTCGTCTTCCCGTGACCACTCCCAATCACATCCCGCCAACGAGAAGAGCAAAGCCAGTAGAAGCAATCTCACTTCCTTTTCCTCCGTTCCACAAAACACGTATCATGATCATCATGGCACGTCTTTTTATAGATATGTTTTTTGCATCGGTCCTCAAAGATTACGTACGTTTCCCCGGAACAGGTATTGTATTGGGGGGACCGTAAGGGCGGGTCTTTTCAACTAACAGCGGATAAGAGTATTTAAGAACCGGAGGGGCCAACTTTTGACAGATAAAGCGAATTGCCACCCTTCCGACATTTACTTTGGGTTTTTATCTGGATGGAGAAAACCATGACTATGACTGTTTTTCTGGTGACTTATACAATCCCTGAAAGGAAAAAACCTGCCCTGTATGTTTTGCTAGACAGAGAGGGAGCGGGGGAGACGCTGCTTGAGTTGGCAAAGCTAAGTGAAGGAAGACCGGTCCAAGTTGAGGCCCAGCAGTTTACAGAAGCAGAGTATGAGGAGATTACATCATTGATTTGTGAAAAGGCGAAAAAAAGAGGTTCGGAAGTTATACTCATTGACAGTCCTGATATGCTGCCGGATCAGTAAAAAGAAAAATATGAAGGATCTCCGAGGACGCTACAAAAAACTAGGGTGAACCGTCACTCCCTCCGCCATGGTTACCTAGCACCAAGCACAATTATTTAATAAGCTCTATCTTGTCTTCAAGATTCGGCACGAGACACAGAAACTCAAAAGGCTCGTCACCATCAACTTCATACCAGTGTGGCACGCCGGCAGGAATAAAAACTACGTCATCCTTCTCGACGTTATACACATCGTCTCCGATTCCAATTTTTGCCCTGCCACCAAGCACATACTGCTCATGCTCAACGGCATTGGTATGAGCCGGGATATCGCCTCCAGGCTGCATAACAAATTTTCTCATCGCGAAGTTCGGACCTTCCTCCGGGCTGATAAGAACCTGCCTAGAAGTACCCTGCCCTGCTCCGATAATCGTGCTTTCGACTTCTTTAACCTTTTTTACGTACATGTTTACATTATAACACAGAAAAGGCTGATCATTTCACAAATATTCAGTGGCAGTGGTAGCCGCCTGGACAAGTTTACAATACCACTTGCCGATTTTCGGCGCGGCTATTCTGCGAAAATCATCTCGTTGTCTTTATTCGGCAAAACCGACAGAAGCTCAAAAGGCTCTTCTCCGTAAGCTTCATACCAGTGCGGCTCTCCGGCGGGGATGAAAACCACGTCGCCCTTTGCGATCTCGTAAACCTGATCCCCGATTCCAACCCTGGCCGTGCCGCCAAGAACATACTGCTCATGCTCGGCGCCACTTGTATGAGCGGGAATACCGCCCCCGGGTTCAATGACAAGTTTTCTCATAGAGAAATTCGGGCCCTCCTCGGGTCCTATCAGCATCTGTCTTGAAACGCCGTTGGCCGACTCCAAGACCTCGCTTTCTATATCGTCGATCTTTTTTACATGCATGTGCTTTTACCTCCAACCAATTCTGATTTTTACTTATAGCATATCCCATGATTTTAAGTACAGATAATTTATTAAAATCTTATTTATCTTTCGTTTAATGCAAGTGAAGCCTTGCAGGGAAATAAAAAAACTAGATGAAAAAGCGCTGCGGGGAAAATCCCGCCAACTGGCACATCGCACCATTTCCCCCCTGATATAAAACGAAATTCACGAGCGCGCATTTCTAAAAAACCCGTTTTTGTGTAGAGTGATTAGCTACCGAGTTGCGACGGTTCATCTGTTTGGAGAACAAATCCAGTGGCCGGGCCCGTACGACTGGGGCTTGCGAACCCCGCCAGGCCCGGAAGGGAGCAACGGTAGCAATAACCTCCGTGCGTTACGGATACCTGGTCGCTGGTTTTAAAAGGGAATTATGTATTTAAGTTGACAGGCAATTTAAACGGCTGATAAATCGAGTATAATATAGTAATGATAAGGACTTACAAGTGCAGAGTGAAGTTGTCCAAGTCGGGGCATGAGACGCTGTCTCAGATATTTGGGATGAGCGCCGAGTTGTACAATGCAGGACTGGAATCCCGCATTGACTGTTACAGAAAGACAGGCGAAAGCCGCAGTCTCTATGACCAGTACAAGGAACTTGTACAGGTCAGGGCAGATTTGCCCGAGTACGAGGCTGTATCCAGTATCGTGTTCCGAGGCGTGCTGTCGAGGCTTGACAAGGCGTACAAGTCGTTTTTCCGCCGGGTGAAAGCAAAAGAGAAAGCCGGATTCCCCCGTTGGAAGAACCGGAGACGCTGGCGAACCATAGAGATAAACGACCAGTGCTGGCGTATGCTCAAGAAGCAGGGTGATAAGCTGGTCCTCAAGATCAAGGGATTGCCCCGCATTGAGGTAAGACCATCCCGGGAACTCCCGCCTAATAATCTGCTCAAGGCAATCAGAATTACCAGAAAGCCTGTGCGTACGGAAGTAGCGTTATCGTATGAACTGCCGACTCCCGAGGCAAAACCACTCAGCAACCCCGTAGGGATAGACATGGGGATATCGAAGCGTCTGACGCTTAGCGACGGGGAGACCGTGGAGAAGCGGGAGATAGACAGAAAGAAGATCATACGCTTGCAGAGGTCCGTGTCCCGCAAGGTGAAGGGAAGCAACAACTGGCGTAAAGCCGTATCCCTGCTTGCAAAGGAATGGCAGAGAGTATCGGACAAGGAAAGAGACTATCTCCACAGACTGACTGCAGAGATAGCGAGGATGTACGACTTTATAGCGGTAGAGAAACTAAAGACAAAGAACATGCTTCGCAACACAAACCTGGCAAAGAGCATACAGGAGCAGACTTGGGGCAAGTTCATTACCCTGCTTGACGAGAAGGCCGAGAGTGCTGGCGGCAAGATGGTGGAAGTGGACCCCGGGGGAACCTCGCAGGAATGCTCAAACTGCGGAGCAACGGTAAAGAAGTCTCTCTCTGTGCGTGTTCACAGATGTTCATGTGGTTATGAAGCGGACAGGGACGTAAACGCTGCGATAAATATCCTTCATCGTGGACTCACGATTGCGGGCGGGAATGTAACCCGCATGGCCGGAAGGATGAGAGAGAGGCAGGCTGATGTAGGGCCTGTTCGGCCAAGAACAGTGTATGGATGTGTCAACTGAAATACATAATTCCCTAAGTCCCATATTAATTAAGACGGATTTGCGACGAACAGCTTGGTTTCCCAAGAGAAGATGAGACTCAAGACGGCAATTCTGGGAGTTACGGGTTATGTCGGCCAGCAGCTTCTTTCCCTTCTGGCGCGCCACCCTAACGTTGATCTGAGGGTGCTTACGTCTGAGAAGTTCTCGGGCAGGAGGACGGATGAGGCGTTTCCGCATCTTTTGGGCTGCTCGGATCTTATCCTAAGCCCCGTATCGAGAATTCCTGACTCAGAACCTCTGGATCTT